>JADGCL010000006.1 GCA_015229005.1 Magnetococcales bacterium
CCCACCACTGCCACGAACCCCTCCAGCGCAGCCAAAGACCTCGTCCCCCGGGCGAGGCGGCGTTGGCGCTGGGGGCCGACCGGGTGATCGACTACCGGACCACGAGCGTCGCGGATTATGTCGAAGCCCTCACGGGGGGGCAGGGGTTCGATGTTGTTTTCGATACCGTTGGCATGGGCAATCTCGACGGATCGTTTCAGGCGGCTCGCGCGGGGGGGACGGTGGTGACCTGTGTTGCCCGTTCGACCCACGATTTGAGCCCGCTCCATGCCAAGGGGTTGTCTCTGCATGTGGTCTTCATGCTGCTGCCGCTCTTGACGGGTCGGGGCCGGGAGCGCCATGGGGAGATCCTGCGCCGCGTTTCCGAGCTGGTGGATGCGGGGAAGCTCCGGCCCCTGATTCATGAGCGGCGCTATTCCTTCGACGAGGTTCCGGCGGCGCACGCGGCGCTGGAAGCCGGCGAGGCGTTCGGCAAGATCCTGATTCGGATCGGCTAGAGGTCCATTGATCGACGGACAGGGTTTTCCGGGGGCTGCCGGCGGAGGGGAAATTGAGGGTTTATTATTACCATCCCTTCGAGTTTCATTTTCGCTCCGCCATGACGATCCAGGCGATCCACGACTATGTCCACCTGGCGGCCCACGGATACGAGGTCATTTTCTACGGGACCTATGAAGATTCGATGGCCTTTCAGGAAGTTCGAGAGGTCATCGGCGCTGCCCGGGTGCGCCTCCTGGTGCGACGGGGCAAGCTCTGCCGCTGGCGGGGAGCCCTGAAGGCGCGGCTGCTGTGGATGTTTTGGCGCGATCCTTCGCCGCAAAAGCTCCTGGTGACCCGCAATTTTTCCAAGGAGGCCGAGGTACAACGCCTGCTTCCTCTCCTGGGGAGGGGGGGGAGGGGGTGTCGCACCCTCATGGAGATTCACGAGGATGGATTTCCACACCTGTTGCCGCAGAAAAAAGGGGGGGATCCGGCGGCCATCAAGGTGAATCATGCTCGTATCCTGGAGCGGTGCGGCGGACTGGTCCTGACCAATTATTCCCAGGAGGGGACGCTTTGCACGGAGTTCCCGCGCCATCCGGGATATGTGGTCCTTCCCAATGGGGTCGATCCGGAGAGATTCGCCTCTGCCCGCGCCCCGGAGGTGAAGGCGGAAGGGCCGTTCGTGGTGACCTATACCGGGCAGTTCGTTGCCTGGAAGAATGTCGAGTTGCTGTTTCGGTCGCTGGCGCTCCTGGATTCCCGTTTTCATCTGCGCATTGCCGGTGGCAAGGGTGACGCGGCGAGCGACGGGTATGTGGCGGAACTGACCGCTCGTTATGGGCTGGAGGGACGGGTGGATTATCGTGGTTTCGTCTCGCCGCGCCGGCTGGTGGCCGAGGTGTTGGACGGCTCCTCGGTGCTGGCACTGCCGTTGGGGGAGAATCTGCGTTCGCGTCTGTTCACCAGTCCGATGAAGCTCTTCGAGGCGATGGCGACGGCGATTCCGGTTGTGGCGGTCGATTTTCCGACCGTGCGGGGTATCACGGGAGAGGATACGGTTTTCTTGGCGGCGGCGACGGACGAAGGGTTTGCCGGGGCCATTGGAGCGGCGGTCTTTTCCCCGGAGCGCGGGGAGCGGGTGGCGCGGATGAATCTCCTGGTCCGACGCTATGCTCACCGCGAGCGGGCAAGGCGGTTTCACGAGTGGCTGGTGGAGAGCGGCGGATGTCTCCATTCTTGAGGAGGCGATCCGCCGGATTCCGGGGTAATGGTTGGGGAGCTATTTCTTGAAGTGGTAGAAGGTGTCGTTAAGATAGCCGACGACCTTGGCCTCATCTTCCGGCCACCACTTGGGCTTGACGATGTTTTGATTGCAGGTGGCCACCTGGGCTTCCAGTTTTTCCAGGGAGCTCAGTCGGTTGGGGCGGTTGTAGAGGTCGTTGGCTTTGCCGCCGGCCCGGCTTGCATGGCACTCGGTGAGGCAGCTCTTGTCGTGGAGGAGCTGGCCCGGGGAGGGTTCCTCCGCCCTGGCGCCGGGGATGGCGGCGGTGAGGAGGAGGCAGGCGAGGCCGAGGCGGATTGCGGCAGAGTTTCTCATGGGTTCAGGATCTCCGGAAAAGTGGGGTTGGTGGGTCATGACTGATTCAATGGAACCGGGGCCGGGAGAGGGAGGTCCTCCCCCCTTGCGGGTGTTGACGGTCGGTGCGGGGGCGGTGGGGGGGTTCTATTCGGCGAAACTGGCTCAGGGCGGCGCCCGGGTGAGTACCGTTCACCGCTCCGATTTTCAGGAGGTGGTACGCGCGGGAATCCGGGTGGAGAGCATCCATGGCGACTTTCATTTCACCCCACACCGGGTTTGGGAACAGGTGGCCGACGCGACCGAGCGGGCCGATTATATCCTGGTTGCGACCAAAGTTCTTCCCTTGATCGATACGGCGGCGGTGATTGCACCGGCGGTCGGACCGGGGACGGTGATCGTGATGTTGCAAAATGGTATCGAGATTGAGGGGCCGGTTGCGCGGGCATTTCCCGACAATGAGATTGTCAGTGGTTTGGCTTTTGTCTGTTTGAGTCGCCTGGCGCCTGGGCGGATTGCGCATCTTTGCCATGGGCGGGTGGTATTGGGGCGGTATCCATCCGGACTTTCACCGGCGGCGGAGCGTCTTGCCGCCTGCTTCCGGAAAGCTGGCATTCCCTGCGTCGTGACCGATGACATTGCCTTGGAGCGATGGCGAAAGCTGGTATGGAATGCGGCGTTCAACCCGATTTCGGTGCTGTCCGGGGGGATGACGACGACCGCGATCATGGCGGATCGGGAGATACGTCAGCTGGTGGAGGCGGTGATGGCGGAGGTGGTTGATGTGGCGGCGTCGGCAGGGCATCGTCTGCCGGAGGGGGTGATCGCGAAAAATCTGGAGGACACGATGCGAATGCAACCCTATCGGACGAGCATGTTGCTGGACTGGGAGAATGGTCGATCCCTGGAGGTTGAGGCGATTTTGGGCAATCTTGTGAGCGCGGCGAGGCGTCTGGGGGTGGCGACTCCCCGCTGTGAGACGCTTTATGCTCTTCTTACTTCCTTGACGACTGCCCGCCCTGACGCTGCCCGTGGGGTGTGACCCGTTGGGCGCGGAGGGGGAGGCGCAGGGCCGGGAACTCCCCTGGTCGGGTCGGAGAAGGCTGCTGACGGACTGGGTCGATGGTTTGTCCGGGTGTGGTCAGCGCTGCAACCATTGCACCAGGATGATCGCCTGGATCAGGGAGATGAGGATCAGGCCGTAGGCTCCGCCGACGTAGACGGCAGCCAAGACTCTGACGGCGAGTCTGCCGGCTCTGCCGGTATCGGTTTTGCCTGTATTTTTGACTGGTTGGACAGCCCGTCTCACTGCTGGCTCCTTCCCTTTCGTAGGTGCCCCGCCTTTGCCCTTTCGGACCTTGCCCCCGGGAGATCCCTTCCGACTCTCCCGGTGATGGCCAGGTTGCAGCGCCGCACCGGACTGTTCGCGACCGATTGGCTGGCCGACGCCGGAATTCTGACCCTTAGCCCTCCAGCACGCAAAATTGATTCCAATTTTTTTGTTTTCGGAGAAAAACGGGGGGTGACAAGCCGTTGAATTCGGAGGGTGAGGCGATATCGGGTATGGCCTCCCGGGGCAGAAAAGAGCGTAGCTGGCCGAAAGATAACACTCCTCCGGAGATCATGTGGCCTGGGCAGCAGCAACCATGGCCTTCAATTCGGGGATGACTTCGTCGTGGCGTTTGTTCATATACTGTTCGATCATGTTCTGATCGCGGGGGGAGAGTTTGGCGAAGAGGATGCGGGCAACACCGCTGCTGTTGCCCAGGGTGCCGACATTGAGGAGATTGCCATCGATTTCGATGTGCGGGGGGCCGAGTTCAAGGGTATCGCCCGTTTCGACCCACTTGAGGGGAATGGCGAAGCGGACCCAGGCGTGTGCGAAGAGCATCATCTCGTCGAGGCCGGTGGAGTCGTCGAGGGTGATGGAGACGCCGCCGGGCGAGAGATTGAGGAGGGTGCCGTGGTAGGGCCTGCCCTCGACCTGGAGATCGACCTCGATGGGTTCGCCCGGCTCGATTCGGGAGTGTTCGCGTTGCCCGAGGGCGCCGTCGGCCAGGGTGATGCGGTGAAGGACGACAGTTCCTTGACGGAAATCCACCTCTTTGACTTTGGCTTCCAACCCAAGCCTGAGGTGTGGGGCATCTATGTAGGTTCCTCCCTCGAGTTTCATGGCCATAAGCTGGTCCCGGTTGACCTGCACGAGGACCTCCTCCTTGGTGAAGCGCAGGACGAGTCCTTTGTTACTGATGGAGATCCCCTTGAATTGATTGAAGAAGGAGATCTCCTGGATGCGTTCGTGGATCAGACCGAATTCCCGTTGGATATCGACATATCTGAGGAGGCTTGGGTCGTTGAGGTAGAAGGACATCCGGCAAAGATGCGCCTCCCGCAGCATACAAACCGGTTCGGTGTGGGCGATGGGTTGACTGAAATGGTGCCCCATTCCCTGGACGATTCCCTTGATGAGGGAACACATTCGTCTCTTTGACATGTAGGCGAGGGCGACCTCGCCGTGTTTGATGCGCAGGGTGCGGATGTCGGGGAAAGACATCCCCGGGTTGAGGGAGACGAAGCCTTCGAAGATATTCCGCAGATTTTCCAGGATATCCATGCTGGTCCAGCCATCGCGGACGAGACCCACGGAGTGGCCCATTTCCAGGAGACCGGGGGACATGTGTTCCCCCAACTGGAAGAGGAGATCCTCACGGCTGATGGAGAGGGCCATGGCGCCCGAATTCAGAATGGACTCCGCCTCGGCATCCGGGTAGGTTCCATCGGAGAAATATTCACGCTCGAAGAGGTCGGAGGCGGCAAGGACCCTTGGCCAGGTATCAGGTCCCAGGCGTTCTTCGAGAAAATCCTGAAGTGCCAAAAAGATGATGCCATGCATTAGCGGACCTTGCCGGTTTGGGCGAACCCATTCACTCCGGGGAGGATAGCGTCCACAGTCAGGGACGCAAGGTTCCGGGAGGGGATCGGACCAGATTGACTCTCATTTTGTGGCGGGGAATGCAATTCCTTCCTGCCCCCGGGGTGCTGGGTTATGTTTGCCCCGTTCCCTTTCAACCTCTGCGGACTGCGGGAGAGAATGCACATGTCGGAGCCAGGCCATCATAAGGTTGTCATTTTGGGTTCCGGGCCAGCCGGATATACTGCGGCCATATACACGGCTCGGGCCAACCTGAAACCGGTCCTGATCCAGGGTATGCAGCCCGGGGGCCAGTTGACCATTACCACCGAAGTGGACAATTTTCCAGGTTTTGAAAACGGCATCCAGGGGCCGGAGTTGATGGAGCGGATGAAGGCCCAGGCGGAGCGGTTCGAGACGCGGGTTGTTTTTGACACGGTGACCGAGGTGGCGCTGGGCAGTCGACCGTTTCGGGTGGTCTGCGACTCCGGGGATGTCTACACCTGCGACGCCTTGATCATTGCGACGGGGGCATCGGCACGGTGGTTGGGATTGGAGTCGGAGAAGCGATTGAATGGATTCGGGGTATCGGCGTGTGCCACCTGCGATGGATTTTTCTATCGTGATCGGGAGGTGGCGGTGGTGGGTGGGGGGAATGCGGCGGTGGAGGAGGCGCTGTTTCTGACCAATTTTGTTTCCAAAGTGACGCTGATCCACCGCCGGGACTCCTTGCGGGCGGAGCGGATCCTCCAGACCAAATTGCTGGCGCACCCGAAGGTGGAGCCGGTATGGGATTCGGTGGTGGAGGAAATCCTCGGGGATCCCAAGGCCGGGGGGGTGACTGCGGTCCGGGTGCGTAACGTGAAGAATGGGGCGGTGCGCGACATTACGGTCCATGGGGTTTTCGTAGCGATCGGTCATTCGCCCAACACGGGGATATTTGCCGGGCAGCTGGAGTTGGACAAGGAGGGTTATCTGATCACCCGACCAGGATCGACGGCGACCAGCATCCCCGGAGTTTTCGCAGCGGGGGATGTGCAGGACCGGATCTATCGCCAGGCAGTGACGGCGGCGGGGACGGGGTGCATGGCGGCCCTGGAGGTGGAGCGTTTTCTCCTCGGGTAGAGAGTTGAGGTTTGGAGGGGGACTGGCGAACGGGTCGCTTTGTGCGGCCCGTTCGCGTGTATCAGCCCGTTGATAAACGGGCTGCGCCGGCCAGGGATGGCCGGCCAAATTCAACGGGATGGTGTAACCCGTTGAATTTGGAAGGAAAGGCAAAACCACGTTTTGCCTTTCCGGGTTGAAAAAGTCCATGGATGGACTTTTTCAACAGTCTCGTATGGGGCACGAAGGGAGTGTTCGATGGCAAGGGATCCGGAATCGAAGGATGGAGGGGGGCGTTTTTTTCACCGGCATCCCGGGTGGACCCTGACGGGGATCGTGATCGTTGCCCTTGTGGGGCTGGACCTGGGCCTCGGGGCTTGTTACCGCTGGGTGGTCGGAGACTCCTTCTATTACAGCCGGGTCGACTTCGGTCGGGGGCTCAACCGTCGCTACCGTTCCGGATCACCGGTATTTCATCATGGGTTGAAGCCCCTGGTAAGCATGCGGGCGCAGTGGGGCGAGTACGCCTACACGGTTCATACCAACGCGCTGGGGTTCAAGGACGGGGCGGCTGTGGATGTGCCATTGGTGACGGATCGGTATCGGATTCTGTTTATCGGGGATTCTGTGACCGAGGGCGTGGGGATGTCTCATGAAGACACCTTCGTGGGGAGGATCGGAGAGGCGTTGAAAGAGGAAGGGGTGGAGGTTCTGAATGCGGGGGTTTCCTCCTATGCCCCGTCGCTCTATTTGGCGAAGGTGAGGCATTATCTTGAGACGGTCGGCTTGAAGATCGACGAGTTGGTGGTGTTCCTGGACATTTCCGATCCGTGGGACGAAATCTATCGTTATCCACCGGCGGTGCTGGCACCGCCCCCTTTGCCGGAGGAGGCGGTTCCGCCGCCGCCGGTCGGGATCACTCTGGAGTCGGTGAAGCTGTTCTTTCGAGAGTACAGCATTCTCTACAGCGTTCCGCGCTGGTTCAAGCTGCGACAGAAGTTTGTCAAGCCGGGGGCGACGCCTGCGGACAACCCGGTGATCGATTACCCCCGGGGGCGTTGGACCTTCGATGATCAGGCCTATCGGGAATTCGGTGAACCCGGGCTTGAAGTGATGCGGAAGAACATGGAGGAGTTGGCGCGGCTTCTCCGGGGGCGGGGCATACCATTGACAGTGGTGGTGTATCCCTGGCCGGGGCAGATCTACTATCGCGACATTCCATCGCGGCAGGAGGGGGCGTGGGCGGAATGGGCGGGGGGGATGGGGGCGGACTTTCTCTCCCTCTTCGGGGCGTTGGTGACGACCGACGCGGCGACGAATCGGGACAATATCCTCGGATACTATATTCCCAACGATATGCACTTCAACCAGGCCGGGCACGAGTTGGTGGCGGCTCGGTTCGTTGACCATTGGCGCCACCACCACCCGGAGGGGGGCAAGGCGAATTAATGTTTCCCGGCATCATGCACCTGGGGGCCATGTACCGTTCCGTATAGGCTGCAGTGTGCTGTATAAAGGCCATCCTCGGATAGTCCGGGGATTCGCGTTCATTCTGTGAGGCATTCATGACACGGTCTGCAGGTATTCGGGCAGGGGCATGCCTGCTGTTCGTGTTCGGGGTGTCGCTTGGGTGGGGGAGTCGGTTGGAGGGGAGTGAAGTTCTCCCCTGGCAAGCAGCCGCTGCTCCTCTTCAAGCCGGTGATTATGTCCAGAGCTTGGCCATTCTCTCGCCTCTGGAGGAACACCATGCGGGAGAGCCTGCCTTCGACGTGATGCTGGGATCGGTCCTGTTCCGCCTGCGGGACTACGGGGCGGCATTGTTTCCGCTGGAGCGGGTCTTGATGAATGCCCCCGGCGACCAGACTGCCCGACTGATGCTGGCCATGACCCTGCACCGTCTTGGTGAGATTGCCCGGGCCCGAACCGAAGCCGCCGCCCTCCACTTCGATCGTCTCCCTCCCGCCCTGGTCGACGAGTGGCGGGAGATGATTCGTCCCAAACCCCCGGAGGGGGGGGCTCCTCTCGGGAACACCCGATTGCAAGGGCATTTGCAATCAGCTTTCGGCCGCGATACCAACGTCACTGCTGGTCCCGGTGATGGCGGCTATCTGATCCCCTCCTACTCTGCCACGGTTCCCGTATCTCTGGGCAGTTCCGAGGCTGCGGATGATTGGGTCACCTCCACGAGTGGGGTTGTGACCGCCTCCCATCGCCTGGGTCCGCTCAGGTCGCTGGTCGGTGGCGTGAGTGTTTCCCACTCCCTGAATCGATACCGGGAAGATCGGGAGGAGACTTATGGCAGCTCCTTCGGTGGCCTGGCATTCCAGTCCGGGCGGGATACCGTGACTCCGGTCGGGTTTCTTCAGGGGTATTGGCTGGGTGGGTCCCATTATCAGCACTATTGGGGGGGACAGATCAACTGGAGCAGGGTTCTGGGGGAGGGTGAGTCGCTGCATTCCCATGTGCAGTTCCTCGATACCACCTACCCTGGTTTCCACACCAGCGACTCCAGACGCTATGCGATCGGGACGACTCACCTGCGGAGAGCGTCTGGGGGGATTTTTAGTGGACACTTTCAAGGTTTGTACGGAGGTCTGGTAACTCCGGATGAGTCGGGTCCGGCCTATATCGGATATGGTTTTGTTGGTGCCAATCTTGGGGGCCGGGTGCAGGCAGCCCCTGCCGTTGCCGTTTCCGGCAGCCTGAACTACGAATACCGTCATCATCCGGATCCGGATAATCTGTACTCTCTTTCTCGGACCGACAATCAATTCCAGGGGGTTCTTTCGGTGGACTACGCGCTGGACAAGGAGTGGCATTTGATTCCCAGGGTCTCGCTGCTCCATGCCGATTCCAACCTGGCCGTTTATGCTTATGATCGGGCAACCGTTTCGCTGGCTTTGCAATGGAGTTTCGGCCAATGACCAAAGCCAGGATTGTCCCCGGGCACCGTGTTCCTGTTTTGACAAGCTGGATATTGGTTCTGCTCCTGGCGGTTGTCCTGGCGGTCCCCGGCTGGGGTGCCGGAGAGAAGGATTTCGCTGCCAAGGTCCTGGCTCTTCAGGGCGAGGTCCTCGTTGTCCGCAAGGGTCTTTCTGAACCACATTCCCTGAAGCTGGGTGAGAAGCTCTTTTCCGGTGATCGGGTCCAGACCGGGGAAGGTGAAACGCAACTGCGTTTTACCGATGGGGGTTTGCTGTCGATTTATGCCAATTCTTCTTTTGCCATCGACGAGTATGTATTTTCCAGTGAAGGAAGGACGGACAACAAATCGTTTCTCAGCCTGATCGCCGGTCAATTCCGGGCACTTACCGGCAGGATCGGCAAGGAAGAGGACAAATTTCAAATGCGCACCAAGTTTGCCATCCTGGGTGTGCGTGGGACCCGGTTTGTCGTCGACCTTGGACAAAGGTTGCACGTTACTGTGGATGAAGGCACGGTTCTTCTCAGCAATGATGGCGGCGTTCTTCCGGTCCTGGCGGGCCAGAACGCGATTGTTGCGGGTTTTGCCCAGTTGCCGGAATTGTCCCGTGTTGCTGTGGAGCCGCGATCTTTGGGTCAAGTCCCTCCGGTGGGGACAAAACCGGAGCCGGAAGGCAGGGATGGGGGCAAGGGTGACGGTGTTTCCCGGGGTTCTGACGGCGTCGATGGGGGGCATCCCCCTGGTGCCGCTGGTGGGCCGGAGGGGGGGGGGGCTCCCGGGGAGGGGGGTTCCGATGGGCCCGGGCCCGGTGCGGGATCGCTCGGTGGCAGAGGCCAACACCCTGCGGGCCTGGGACTGGATTCCGGCATGCCCCTCGGTTTGCCCTTGGGGGGTGGTTTCGCTGCGGGAGCGGTGGATTCGGCTCCGGCAGGGGGTATGCCGCCGCCTCCGGGTCATTCCAATCTGGGGGGAGAAGTGGGTCAGCAGTTGCCGCCGCCACCATCACTGCCGCCACCGCCACCGCCACCGCCACCCGGTCCTTGAGAGGGGTCTTGGCAGCCCGTTGACAAACGGGCTGCGCCGGCCAAGGATGGCCGGAAAAGTACAACTTGACGGTTTAACCTGTCGAATTTGAAAGGAAATGTAAAGCCTGGTTCCACCTTTGCCGGGTTGATGGAGTCCACGGATGGACTTTTCGACAGTCTGTCAGGTCCCCTCCCGTTCGGGTTTCCGAAAGATGCCTTTGCCCGCCTCCCGTTTCCTTTTTCGTGACCAACCCGCCCCCCCTGGTGGAGAGGGAGTGAGGTCGGGCGCAGCCGCCGGAGACCGGGGAGGGAGGGGCCGCTGGCCATCGCTCTCCTCCGGATTCTCGTTGTTGGTGTTGATGGTGCTGTTGGCCGGTCAGCTGTTCAATCCGGCCCCGAGGCAGGCAATCCGCAATTCGGCTTTTGATCGGATGCAACAGTTCGTTCCCAGGGCGTATACGGAGGAACTTCCCCTGCGCGTGGTCGCCATCGACGAGGCGAGCCTGAAAGCTGTTGGCCAATGGCCCTGGCCGCGCATGCGGATCGCCGAGTTGGTCGACCATCTGCACCAGATGGGAGCGGCGGTCGTTGTCCTCAACCTGCTGCTGGTAGAACCGGATCGCACCTCGCCTGCCGGCCTGGCCGCCTTGTGGCCGGATCACCCGGAATGGACCGCGACCCTCAAGAGCATGCCTGACCACGACCAGATCCTTGCCGAGGCCCTGGCTCGATCACCTACCGTGATTGGTTTTACCTTGGAGAATCTCACCGAGGTCTCGCGTCTTCCCCTCGAGAAGGCGAAGTTCATTACCGTTGGCGAAGACACCCGTGAGGTCTTTGCGGCCTTCACGGGCGGTCTGGCCTCGTTGCCGTTGTTCGAGCATGCCGCCAGCGGCAATGGCGCCATCACTCAGGAACAGAGCGATGACGACGGTGTGCTGCGCCGACAAACCTTGATCTACCGCGTCGGCAACGGCCTCTATCCTGTTCTGGGATTGGAAGCGCTGCGCGTCTACGAGGGAACGGAAAACCTGCAGTTGGATGCCCGCCAGGGTGTGGAACACCTGAACCCTGGGTTGGCCGGGATCGTTTTCGGCAAGGCGCTTCATTACACCTCTCCAAGGGGGGAGATCTGGCTTTATTACCGTCCTTTGAATCTTGGGCGTTATCTGTCTGCGAAGGACGTGCTGCATGGTGTCGTCGATCCGGTTTTGATCAAAGATCACATCGTCTTTGTCGGTACCACCTCGGAGGGAATGGGGGATCGGGTCTTTACTCCCCTTGGGGAGGTGATACCCGGCGTCGAACTGCATGTTCAACTGGTGGAACAGTTGATTCTCGGGGATTATTTGTTGCGTTTTGGCTGGGAAAGTCCGATTGTTGTCGGATTGTTGGTGATGGCATGGTTGTTCTCGCGTGTTCTGAGGCGCCATTCGCGCGTTCTGCCCCTGTTGATTCTGAATACCCTGTTGGCATGCGGGATATTGATCCTTGCCTCATATCTGTTTGTCGAGAAGCATTTGTTGTTTGATCCGATCTATCCTATTCTGTCAATGGTCGTATTGTTGATGAGCGTCATCATTCCGAACCTTTTTGTGGCGGAGAAAGAGCGACATTTGGTGCAGGCCAAGAGTGCCTTCATAGCCAATGTCAGCCACGAGCTCCGGACGCCGTTGAACGCCATCCTGGGGTTGACGGAACTCTGTCTTCGGACTGGGATGACTGCCAGGCAGCGGGATTATCTGGACAAGGTGAAGGTGGCCAGCAAGTCGCTGCTCGGTTTGATCAACGACCTGTTGGACATGTCCAAGATGGAGGCGGGCAGGTTGACATTGGAGAGCATTCCCCTCGATCTGGACAGGGTTCTGGAGAATGTGGCGACGGTGACGGAGGTGAAGGCCCAGGAGAAGGGGGTGCCGCTGACGTTCCGCCGGCAGCCGGAGATTCCCGCGAACCTGATGGGTGATCCGAACCGCCTGGGACAGATTTTGATTAACCTGGTGAACAATGCCGTCAAATTCACCGAGTCGGGGGAGGTGGAGACCTTCATTCGTTTGCAATCCCTTCGTGGGGACCGGGTGATCCTGGAGTGTTCGGTGCGGGACAGCGGTATCGGGATGACCGAGTCCGAGAAGCGCCGGTTGTTTCAGGCATTTTCCCAGGCGGATCCTTCCATCACGCGGAGGTATGGCGGCACCGGTCTTGGATTGGCCATATGCAAGCAGTTGGTGGATGGGATGGGGGGACGCATTTGGGTGGAGAGCGAACCCGGCAAGGGCAGCACATTTTTCTTCACTGTCGAAATGTCTTTGGGGGTTGCCGGCGATGGGTCGTGTTTCCTGCCTCCTGCTGGGGCGGTTCGGGAGGGGAAGGCCTCTCCGGGCGCCGACCTGGCTGCCCTGAGGGGGGCCCGCGTTCTGCTGGTGGAGGACAACGCCTTCAACCAGGAGGTGGCCACCGGGCTTTTGCGCCACGTCGGCGTTGTCGTCGATTGCGCCTGGAACGGCCAGGAGGCCATCGACAAGCTGGAAGACGGTGTCTACGATGCGATCCTCATGGACGTGCAGATGCCGGTCATGGACGGCTTTACCGCGACCCGGAAGATTCGTGCCGACCGGCGGTTTGCGCGGCACCCGCCGATTCTGGCGATGACGGCCAACGCCCAGGCCGGGAGTCGTGCCCAGGCCCACGAGGCGGGCATGGACGGCTTCGTCTCCAAGCCGATCGATCCGGAGAGGTTGTATGCGGCGTTGGGGGAGTGGATTGTTTGCCGCCCGCCGGAAGAGTCGGTCTTTTCCCGGGTCGAGACGGGAGGCTCCCCGCCGCCCTTGCCGGGTCAGCCTGTCGATGCCTTGCCGTTTCCTGACCTCGGGGAGCTTCCCGCGCATCTGCCAGGGGTGTCCTTGGAAGCGGCGTTGGCGCACGTTGGGGGCAATCGCGCCCTGCTGGGCAGGTTGTTGGTACTCTTCCTCCAGGAACATGCCGGCGATGGCGAGCGCCTGGTGGGGGCCTTGGACAGGGGCGATAGGGTTCTTGCCCACCGGATGGCTCATTCCATGAAGGGAATCGCCGGGTCCCTGGGCGCCACCCTGTTGCAGCAGGCAGCGGAGAGGCTGGACAGTGCATTCAAGGACGGTGAACTGGGCCGGTTGCGTGAACTGTCCCTTGACCTGACCCGGGAGCTGGAGCCGATTGTCGCCGGTTTGTCGTCCTGGGCCGGGTCCAGGCCGGTTCCCTTGATTTCCCCCACCTCGCCACCGGTGGGTGGTGTTTCCGATCTGGAGATGGTGACTCCCCTCTTTCAGGAATTGGAACGGTTACTGATGGAACGGGACCCGGATGCCGAGGAATCGACCGAGGCGTTGGCGCGTCATCTTGACCAGGGGGAGTGTGCGCCATTGGTTGCCATCTTGAGGAATCAGGTCAGGGCGTTCGATTTTGATGAGGCGAGGGAGACGTTGGCCTCTTTGCGGCAGCGATTGAAGCCGCAAGGGCCTGAAGACGGGCAGGTTTGAGCCGGCATTCGCCTGTCGAAAACTGGGGGTCGAGATGGAACAACAGGAAAAAATTCTGATCGTTGATGATGAAATTTTCAACGTTGAATCTTTGGTTGGTCTCTTCAAATCCGAATACAAGATCGTGGTTGCCAAGAACGGAGAGCAGGCATTGCGGGCCGTTCAGTCGGGAAAGATGCCGGACCTGGTGCTATTGGACATCACGATGCCCGGGATGGATGGTTATGAGGTTTGCCGACGTCTCAAGGAGGAGGCGCTTACCCGGAGCATACCGGTGATTTTCCTGACCTCCCGCAACGATGTCTCCTCGGAGGCGCAGGGACTGGCACTTGGCGCGGTGGACTATATTTTCAAGCCGTTTCACGCTGCCATCGTTCAGGCCCGGGTTCGAACCCATCTTGGGTTGAAGCGCAAGATGGACCTTCTGGAACGGACGGCCTCTCTGGATGGTCTCACCGAGATACCCAATCGTCGACATTTCGATATGACCCGGCAGCAGGAGTGGGCCCGCGCTCTGCGGATGGGGGAGTCGCTTTCCCTGATCATGATCGATGTGGATATGTTCAAGCAGTACAACGATCACTATGGGCACTCGGGTGGGGATCTTTGTCTGCAACGGGTGGCGCGGGCGCTGACGGCGGCTCTGAGCCGACCGGCGGATTTTGTGGCGCGATATGGTGGGGAGGAGTTCGTGGCGGTGCTGCCGCAGACGGATTGGGAGGGAGCCAAGCGTGTTGGTGAGCAATTGCGGCTGGCGGTTGAATCATTGCGGTTGCCGCATGTTCGCTCGACCGTAGCCCCCTGTGTGACGGTCAGTCTGGGAGCGGCAACGACGGTTCCCCGGGCAGGTGTCGGGGCGGAGGCATTGCAGGAAGCTGCGGACCGTATGTTATACGAGGCCAAACACCAGGGGCGGAACCGGTGCTGTGCCATTCACCTGGAGTGCCGTGGCTCCGAGGGGGGGGAGGCGTGTTCGGCCCTTGAGAGCAAATGACCGGCGAATGCCCACGGGTGCTGATCGTCGACGACGAGCGGATCCTGATTGATGTTCTCGTCGAGGCGATCAGGCCGACGTACAAAATCATGGTGGCCCGGAACGGTGAGCAGGCTTTGAGGGCGGCTCGGGGGGTGCCGGCGCCCGACCTGATCCTGCTCGATGTTGTCATGCCGGGCATGGATGGTTACGAAGTTTGCCGTTGTTTGAAGGAGAGTGAGGCGACATGTGAGATCCCGGTCATTTTCATCACCTCGAAGAGTGAGGTGGATGACGAGACCAGGGGGTTCGCATTGGGAGCTGTGGATTATATCGGGAAGCCCATATCCCCCCCCATCGTTCGGGCGCGGATCAAGACACATCTGGCCTTGAGGCGCTCGATGGAGGTTCAAAGGGAACAGAACCGGGAATTGTTGGAGTTGAATCAGGTCAAGAACCGGTTTCTGGGAATGGCCGCCCATGATTTGCGCAATCCCCTGGTATCGATTCGCGGTATGAGCGAGTTGTTGCTGCAGCCGATGCGGCTGTCGGAGGAAAAACAGCGACAGTTTCTGCGGAGCATTCACCAGGTGAGTCAGCAGATGCTGACCCTGGTGAACGATCTTCTCGACGTATCGGCCATCGAGAGTGGCCATTTTGAATTGACCTTGGAGCGGGACAACCTCTCCCGATTGGTCCGGGAGCGTGCCGAGTTGGTTGGTTTCAGCGCCCGGGAAAAAGGGATTGTCCTGGAGGTCGAGACGGGGGATTTGCCCGATTGCCGGTGTGATTCGGGGCGCATGGGACAGGTGGTGGATAACCTCCTGACCAATGCCGTCAAGTTCTCCCGTCCCGGGACGGTCATCCATCTCGGCACGCGGGCAACGGGCGATTGGTTGGAGGTGATCGTGGCCGATCAGGGGCCTGGTCTTCCCGAAGAGGAATTGGGAAGGATGTTCGGCACGTTCCAGCGTTTGAGCGCGAAACCGACCGGAAACGAACGGAGTACCGGGCTGGGGCTCTCCATAGTCAAGAAAATCGTCGAGGCTCACGGTGGGACCGTTCAGGTCGCCAGTGAGGTCGGCAAAGGGAGCGTCTTCACGGTTTCCTTTCCGAGGGATTCCCCGGTATGATCGCGAAGCCCCATCCCGACCCGATCTTATCAAGGAGACATACATGACGACCGCCGGGTTTCCGAGTCTGCTTCTCGTGGACGATGACGACAATTTGCGCATGCTTTTCTCGACCGCTCTGGAGGGGGCCGGATTCAATGTCGTCGGAGAGGCGAATCAGGGGGATATCGGGCTTGAAAAATATCTTGCCTTGAAACCTGACCTCACTTTATTGGACATCGAGATGCCGGTAATGGATGGTATCCGGACCCTCAAGGCCATCCTCGGCAGAAACGACAATGCCGTTGTCGTTATGCTGACCTCGATCCAACAATCGGCCATCTGGGATGATTGCCTTCTGGCCGGTGCCAAGGCTTATATCCGCAAGGATGCCCCCCTGGCGGATCTGCCTGCCAGGGTGATGGAGGTTTGGCAGGAGAATCGGCCGGTTGAAATTGGCGGGAAAGGCTGAAATCGGGCATTCCCCTCCCAATTCCGAACGAAAAATCGATGAAGAAAGATAATATCAGAAGTGATTGGAGGAGCCCGAGGGGGAGGCTCCGCCTGCCCCCTCGGTGTGTTCGGGGGCGAAACCCCCGAAATGATCGGACGATACCCTTACGAGACTGTTGAAAAAGTCCATCCATGGACTTTTCAACGGTCTGTCAAGGGTTGTCCACGTAAACGTGCCCCCAGTTGCCGCCAATGGTAACCCGGGTAAAACCTGCGTTGGGGTAAACGTCTCTCTCCTCCATCAATTCCCGCCATTTCCCCGTATGTGGAAACGGCACATCGATCTCTGTTTGTTCCAGGCTGAAGTTGAGGACGATCATGAATTTCTGGTATCCACCGCCATCTGGCTTCCAACCCTCCCGGCGGTAGATCATGAGCTGGCGCTTGACATCGATACCATATCCGTCGGAATCGAAGGTTTGTTGCGATTCATTCCAGAGATCCGGATAGAAATAGTTCCCGCGCAACGCCGGATACTGATGGCGCATGGCGATCAACTTCCGATAGAGCCAGAACGATTTTTCCCCGAATCGGTCTTCCAGTTTCCGCCAGTAAAGGGGGCGGGAGTGGATCCTCCGCCTGCTGCCTTCATCGTTGTCCGGCACCCAGTGATCCTCTGCGAACTCCTGCCCGTTCTGGAGCATTGGCGCTCCGGGGGCGGTGAACAGGGCGATGGCCCAGGGCTGGGTCCGATACCAGAGGATGCCCCCGTTGTTGTTTCTGGCTCCGGCCTGCCAACAGACATGGGAATGGTCGTGGTTGCTGAGATACGTTGTGGGGACCTTGGCAAAGTCGCCCATCCATCTGTTGGTGTTCAGGGCGTTCAAAGCCGTCGGCTGCAATTTGTATTCCCACAGGTGGTGAAAGCAGGCGTGGAGAATGGCGTCATCCCAGTAACTGGTGGCCCGGGTTCCACGAACCACCGAGACGGCGCTCTCGTCGAGATGTTCTATGGTCATGGAGAAATTGTGGATGCCGTTCTGGGTGACGTGATCATGGATCTCGGCCATGAGTCTTTCGACTCCATGGCCCGGGTCATTGGGAATCTGGAAGTTCGTGGTGTTGTCGAAACGGATCCCGTCGATCTTGAACTCGTCTATCCAATAGAGGCAGACGTCTCTGATAAAGTCTTGAGTACAGGCATTGTTGTAGTTAAGATCCTTGAGTGTACCAAACTCTTTATCGTAGACGCCGATATAGGGGCATCTGTCCCTGTCTTGATACATATCCCGGTACGGAAAGTATTCGGAGACATGATTGAATACCCCGTCCATGATGACATGGATACCTTTTTCGTGGCAGGCGCTGATCAACTTTTTGAGCCAGGAGATCTTCTCGGTTGGCTTCAGGGGATCATTGGCAAGGCGATACTCCACCGCGAAAAATTGGAGCGGTTCGTATCCCCAGTCGAAATGGCGATCCTTCCACGCGGTCCAGGGCATGAAGAGAATGGCGTTGATGCCCAGGCTCACGAGATGTCCGAGTTTGTCCCGGACGGCGTCCAGGGGGGCACGGCATTCGCGAAAGTCGGCGGTGAAATCGTCGATGTTCATCTCGTAGATGACGAGATCCCGAAGGGGCTTGCGGTCGGCAAGGCCGGCGATGGGATTATCACCCGGCTGACTGCCGCCGATGACGACGGCCGCATTTTGGTTTTCCGTGCCGCTGTAACGGGTGCAGGGGTCGCTGAGGTGACGCGACTCCCCGTTTTCGAACCAGGCCATGTATTTGTACTGGTAAAATCCTGCTGGCAGAGAAGGTGTCTCGAAGCTGTAGAAAATACCATCTGGAATGGTTTTCTTAACCATCTCTGGGCCATTATTGAAATCCCAATCCGTCTGTCCCATGTGATTCTGGAAGTCTCCGGCAACCTTTATCTTGGTGATGCCGGTGGGGAAGCCTTTTGGGAAAAACAGCTTGAAGCCGATCTTGCCACCGTTGGCATCTCCCCCCATCTGCCAGGCCCCAAGTTCTTGTTTGGTATGAAATTTTTTCTCCATGATCGCCGGCCTCTCCCGTCTCGACATTGAGGATACTAGCGATCAGGATAACACATCTAAGACTTTTATGGCAATGGTTATACATCTTGAGCTGATCCGGCCCTGTCGTCGCAAGGGGGAGGGGCGCTTTGGCACCAAGTTGCGATGACGCATTCCGCGCAGCGGGGCTGGCGTGCCCGGCAGACGTGACGCCCGTGGAGGACCAGCCAGTGGTGGGCATTTCTCCGAAATGGTGGGGGAATGATCGCCAGCAGGGCTTTCTCGACAGCCTCGGGGCTCTTGCCCTCCGCCAGCCCGGTGCGGTTGGCCACCCGAAAGACATGGGTGTCCACCGCCAGGGTCTCCTGACCGAAGGCCACGTTCAGGACCACGTTGGCGCTTTTGCGTCCGACTCCAGGCAGCGACTCCAGGGCCTCCCGACTGTTGGGGACCTCGCCTCCGAACCGATCCACCAACATGGTGGCCAGGTTTGCCAGGTTGCGTGCCTTGGTGTTGAACAGCCCGAGGGAGCGGATATGATCCCGGATCGCCGCCTCTCCCAGGGAGGCGAGGGCTGCCGGATTCGGCGCTGCCCGGAAGAGAGCGGGGGTTACCCTGTTGACCCCGACATCGGTGGATTGGGCCGAGAGGACCACCGCGACCAACAGTTCGAAGGGGTTACCGTACCGGAGTTCGCTCGCGGGTGCGGGATTTGCTCGTTCCAGTGCCGAGAAAAGTTCCGCGACTTCCTGCGCGTTCATGGCCTTCTCCCGACGTTTGCGCCAGAATCCCCGGGCTGAGGTTCTGTTGAAGCCGATCCTTTGGAGGAGTCGACCATGGCACTCCGGGAATTTCCCACGACCTGTCCCCTGGATTGTCCCAGTGCCTGTGCCCTGATCGCCACCATCGCCGATGGGCGCCTGCTCAAGCTGACCGGTGACCCGAGCCATCCCTTCACCCGGGGGGTGATCTGCAGCAAGGTTGCCAATTATCACCGGTTTCTGGAAGGGGAAAGGCTCACCCGCCCCCTTCTCCGGAGCGGCCCCAAGGGGAGTGGTCACTTTCGGGAGATCACCTGGGACGAGGCCCTGGACCGCATTGCCGCCGGGTTGTTGGAGGTGACGCGACGGCATGGCGCCGAGGCCGTCTTCCCCTACCATTATGGGGGCACCATGGGGGTGGTGCAACGCAATGCCCCCGAGCGCCTGACGCACCGGGCCGGTTATTCGCGCCTGGAGAAGAACATCTGCTACAACATCGCCGAGGCCGGCTGGTTGGCCGGGGTGGGCAAGGCCTGGGGGCCGAATCCCGCCGCGATTGCCGACAGCGATCTGCCGGTTCTTTGGGGAATCAACGCCGTCTCCACCCATCTCCAGCTCATGGGATTCGTCACCGAGGCCCGCCGACGGGGGGCGCCTCTGGTGGTGGTCGATCCTTATCGCAATCGGACGGCACGTCAAGCCGACCTGCACCTCTCTCCCCGGCCCGGGACGGATGGGGCCTTGGCCGTGGCGCTTCTGCATCTTCTGCTCGTCGAAGGGTATGCCGATACGGCGTACCTGGCGCAATGGACCGACTATTCCGATGCCTTGCGCCACCACCTGGAGTCGCGCACCCCCGCCTGGGCGGCGCTCCTCTGTGGTGTCCCCGAGGCCGACATCCGCCGGTTTGCGCATCTTTATGGGAGGGCCAAGCGTCCGTTCATCCGCATCGGACTGGGGATGAGTCGGCACCGCAACGGCGCCGTCAATCTGCATGCCGTCTCCTGCCTGCCGGCCCTGACCGGTGCCTGGAGGCGGGGAGGGGGGGCCCTCTTCGCCACGGGGGATGCCTTTGGCGTCGTCAGTGAGCCGGTCATCCAGAGCCGGTGGAGGCAGGAACGGACCCGGATCCTCGACATGAGTCGCCTCGGGGCCTTGTTGACGGACGAGGCGCCGACCCCGGGGATTCATGCCCTGTTGGTCTTCCATGCCAATCCGGCGGGGTCGGCCCCGGATCTCGGTCGGGTTTGGAAGGGATTGCGGCGGGAAGATCTCTTCACCGTGGTTCATGAGCTGGTGATGAGCGATACCGCGCGTCTGGCTGATCTGGTTCTTCCGGCGACCTCCTTTCTCGAACATGAGGATCTCTACAAATCCTACGGACAGTACACCCTTCAGCATGCCGGGAAGCTCCTGGAGCCGGTCGGCGAGGCGCGGAGCAATAACGATACGGTCAATGCCCTCGCCCGTCGCCTGGGTTTCGATGAGCCGCCGTTTCAGTGGGATGCGGGTGTCTTTGTGGAACAAGTACTCGAGGCCTCCGGGCTTCCCCGGCGGGTGGATTGGCCTGGGCGCTGGCTGGATCGGGCTCCGACCGAGGCGAAGCAGTATTTTCGGGAGGGTTTTCCGCAGGAGGATGGCAGGTTCCATTTCCAGCCCGGTTGGGCGGATGCGACCATGCCCCGTTTCCCGGACCATTGGCCGGTCAATGCCAGGGATCGGGTGGATTCGGGTCGATATCCCCTGGATTTCATGACGCCGCCGGCGCACCACATCCTCAATACCACCTTCACCGCGTCGGCGTGGCACCGGTCCAGACGGGGCCGACCTCTGCTTTGGATCCATCCCGCAGACGCCCGGAGGCGGGGGATCGGAGAGGGGGACGCGGTGGTGGTATTCAACGATCAGGGAAGTGTGACCATGTGGGCGCGGGTGACCGAGGGGGTGAGGGAGGGGCTTTGTGTGACCGAGTCGAACTATCGGGGCGACGAACTGCCGGAGGGGATCGGGATCAACCTCTTGACGAGCGCCGACCGGGTCGCGCCTGCGGGTGGGGCGGCTTTCCACGACAACCGGGTCGAGGTCAGACGGCTATAGAAGACATTATCGAGAGTGGTTGGGGGAGTCTGAGGGGGAGGCTCCGCCTGCCCCCTCAGTGGTGGTTCGGGGGCGAAGCCCCTGAAACAACCGGATTATGCTTCTGCCCATGCTCCCTTGAACGGTTTCCGTGATTCCTCCCTTGAGATGTGTTCCGCTTCGAAGGAAGGCTCCTCCCTTTGGAAGGGAGGAGCGGCCCATGTCAAATTTTATCCCCGGGTTTTTTCCGTCCGTTTTGCGGTTCTCTTGGCGGAGGGGGGGGAGCCGGCCCGTTGCCGGGTCTTGGTCGATGGTGAGCGTTTCCCGGGGGGGACTTCCGTCGCAGCGGCGGTCTCTTTTATTGGCGCGACGGGTTCCTCGGCCAGCGGGGGAAGAGTCGCCGCTGCTGGGAACGGCCTCCGTGTCAGTGCCGCTTCGGCCATCTCCCGGATCTTCGGCGCCGGGTCTTTAGCGGCCACCTGCAACCAGGTCTCCACGGCCTCCTCGTCCCTTTCGGCCAGGATCTCGACTGCCCGCAATCGGATGGGCTCGGCAACATCCTTCAATGCCGTGCCCAACAGTTCCGTTGCCGCCCCCCCGGTAATCTGTCCGAGGAGGGTGACGACCCGGGCCCTGACCACCTCCGCCGAATCCCGCAACCCCAACCGCAACAACGAAACCACCAGCGGATGATGGGTCTGCCGCGACAGTTCGGCGAGTGTCGCCAGGCGTACCGGCTCAGCCGGATCGGTCAATGTCTTACCCAACAGTTCGACCGCTTCGGGATCTTCGAGGGCGCCCAGTTCGCTGATCGCCCACAAACGCGTTTCTTCGTTTGCATCCAGACAAGCCAGACGAAAAGGCTCGACCGGTGACACCTCCTCGATCGAGTCGAAGACCAGCACCGGCTTTGGTTCTTCACTGACAGCCATGTTCTCCATGTTCGTTTTCTCCAAAGGGTGATGATCGATCGAAGCGTCCGGCGAGCCCTCGCCAGTTGCCGAAGAATACCGGCGCTCGAATTGACTGGAGAGCCGATATTCTTCCCAAAAAAAACGCCGCCCCTCCGGTTCGGGGGGGCGGCGCAATCCACCTCATCCGAACGAGCGGGCTACTTCTTGAGGATCTTCGCGACGCCGGGGGCCCGGATCCGCGCCGTCGCCATCGAACCCGATCCCAACAGCGGTCGGAGATAATTGTCCCAGGCTTCGGTGGTGTTGTTGCCCTCGGCGTTGATGAAGGAGGGATCCATCACCTTGGTCTTGGCGGCCACGGCCTTGAGATCGTCCAGGCGGTATTCGACCGCGTAGTTGCCGGTCCGCCGGATCGTCACCGTCCCGGTCAGGCCGCCGACCAGACCGAATTGGGCTGCCTTCGCACCGGCCTCGCGCGCCTCGCGTGCATCGACGTCCGACACCACCCCCAGGAACGAGCGTTGCAGGTAGCCGAAGGTATCACCGCGAACCCGCTTGATCCCGAGCTTGCTCTTGATTTCCTCGGTGAGAAGATCCGCCAGGGCTCCGGTCCCGGAAAGCTGGACATTGCCATGGGCGTCCTTCTCGATGTTCTGCATCAGCTTGGTCATGATCGGGGTGCCGCTGGCGTCATGGATGCCCTCGGAGACGGCGATGATGCAGCGACCCAAACGGTCGTTGATCGCTTTGACGTCGCGGAGGAAGTGATCCATGACGAATTCCCGCTCGGGGACATAGATCAGGTGCGGGCCGTCGTCCGGGTGGGTCCGTCCCAGCGCGGACGCTGCGGTGAGGAAGCCTGCGTGCCGTCCCATCAACACGGCGACGTAGACTCCGGGCAGGGCCGCGTTGTCCAGGTTCGTGCCGGCGAAGGCCGAGGCGACGAACTTGGCGGCTGAGGGATAGCCCGGGGTGTGGTCGTTGATCATGAGATCGTTGTCGACGGTCTTGGGGATGTGGACCGCGGTGAGATCGTATTTCTCGTTCTGGGCGAATTCAGCGACGATCCGGCAGGTGTCGGAGGAGTCGTTGCCGCCGATGTAGAAGAATCCACGGATGTCGTGGGCCTTCAGGACCTTGAAGATTTCGGCGCAGTAGGCCTGGTCGGGCTTGTCCCGGGTGGAGCCCAGGGCCGAGGCGGGGGCATTGGCCACGCTCTCCAGATTCTGCACCGTCTCCTGGCTGAGATCGACCAGATCCTCGTTGATGATTCCCCGGACGCCATGCCTGGCGCCGTAGATCTTCTCCACGTGGGGGATCCCGCGGGCCTCGAGGACCGCCCCCACCAGGGATTGATTGATAACTGCGGTGGGGCCACCACCCTGCGCAATCAGCACCTTTCCCGACTTCATGCCTTCTCGCTCCTTTGCTTTGGTGAAATTGACGACTGAATCGACGACTGAACTGACGACCGAACCCAGGGCCGGCACGGCCCGCCCGATGTCCCCGGCATATCCAACGACGGAGTCCAGGGAAGCTGAAACCGACGCTCGCTCGGGTTCGCGGCTTTCGGAACCAGTCGGGTTAAGCGCCGACCGATTTTCCAGGGGAGTTTCGGCGTGTTCAGGCCCCGCTGCGAACGGGACGAGACACGGACCCGGGCGGCCACCACCGAGGGATCGAAACCCCGACCACCATGACACTATCGGCCATGATACGGCATAACGCAAAGTCAAACCGCTATTTTTTTGTTCCGACTCTTTCCTTCAACCACCGCTGTCGGCGGAAACTCCCGGTTGCAGGGACGGTTGTGCGGAGTGAGGAGAAAAAATCAACGGAAACGGGCCATATGGATAAGGTCCCTCTCCACACCTTCGGCGATATAGTGTCTCGATCTCGTTCCGTCCGGGATCATTCCCGACCGTTCCATGATGCAGCGCATGGCCTCGTTGCCGGTCAGGGTGCCGGCGGTCACCTTGCGGATGTCGCCTCTGGCCAGGAGGTGGTCGCACACGGCCCGCCAAGCCTCCAACCCGTATCCCAGACCCCGGCATTCCGTGGCGCCGATCAGCAGTGCCACATCGGCGAGGCCGTTATTGGGGTCGATGGTGGCGGAGATGTTGCCGATGTGCCCGACTCCCCGGAGGAGTTCGACGATTGCCCAGAAGCGATGAGGCGTTCCTGAAAAGGAGTTCCAGAAGGTCCGGCACGACTCCAACGTATGCACATGGTGGCGCTGCTCGCTGAAGCGCATCAATGCCCGGTCGTTGAGCCAAGCGACATACCCGGGGGTCAGAAACTCCTCCCGGAAGGGGGTAATCCGCAATCTGGGGGTGAGTAAATCCTCTGGTGCGGGAGCGGTGATGGGGTTGTCGATGGCCGCGTCACTCTCTGCCGATGGTTCCTTCCAGGGGGGTGTTGCCCCTGCGTGACACACGCGCCCCCTCCGATATCATTATGCCTGAGCGCGGCCCGCTTGGGAAGGGCCGTCTCCGGTTGGTGGCCTTACCCCGGTCGGTGGCCTTACTGGATCCCCAGGAGTTCCATTTTCCGGTAGAGGCTGGAGCGGCTGATGCCGAGGAGTTTGGCCGCCTCCTTTTTGCGCCAGTGGGTCGACTCCAGGGCCCAGATAATCGACTCCTTTTCGCCACCACCTTCGGGAGGGATGGCGGTCTCCGGCTGGGAGGGGGCGGCGAGAGGGGGAATGTGACCAGGGGCTGGCGACGGAAGGGGGGGGAGGCCAGCCGCGTCCCGATCGTGACTCCCCAGAAGGAACTCCTTGGGTAGATCCTTGACCCGCAGGACCGATTTGCGACACACCGCGAAGGCGCGTTCGATGACATTTTCCAGCTCGCGGACATTGCCGGGCCAGCGGTAGGTCTCGAAGACCTCGATGACCTCGGTGGCCACCTCGTGGATGTTCTTGGCGTATTTGGAGTTGAATTTCTCGAGGAAATGTTTGGTCAGGAGGGGGATGTCCTCGCGCCGCTGGCGCAGGGGGGGCAGCTTGATCTCGACGACGTTCAGCCGGTAGAAAAGGTCCTCGCGGAAGGAGCCGTCCGCGATCTGGCGCTTGAGGTCCTGATTGGTGGCCGAGATGATGCGGACGTCGACCTTGTAGGTATGGGAATCGCCGACCGGCTCGTACTCTTTTTCCTGGATGGTCCGGAGGAGACGGGTCTGCATGCGGGGGCTGATATCGCCGATTTCGTCGAGGAAGATGGTGCCGTGATCGGCCAGGGCGAAGCGCCCCCGCCGGTTTTTCACGGCGCCGGTGAAGGCTCCCTTGACGTGGCCGAAGAGTTCGCTCTCCAACAGGGCGTCCGGCAGGGCTGAACAATTCACCTTGACGAGGGGTCCCTTGGCGCGGACGCCTTCGTAATGGAGTGCCTCGGCGACCAATTCCTTACCGGTGCCGCTCTCGCCGGTGACCAGGACTGTGGCCTCCATCGCCGCCAGGTCCTCGATCAGGGTATAGACCGACTGCATGGTGGCACTGACCCCCACCAGCCGGTGAAACCGGGTTCGCTTCTTTCGGTGGAGGTCCAGGGGGGCGAGTGTGGAGCGGTCGCGGATGACGACGATGGCTCCGGTATCCTCCGGGTATTCGCCCGGGAGCGGGAAGATCGAGACCCGGACCACGAGGTTGGGGTCCGAGTGTCCCTGGCAGAAGAGTTCGGCGTCCAGGATGGCCTCCTTGTCGATCGACATGTGTCCGATCAGACCGGCAAGCTTGGGACCGCAAAGGGGGACATCCTCGAGGCGGGTGTGGTCGATATCCTCCAGGGTGATGGGGCAGAGACGAAAAACCGACTCGTTCGCGCCGCGGATGATGCCCTGGGCATCGACCCTGAGGATGGCTTCCTGAACCCCCGAGAGGACCGCTTCCAGGGTCCTTTCCGAGCGGGAGTGTCTCCTCTTGAGGGATTGATGTTCGAGATTGTGGCGGATCCGGTGGAGAAGCCGGTGGCGGGCCAGGGGGCGCATGCAGAAGTCGGCTATCCGGACCGGCAGGTGCTGGGGGATGGAGTCGCGATCCTCGGGCGTGCCGATGAGGAGGAGGGGGGGGAGGTCCTCCGGGGGGGCTTTGATCAGCCAGCCGAGACTGGCGGTGGCCAAGGGGACACCCAGGTTCAGGATGATCATCCCGAAGCGGTTCATCCCGACTGCGGTCAGGCACTCTTCTCCGGGAGCGGCGAGGGTGACCGAATAGCCGGCCTCTTCCAACCAGAGGCCGAGCTCCGGATCGCTCTCCTTTTCCATGTTGACCAGCAATAGGGCTGCCGGGGCGGGATTCATCTCCACGAACTGCCGTCTCCTCGACCACTGACTTTTGCGAAGGCCCACCCTTGCGACCCGGGACCTGACGCGGGGCGTCCGACCCGGGACACGAGGTGTCCAATCTGGGACATTGTGTAGCAAACACAATGTCCCAAAGACAGGGAAAATGCCTCCGTGTCTCATTGTAACAGAACCTGCGCTTCTTTGGGCATGGTCTGGTCTCCTCCCCATGTCGGAGCCGGTTCAGGGCCGAGGTCTTTGTTACAAATTGTGACGGAGGATTGCCCTGGGAGTGTTGGCACGATTGATGCTTTGTATTCTGTCAAATGGCTGGTGTGGCCGTCCTGACAGAGGGGTGGCGTAGGGCCGGGTTGGTTGCGCTGGTCAGAAAAGAGGCTGTCGGGGAACCGAAAGCACGGTTCGGTGTCTTCCCAGGGCGAAGGTGGGTGCGCATATGGTGGGTAGCACCAGTCGGGCGGTTGGGGAGACGAGGCCCCGAGAGGGGAGTGGCTGTTGGTGGTTTGAGGGACAAAAGAGAGGAAGGAGCCAGATTATGAACACGACGACAAGGAGATTTGGGATCCCGGCATTGACGGTGGCCTGTGCGGTAGCCATCTTCGGCCTGCGGGGCAACGTCGTCGATCCTCAGGTTGGCGATCTCGCCATTGCGGCGATGAACGGTGATGTGGATCGTGTGGAGGCCATCGTTGCCCGTGGGATGCCCAGCTTGGCCGGGAAACATCAGGAGATGACGCCTCTTATGTGGGCTGCCCAGGAGGGGCATGATGCGATCGTCGCCAAGCTCCTGATTGCTGGGGCCGATGTCAACGCCCGGGACCGCTTTGGGTTCACCCCCTTGATGCTTGCTGCCCAGTGGGGTTATGACGACATCGCCGATATGCTTCTGGACAAGGGTGCGGAGGTCAATGCCCTTACGGAGAGTGGTCACAGTGCCCTGATGCTCTCTTCCCGGTACGATTTCCCGGACATGGCGAGGAAGCTCATCGCCTCCGGCGCCGAGGTGAACCAGGCCAATCGCGAGGGCAAGACGGCGGTCGCTTATGCTGCGGAGTTCGGTCACTACGAGATGGTTGCCATGCTGTTGGACAACGGGGCCGACCCCAATGTCCAAGAGAGGAAAGGTGGGTACACACCGTTGATGCTGGCGGCGAGGGCTGGCCACCAGGAGGCTGCCGATCTTCTTTTGGCTGCGGGGGCCCAGGCCGACCTTCGCCATGACAGTGGGGCGACGGCGCTGTTGATGGCTGCTGAGCAGGGCCATACTGGCCTTGTCCGGGCGATGTTGGCTCACGGTGCCGATGTCGATGCTGCCGATGAGGATGGGATCACGGCGCTGATGTTTGCGCTCCAGAGCGGTCATGCCGAGACGGCGAAGCTCCTTGTGGAGAATGGTGCCAGTGCGATGGGCGTCGATAAGGAGGGTCGCTCGGTTGCCGACTATGCTTTCCAGGGGAAGATGCCGGATGATGTGGTGAGGTCGATTCTGGCCGGATGATCCTGGGGTTCCGCGACTCGCTTCGGGACTCTGACGGGATTGTTGCTGATGACGGGACCCTGCGCGGGTCCCGTCCGTCGTTTTCGGGTGGCGGTTCGATCCGGGTGGTCTTCACTGTGGGGTTGACTCTCATGAACGGTTCGCGGGGGCGCGGGTCCCACGGGTGGGGTTCGGCGCTGGTGTTGCTGTTGTCGGTGGTCATGCTACCCCGATTAGGGTTGGCGATTCCCGAGGTGGGAGAGGGTGTCGGGATCGCAGTTCCCTCGGGCGTTGCTGGTCCGGGGTCGCAGTCTGGTCCGGTGGAAGGTGAGGTCCTGGTTGGTCCGGGGTCGCAGTCTGGTCCGGTTGAGGCGGTGGCCCCGCTCCCTGGCCCGGAGACGGGCGAAGGCGCCCTGGTTCCGGGTGACGGCTCCGAGGGGGCCGGGTCCAATCAGGGTTGCCTGCGCTGTCATGGCATGCGGACCCTGTCCTACCAGGATCGGCTGACGGGAAAGCTGGTCAGCCTCTTTGTCGACGAAGCGGAACTGGTCAGGTCGAGTCACGGCGGTATGGCATGTGTGCGTTGCCACAGCCGGGGCTTCCGTCAGGTGCCGCACACGCGCACGGCGCTGGCGGAGACCTTGAGCTGTCTTGACTGCCACGAGAAGAATAATAGATTCAACCGCGACTGGTTTCAGATGATCGAGCGTCAGTTCACTCAGAGCGTTCATTATCAAGCGCATGCGGGAGAATTTAATTGCTTTTCCTGCCATGATCCGCACCGTTTCCTCTGGTCGGCGAAGAGCCGTTCGGTTCGTGAGGTCGTGGCCCAGGACAATGCCATGTGTCTCTCCTGCCATGGACCGGACGGGCAGTTGAACCAGTGGAGCCGGAGGTCCTTTCGGACACTGGATGCTTCTCACCGGTGGCTGCCCAAGGCGGCGTTGCACTGGCGGAATGTGCGTTGTGTCGAATGCCACACGCCGGGGGAGACGATCGGGGTTTCTCACATCATACTGGGGGCCCCCTCGGCGGAGCGAAAATGTGTGGCTTGCCATTCCCGGGATTCGCTTCTTCTGACAAAGCTCTACCAGCACCGTGTCTTTGAGGAGCGGCAACAGGCGGGTTTTTTCAACAGTGTGGTTTTGAATGATGCCTACATCATCGGCATGACACGGAACCGCTTTCTGGATTGGATCGGTTTTCTGGCGGTGGGAGGGGCGGTTGCCGGGGTTTCGTTCCACGGCCTCGGTCGCTGGCTGGTGGCGAGGAGGAAACGTCATGTCTGAGAGGAGGGTGGAGCTTTACCCGCTGTGGTTGCGACTGTGGCACTGGCTGAATGCTTTGCTGTTTCTCCTGCTGCTTGGGAGTGGCTTGGCACTGCATTTTCCGGATGCGCTGGCGGGGATTCTCGGATTCAATGACGCCCGGGTGATTCACAACACCTGCGGGGTTGCCCTGAGCGGCCATTACCTGATCTTCGTGGTGGCGACGTTTCTGGGGGGTAACCGGCGCCACTATCTGCCCCGTTGGCGCGGGTTGCCGGGCAGGATTGGACGCCAGACGCGATTTTATGCCTTGGGCATCTTCCGGGGGGAGCCGCATCCCTTTCCGGCGACGGTGGCCTGCAAGTTCAATCCGCTGCAGCAGTTGACCTATATCGGGGTCATGTTCGGTTTGCTGCCGGCGGTGATCGTGACGGGTTTGCTGTTTCTCTTTCCCGAATACGCGCCTGAGCGGATCGGGGGGATGGGCGGGCTTTGGCCTGTGGCCGTCGCCCACTACCTGGTCGGTTTGGCCTTGACGATATTCCTGGTCGGACATCTCTATCTTGCCACTGCCGGTGAAACCCTGCTGGGCGAGGTCCGGAAGATGATCCGGGGATCTACCCTTTCCGAGGAGTCACGGTCATGAGTACCACAGAGTCCCCTGGAGTCCGGAGAAGGCGTCGGTTGGTCGGGGCCGGTATTTTCGTACTGTTGGCTGTGGTGTTTTGGCGCTGGGGCTATCCGTGGATGTTCGAGCGTTACACCGGGGTGGTCAACGCTCCCTTGACCTATGCCTCGTCGCAACGGGTTACCGATGCCGAGTTCGACGCCCTCGCCGATGAATTGACGCAGAACTGGCGTCTCGAACAGGCCCTGTTGGTGGCCGGGGGGGAGAAGGACGAATTTGCCCGGCGGGTCAAGGTCAACATGTTGATGAAGACGCGGTCGTTCAAGGCCAAGGCCCCTTTTCCTCACATCGACTATTTCCGCAAGGCCGGGATTCGGGTCTATGAAGGTCCCCGGACCTGTCTGACCTGCCACGAGACGATTTCGGTGCGTGACGCCCACGGGGAGTCCCACCGGGTGGGGACATTGGAGGATGTGGTCGATTCGGTCCACTTCAAGTTCCAGCGGAGTGCGCCGGGCTTTTCCACCTACGGCTACGATGGTCGGGAGGTGAACGCCGAGGGCAGCAGGCCGATTCCGGTGGGCAAGATCGACCGGGCCTGCGGGGTCCCTGGCTCTTTCTCCTGGACGGGCTGGGCCGAGTTGGTCGACGCCAAGCCGGCCAGGGGCGCCGGGGAGGTCGAGGTCAGGAGCGAGGGGTGTGGCCAGTGTCACATCGGCGGGGGCTACCATCCCGCGACGGAGAAGATGATGCCGATTGGGGATGTGCCGGCGGAGATCAAGGAGGGGATCGACTGTTTGATTTGCCATGCGACGGCCTACGACATGAACCAGCGGACGGTCATCGAGGATGGCAACGGGCGTCGGTGGAATCAGGATCGGAGCCTGAAGAGTGCGTTGACGGTGGGCAACCCGGGCTATGCCAACTGCATGTTGTGTCACCAGCACAATATGGGTGGGGATCAGGAGAAGGATCTGCCGGCGAATGCGGCGCCGCGCAATCTGGGCTACGAGAACAAGCGGTTGTTGCACCCGGGTGCCAAACGGGCCAATTCCATCACTGCGGAAAACGATGTCCATGTGGCGGCGGGGATGACCTGCACCGACTGCCACACCCCCCAGGGTCACAAGATTCCGCGGGGGACCAAGGGGGTCGACCTGGTGGCCAACGATCTTCCGGGGCAGGAGGTGACGTGCGAGGGGTGTCACACGGCGGCTCCGCATGTGAAGTCGGCGGATCGGGCGATCCTCAACGGTCACGGCGACCGTCTGGCCTGCGAGACGTGCCATATTCACCGGTTGCGGGATGACAATGTGGTCTTGCGTGACTGGATCCATCCGGTGTGGAATGAGGAGGAGGGGGTCTACGTCTTCGTCGATGTTTTGCAGACCGGGGAGCCCGGGCAGGGGTTCAAGTATCTCTGGTTCAATGGCAACGGGACGTTTTTGGCCAATGCCCTCGGTGACAATCCGATGGGTGGGGAGGGCTACAACCCGTTGATGTCGCAGATGGTGGTCATCGACCATCCGGAGGCGGTGGCGAAGGTGCGGGCGGCGGCCTTGAAGCTCAAGGAGTCCTACCCGGATCTGGATGTCGACCGCTATGTGCGGGAGGCAACCACGCCGTTGTCGCAGCTTTCTCCCGAGAGGCTGGCCGAGAGGGAGCGGATGATTCGGGAGAATCTCCGGTCGGTGATGCGGCAGGGGAAGAGCAAGATCACTCCGTTCAAGATCTTCAATGCCATCATGTACGAGGACATGTCGAATCAGGGGCCGTTCGGGGCGATGATCCTGCCCTTCGACTATCCGACCTACTACGAGACGGGCGATTCCCTGGGGGCGATGCGGAAGGCCCTGGAGCATCCGATCGTGAAGCGGATGTACCAGCTTCCCTTCAAGGGATACATGATGGACGAGTTCATGAGCTACTTCGGCGTGGCCGGCTGGTCGGGGATCTATCCCCTGACCGACGGCGGCGAGTTGCGCAACGTGGAGGCGCACTGGATGCGGCAGATGGGGACGCTTATGATCAATCATGGCATCCAGCGGCAAGGCAGGGGGTGTCGGGATTGTCACGCGCCGAACGGGATCATCGATTTCGCGGGGTTGGGATACCCGGAGGAGAGGATCCGGGACCTGGTCAATCCCCCGGAGCTGGTGACCATGGGGCGTTGACGGCAATGGTGATGGCAGGGGCTGTCGCGGTTGGCGACGGCTCCTGCCGGCTTGGAGGGGGCGTGTTGGCGGCGGCGGGGTGGGTGTCGTCTGTCGTCCGGTTGGTGCCAACCTGGGAGGAGGGTGATTGATGGCGCAAAGGCCTTTCCAGAGGAGGGGGGTTCCCCGACCGGGGAAGAATCGACCGGAGGTGTTGGCGACGATCGCCTCAGGGGCGGAACGGGCCGCGAACGAGAGGCAGGCTGGTTACCGCGAGCAGTCGCTGCGGATCCACCCTCTGGTCTGCGCTCGTTGCGGGCGGTCGTTTTCCCGCGATTCTTTGACCGAGCTTACGGTTCACCACAGGGACCACAACCACGAGAACAATCCCCCGGATGGCAGCAACTGGGAAAACCTCTGCGTTTACTGTCACGATGATGAACACCGTCGCTACGAGGAGCATGTGGCTCGGGGGGGGCCGTCCGGGGGAGTGGGCAAGGAGGTGGTGGAGGCCGCAACCCACTCTCCTTTCGCCAATCTGAGGGCGATGTTGGAGTCCGGTGGCGGGGAGGGGCGTGGCGGCAAGAGCGGTTGAAGTCCACTAGTCGCGGTTCCCTCCGGAATCTTTTCATCGGTCGGACGGGTGAAGGGGAGAAGCGCGAATTGTGGCGCGGGAAAAAAAAAGGGTGTATAGTGCCGCCCCAGATCCTTTCGTGTGGATTGGCGGCACCTCTCTACTGCTAGGATACATGCGAGTGTTGGCAGACGTTCCTTAGCGAAAAAAAAGAAGGAGTTCACGAAAATGTTCAACTCAAGGCTCTCTCAGTCGGTTCTTGCGGGTGCGGTGTTGGTTGGTGCCTCGGTGACCGCTCCGGTCCCGGCCCAGGCTGATGCGGCGGGTTTGGCTCTGGCTCTTGGCGGTACGGCGTTGCTGGGGCTCTTTGCCCATGCCGCGCAACCGGCGACTCCCGCTCAGGCGAGTGCCGCTCCGGTCGCCGCGAGCTATGCCCCGGCGGTCTCCAGCGGTGTGGCGGTGACCCCGGCTGCGGCGGTCGTCACCACGGGCTTCGCCTACGATCTTTGGCCTGCCTACTCCTACGCTGCCTTTGGCTACGGCTACCCCTACCATTACCCGTTCGCGGCCTATCCCTACTATCCGGCCGTGGCCTATGCCGCGCCGGCGGTGACCTACGCCTCCGTCGCCTATGCGGCGCCGGTGGTGGCTCCCTATTTTTCGTACAGCTACGCCTATGCCTATCCGGCGGTCTACCCCATGGCCTATTCGTTTGCGGCGCCGGCGGTGGTCTCGGCTCCTGTGGTTGGCCCCGTGGTTGGTGGAGTCGTCCGGAGTGGCCCCATGTGATCGAGCGCGGTCCGGTTCGGCTCCCGGTGGGGCCCGTCCCATGGGCGGCTCTCACCGGGGCCGGCACTGCAAGGAGCCCGGAGCCAGAGATGGTTTCGGGCTTTTTGCTGTGTGGTGATCCGGTGTTCCGGCTACTCCGATCGATGCCTTTCGAGAGTTGCGGGTGGGCAGGGGAGGCAAGGGGTTGGCGGCTCCGGCAGGTCGCCTTGCGGTTGTGCCAGGGGAGGCGAGACCGGGGTGACCGGGCGTTGGATCCTGAGTTTGACCAGCCCCTCGTCAAGGACCTCGGTCGTGGCCAGGAGCCCCCTCTCCTGGAGTCTGGGGTAGAGCAGTTGGGGTATGCGACTGTGGAGGACGGTGATCTCCCCGCCGGGGGCCAGTCGGGTGACGGCTTCCAGGATTCGCACCAGGGGCTCGGGTGGGGGAAGCTGCCGGACGTCAAGATCGACCGGGGAGTGGTCGGTGGAGTCGTCCGGGGTGGCAATGTTCTGGGCGGATGAGACATTTTCGGATGGTTTCACGGGCTTTTTCCCCTCGGGAGGAAGTGGTGTTACAGGTGTGTTTGCTGTGATAATCCGGGGCCGGTGGTTGGTTATCGTTCCTGGAGAGACGGGCAAGGACACTGTATTAATGTTCCATGGGCTTCGCCTTCGAATCCCCGCCGAGGGAGCGGGTGGCGCTTCCCCCTCGGGTTCCTCAAGTCATACACTCCATCGGTCGTGTTTGCGGCTGATTTTCGCTTGATGTCGGCCTGTTCGGCCAAGAATTCTGGTTCTTCACTCTGGTGAACGCTTACGGAGGGTGTTGCCCCGGGTTTTCGGTCAAGGAATCGATCTTCGGGATTGTGGCAGACGGGCCGGAGTGAGGGCAATTCCTTTTGATGAAGAGCGCAAGCGTTCGTCGAGAGAGAGGGAGGTGAGAGGATGGAAGCAAGACCCCCACTCTTTCCCCTGTTTCTGGATCTTCGGGATAAATCCTGTCTGGTTGTGGGAGGGGCAGGCGAGGCCCCCCAGAAGGTGGCGGCTCTGCTGATGGCCGGGGCCCGGGTGACCATCGTAGCCCGGGAACTGGACGACGGGTTGTTTTCCCTGGTGCGGGAGGAAAAGGTGGAGTGGCGTCGGGAAGATTGGAGCCCCGATCACCTCCAGGGGGTCTGGCTGGTAGTCAGTGCCTCGACTGATCCCGAATTGAATCGTCGGTTGGATGAGGAGACGCGGAGGCGTCGTCTGCCGTTGAATGTCGTCGACGCCCCCCAGTACGGTTGGGCCGTGTGGCCTGCCCTCGTGGATCGGGACCCCGTCAGGGTGGCCATCAGTTCCGGGGGGAGCAGTCCGGCGCTGGCGGCGTACCTGCGCCGGCGGGTGGAGGCGACGATCCCCGAGGGGATCGGAGGGTTGGCGCGGTGGCTTGCGGCCAAGCGTCCCGGGGTGGCCGGGCAACTGGCCGGACTGAAGGAGCGGGGGCGATTTTGGCGGCGTCTGTTTGACGAGGGGCTGGCGGAACGCTATCTTGCGGGCGGCGGGGAAGGGGCCGAGAAGGCGCTTGATGAGGCTGTGTACCGACTCCGGGAAGGGCGGGAGTGAAATCCGCGGATCGGTCGGCGGAGGGTTTACGCTGGGGCTCGTTCCGGGGTGTTTTCTGAAAGGGCTGGTTCGTTCGAGACTCTGTTCGGGAATAATCGACTTTTACCATGGGAGGAGAATCAGGAATGGCTAACCCGATCCGTGTTGCCGTGACCGGCGCTGCCGGTAACATCTCTTACAGCATCCTGTTCCGGTTGGCGTCCGGGGCGATTTTTGGACCGGATCGCCCGGTCCATCTGAAGCTCCTGGAGATTCCGCCGGCGATGAAGGCGCTGAACGGGGTGGTGATGGAGCTTAACGACTGTGCCTTCCCGACGTTGGCGGGGATCGATATCACCGACAAGGCGGAGACTGCGTTCGATGGGGTCAACTGGGCCATCCTGGTGGGGTCGAAACCCCGCGGACCGGGCATGGAGCGCGGCGATCTGATTCGCGAGAATGGACCGATTTTCGTTGGTCAGGGCAAGGCCTTGAACAAGGCGGCCTCCGATGTGCGCTGCATTGTCGTGGGCAATCCTTGCAATACCAACTGCCTGATCGCGATGAAGAATTCGGATGTTGGCAACGACCGTTTTTCGGCGATGATGCGCCTGGACCAGAACCGGGCCCAGAGTCTTTTGGCCGAGAAGTCCGGGCGGACGGTCAAGGAGGTCACCAACATGGTGATCTGGGGCAACCACTCGAATAATCAATATCCGGATTGCGAGAATGTTCGCATCGGTGGCAAGCCCGCGACGGAGGTGATCGGGGACAAGGAGTGGCTGCTGGGGGATTTCATCAAGACGGTGCAGAATCGGGGTGCCGATGTCATCAAGGCCCGCGGGGCGTCGAGCGCTGCTTCCGCTGCCAACGCGGCCCTGGATCATCTCCTCTCCTTGGCCCGTCCTACTGCAGCCGGCGACTGGTTCTCGGCGGCGGTCTGTTCGGATGGGCAGTATGGTGTCGACAAGGAACTGATTTTCGGCTACCCCCTGACCAGCCCCGGTGACGGGACCTGGAAAGTTGTCGAGGGGCTGCCGATGTCAGACTGGGCCAAGGGCAAGTTCGAGAAGGTCCTGAACGAGTTGCGTGAGGAGCGTGAGTTCGTCAAGGGGCTGTTGTAATCCTCTGTCGGAGAAGTTGGGGTATGCAGGAGAGGGTGTCTGGCGGTCGGCACTCTTCTTCCTGCTGCCCTTTCTTCCCGGGTTGCCGAGGAAGTATGTTCGTGAGGGGTTTCGTTTCGGGAGGGTAATACCGGGTATTGTCTTCCGTTCCAAATCCAGCCGGTTGCGCCAATCTGCCGGATTTGGTCGATCGTCCGTGGCTGGCTGATCGGTCGTTTATCGACGTGCAGCTCAATGGGGGGGGGGAGGCGTTGGGAGGGGTGATGGTGGATGCCATGAAGTATGTGATTTTTCTGGGCGATGGCATGAGCGATGAGCCCCTGCCCGAGCTGGATGGCAGAACCCCCTTGATGGTTGCCGATACTCCCAATCTCGATCGGATGGTTCGAGAGGGGGTTGGGGGCTGGTCGAAGAATACCCCCGACGGTTTCGAACCGGGGTCGGATGTGGCGAATCTGGGGGTTCTGGGTTACGACGTGCGCAAGGGTTATACCGGTCGCAGTCCCCTGGAGGCGGCGGCCATGGGGGTGGAATTGGCCGAGGACGACGTGGCGTTCCGATGCAATCTGGTGACCCTGGCGGATGGCTACTCGGTGATGGGAAATTTTTCTTCGGGTCACATTCCTTCATCCGAGTCCCATCCACTCATCGAGGAGCTGAATCGGCAGTTGGGTGACTCCCGGTTTCAGTTTTATCCGGGGGTGAGTTACCGTCACCTATTGGTCTGGAAGTCCGGGCGAACGGGGGTTCGCTGTACCCCTCCGCATGACATCTCCGAGCGTCCTGTTGCCGATCATCTGCCGGCTGGTGAGGATTCTGCTCCGGTCATGGCGCTGATGCGGGCTTCGCATGCGGTGCTGGCGGAGCATCCGGTCAACCGCCGCCGCCGGGCTGACGGGCTGCCCGAGGCCAACGCCATTTGGCTTTGGGGGCACGGTCGTCGCCCGGTCCTGCCGCCGTTTCGGCGCCTCTATGGCAAAACGGGAGGGATGATCTCCGCAGTCGATCTCATGCGGGGGATCGCCAATCACATCGGTTTCGAGTATCTCCCGGTCCCGGGGGCCACGGGGTGGATCGATACCGATTATGCGGGAAAGGCTTCGGCGTGTCTGGCGGGTCTGGAGCGTCAGGACCTGGTCTTCGTGCATGTCGAGTCCCCAGACGAGTCCGGCCACGCCGGGCGCCTTGACTACAAGATTCAGGCGATTACGGATTTCGATCGCAAGGTTGTCGGTCCGGTATTGGATGGACTTGCCCGCCGAGGTGGACCTTTTCGGGCCTTGGCGTTGCCGGATCATCCCACCCCGGTTGCCAAACGGACCCACACACCCGACAGGGTTCCCTTTGCTCTATATGGGGCGGGGATCAAGCCCGATGTCAACGTGAGTTATGACGAGAGATTGCTGGAGCGGGGCAGTCTGGGTTTCGATCCTGGATGCGAAATGATGGCGGCGTTGCTGGCCTCCTGATGTAGATTCCTTCCCTCGGCGGGCGACAGGGCAAGACCGAGAGTTCGGGCTGCCCGGGGAGTTCCAATTGAGCCTCGGTCCGGATCGGGGAGGGCGCGAACCCAGCCTCCCCCCGGGGGCCACCTCCGGGCGGTCGCCGCGCCCCCCCTCTTGTCCTCTGTATTGGGCGCTCCCCTCACACCGATCTCGGGTACGCTTACCTCAACTCGAGGAAACAGGGCAGGTGCGCGACCAGGACGACCGCCCCCCCCCCGAAGGGACCGGAAAGTGGTGGGATCCCCCTCGGGGGGGTGTCAGGGAGCGTCGTGCTGACCGGCGGTGGATCTTTCGGCGACGATACGGCGCAGGCGCTTCAGTTCCGGTGCGAGGCTCTCCTCCCGCGCCTTCAGGAGGAAACCGTCAAGCCCGCCGGCCAAGTCGATGCTGCGCAGTGCCCCCGTTGACAGGTTCATGCGGATAAACCGCCCGAGGGCGAGGCTGAACAGGGATTTTTCCTGGATGTTGAGCTTCCATTTCCGTTTGGCCTTGCGGTTGGAATGGGATACCTTGTGCCCTGTTTGGGGGGGTTTTCCTCCGAGGGTGAACTTGGCTGACACGGACGCTCTCCTGCTCCCTTGTTGGGCTCCCTGCGGGGAAGGGAAGGTGAAGGTTGAAACGGCGAAAGTTCCCGACGACGAACCTGTCACTGTAGTCGAACTGGGTCGTCTGCCGCAAGGTGTTCTCGATCCGGGCTCCCGCGGCCTGGTCAGGTTTGGGTGATGGCAACCATGGCTTGTTTATTGCAAGCTGTTCGAGCCCTGGGCCTTGTTCTCCCGAGTTCAATGCCGTGTGGCTGTCCTGGCAGCCCGTCGATGATCGATCCGTGCGGGTCGTGGAAGGCGAGCAGGATTCGATGGGACGGTGTAGCATGTTGAATTTATGTGGAAAAGCAGGGAAGGGTTGCGCCATTCCGAAGGGCCTGTTGACGGACCTTGGTCCCATGCTAGGTCGGGGAACGTGCTGATTGAAATGTTCTGGGGCAAACGTTAGAATTCGGGGGAAGCGGACTGCCGGGGTTGTTTGGTCGGGGTGGGGGCGTCGGGTGTTGTTTGTTAGGTGTTGTTGGCAGGGTTTGAAGGGTCGCCATGGTGAATTGCAGGAAGTTGAACAGGAAGTTGAATGAGTTGGCCGGTCGGGTCAAAGTTGTTGCCATAAGCTTGCCGCTTGCCCTGTGGGGGTGCCTCGGCCCGTCACAGGTTGCCATCCCGAGCGACGAATCCCGGAGCGGGCCGCCGGTGGCCGGCTTCGAGAGGAGCGAGGCGGTCACCAAGGTGGAGAAGGCAGTCTTCAGCTATATTGCGGGGCATCTTCTCCTGGAGGACAACCAGTGGAACGAAGCCGAAGATGCCTTCAAGGAGGTGGCCTCGGCGGACGTGGAGGCGCTGGATGCCCGGGTGTTGGTTGCGCACTTGGCCACGCAGAGGGGGGACCTGAGCGTAGCGGGGGAGTATGCCCGTCAAGTGCTGGAACGTGATGCCGACGAATCGAAGACGCGCCTTCTTTTGGCCGGTGTCCTGACTGCCTCCAAGGCGTACAGCGAGGCTGCCACCCAGTATGAGGAGCTGCTGAAGCGTGAGCCGGACAATGCCCGGGCGCGTATTCTGCTGGCGCAGATCTACGGGCTGTTGAAGACGGCGACGAAGGCGGCGAAAGTCCTGGAACCCCTTCTCGGCGACCCTGAGTGGGCTTGGCAGGGCCATCTGGCGCTGGGGCGCTCCTGGGCCAATCAGGGGGAGTTGGAGAAGGCACTGAAGCCGTTCAGGCAGGCCTATCGGCTGGAGTCGGGGAATCTGGAGCCAGTGCTGGCGCTTGGCGCGGCCCTCCAGGAACTGAAGCGCCCCAAGGAGGCGGAAAAGGTTTACCGGGATTTTCTGGAGCGTCACCCCGACAGCAAGGCCGTTCACGGTCGGTTGGGAAGGCTGTTGTTGACCCGCGATGACCGGGAGGCGGCCCTTGAGGAGTTTCGGGAGATCAGCCGTCTTGCCCCCGACAGTGTCCAGGCGCGTCTGACGACGGCGTTGATCCTCTTGAGCCGGAAGGATTACGACGAGGCCCTCCAGGAGTTGCGCCTTGCGGAGGCGTTGGGTCCCGACAATTCGGGAGTCTATTACTATCTCGGTCAGGCCCTGGAGTCATTGGATCGGGATTCCGAGGCGGTGGTCGAGTATGACAAGGTCCAGAACGGTCAGCCTTTTTATCTGGAATCTCAGCTGCGTTTGGCCTTCCTTGATGCGTCCCGGGGGGCGGATGCTGCGGCGGTGGAGAGGTTGCGGCAGTTGACGGCCTCCAATCCGGAGCGGGTTGATCTGGTTCTGGCGCTCAGCATGTTGCTTCTGCAGGCTAAGGATTATCCCGGGGTAGTGGAGACCTCTACCAAGGGATTGGCGCTCGATCCGGCGCAGTCGCGGCTGCGTTTCAATCGGGCGATGGCCCTGGACAAACTGCAGCGCTGGCCGGAGGCCGAGGCCGACCTCAAGACCTATATTTCGGACAATCCCACCGATGCCCACGCGCTGAATTATCTGGGGTATACCTGGGCGGAGCGGGGCGAGAACCTGGAGGAGTCGCACCAGCTTCTGCGGAAGGCGGTCAAACTGGCTCCCGGCGATGGTTTCATTACTGACAGTCTTGGTTGGGTTTTGTTTCGCATGAAGCGGCTGGAGGAGTCCCTGACGATGATGCGAGAGGCGGTCCGCCTGGAGCCGGGTGATCCTACCATCGCCGAACATCTCGGGGATGTGCTCGAGGCGACGGGTCGGGTCGACGAGGCGGTCAAGGTCTGGCGCAAGGCGTTGGAGTTGGATGCGGGCAACCAGCGCCTGCGCGACAAGATCGGAGGGCATGGGCACCCCCTCTAGGAGACTATTGAAAAAGTCCATCCATGGACTTTTTCGAGCCGGAAAGGCAAAACGTGGTTTTGCCTTTCCTTCCAGATTGGGCTCGTTGGGGCGGCCCGGATCGTTTGGGTTTTCGAAAAGGGTCACCGTTCGGTTTTCCTGGCTGTAGAGTCACGGAGGGACTCTCCGTTGCGGCGCTGGTCCGGTATGTTTTTCCCCTGCATTCCTGTCAATGCTGATACTTCTGAAAGAGCCACATGGTAGCCCAGGTGAAGGGGGTGTTTTCGGGTGGCGCGGAGTTTGTGCCTCTGGCTGTTGACGGGCGGAGCGTCCGTCAAGGGTGGTGTTTGTCGTTGTTTCTGTTTATTTTGTTGGGTTTTTTCGGTTGTGCTCTGCCGACGCAGAAGGTCAAGCCGCCGGCGATGGTGAAACCGTCGGAGATCGATGCGACCCTGGAGCGTTTCCGGAGGGACCAGTTGGTGCGGTTGAACCGGTTCGGTTCGTGGTATGCGGAAGGCATCATGGATCTCACGACCGTGACCCGACGGGAGGAGTCGAACCATCGTGGCCGGTTCCGGCTGGTCGGGGATGGTACCGATCAGGCCTTGTTGGAGGTGTATGGACCGTTTCACCGGGTGATGATGTCGTTGTGGTTGGGACGGGAGTGGGTCCGCCTGGTGGATCCCGATACGCGGCGTGTCCTGGAGGCGCCAGCCACGCGCGAGGGGCTTTTCGAGTTGGCGGGGATCTTTTTGGAGCCGAGACACCTGCTCTTGACTGTTCTGGGGATGGTGGGGTCGCTCCCGGAGGATCTGTCGATATCGGCGCGGGTGGAAGCGGAAGGGCTGGCTTGGCTTTCTCCCGGCGGGGAATCATTTCGCCTGGATCCAGAGAGAGGTCTGATTCGGCAGCGATGGGGGGCCACGGGCAATGGCGGCTGGTACCAGGCGGATTACGAGTGGGAGGAAAAATTGGGGGACCCGGAGAAGGGTGCCGAGCTGGTGATGCCTTCGCGTCTGCGGGTGGCGATGACCGATGGCACGGAGCTGGTTCTGGTCTCGCCGAGCTGGGGTGAAAGGGACTCCTCCGATCCGCTCGAACCGCCGCCGTTGCCCGAGGGGTTTCAGCGGGTGCGCCTGCCGCAAGGGGCATCAGGGGGGTGAGTCTCCGCTTCAGTGCCCCGGCCAAGGTCAATCTGGTGCTTCGGGTCGTTGGCCGTCGCGGGGATGGGTACCATCTCCTGGAGACGGTGATGACCTTTTTTCCCCTGTTCGATTATCTGGAGTTTACCCCGGCGGCGGAAATCGAATTGACGACGGAGCCGGAGCCTGGTTTTCCGCCGGAGAAGAATCTGGTTTACCGTGCCGCTTGCCGCCTCCGGGAGGAGGGCGGACGCTCAAACGGGGTTCGGATCCATCTCGAGAAGCGTATTCCCGAAGGGGCAGGTCTGGGAGGCGGCTCTTCGGACGCGGCTACGGCTCTGCTGGTGCTGAACCGGTTGTGGGGGCTGCACTGGCCCCTGGAGCGGTTGTTGCCTCTGGGGCAGGAGCTTGGGGCGGATGTCCCGTTTTTCTTGGGGGGAAAGGCGGCGTTGGCGGAGGGGATTGGGGAGAGGCTGCGTCCGTTGCCGGAGTTGCCGTCGTTCGATCTGGTTCTGGTCAATCCCGGGATCGCTCTCCCGACTGCTGCCGTCTTTGCCGAGTTGGCCGGGCAATTGACAAATCACCCCTCGCCGATTACGATCCCGTCCGCCGGGCAGGTGGGGGGGCGCCCGCCGGTTTTTCTGTTGAACGATCTGGAGGCGCCGGCGCTGCGGCTCATGCCCCGGTTGTCCGAGCTTTTCGCGGCGCTGCGCGAGAGGGGGGCGGAGGGGGTGCTGATGTCGGGCAGTGGCGCCTCGGTTTTTGGGGTGTATCCGGGTCCCCGGGAGGCGGAGGTGGCGTTCCGGAGTTTGCGGGAGGCCTTCCCGGGGTGGTTGGTCTATCTGGGACGGACCTTTTTCGAGCATCCCTTCCTGCGGGAGGGGCCGGGGGGGGTGTGGGGAGGGCCTGACCTGGGTGGACCTGGACAAGGAGTGCCGTCCTTTTGAGCTGTGGTGTTGCCTTCGGGCGGTACGGAGTCAGGGCGGGTTGTTTCTGTCTTCCTGTGGGGGGGGGCGGGTGGTGTGAGAGTGGCTGGTCACTGGGCCGTCGCCAAGCGGTAAGGCACCGGATTTTGATTCCGGCATCCCCAGGTTCGAATCCTGGCGGCCCAGCCAAGTGTCTCCTCGACGGGAACGGGTAAGCCGGAGGGTTCCGTTCGTCGTCTTCATCCTTTTCTCAGCGGTGGTGCGCCGGCGCCATTGGCTCCCTTGCCGATGCCATCATGTCTATCCATAAGATGAAGCTCTTCTGCGGTTCGGCCAGTCGTCAGTTGACCGAGAGGATGGCCGAACACCTGTTCACCCATGTGGGCAACTGTACCATCCGCCATTTCTCCGATGGTGAGATTTTTGTCCAGATCGACGAAAACGTGCGGGGACGGGATGTCTTCGTGGTCCAGTCCACCTCTTGTCCGGCCAACGATCACCTGATGGAGTTGTTGATCATGGTGGATGCCCTGCGTCGGGCCTCGGCAGGGCGGATCACGGCGGTGATCCCCTATTACGGGTATGCCCGGCAGGACCGCAAGGAGGCCGGGCGGACGCCGATCACGGCGAAACTGGTGGCGGACCTCCTGAATGCCGCCGGGGTCGGTCGGGTGTTGACGATGGATCTCCACGCTGGCCAGATTCAGGGCTTTTTCAACATGCCGGTGGACAACATTTATGCCACCCCTGTACTTCTTGACATCATCCGCAGGCGGGGAACGGGAAACGGTGTGGTTGTCTCCCCGGACGTGGGGGGGGTCGTTCGGGCCCGCTCCTATGCCAAGAGGCTGGATGTGGATCTGGCCTTCATCGACAAGCGGCGTCCGGAGCCGAACACGGCCGAAGTGCATCACATCATCGGGGATGTTGAGGGAAAGGATTGTCTGATCGTCGATGACATGGTCGATACCGCCGGCACCCTGGCCAAGGCGGCGGATGCCCTCATTGAACACGGGGCCCATTCGGTCACGGCGTTGTGTACGCACGGAGTTCTGTCCGGGCCTGCGGTCGAGCGCATCACGAACTCCTCTCTCAACGAGTTGTTGGTCACCGATACCATCGCCCTCTCGCCGGCGGCGTCGGTCTGCCCGAAGATCCAGGTACACTCGGTGGCTCACCTTCTGGGCGAGGCGATCCGGCGGATTTCGAATGACGAATCGGTCAGTTCGCTGTTCGTCTGAGTTTTCGCGTTTTTTTTGGGGCGACCGCGTCTCTCTTGGTTTTCTGACTGCGGTCGGATTGCTGCGATTGGTTTGCTGTAGTCGGAATGCTGCGGTTGGTTGCGGTTGGTCGTGGCGGGCAGGCTGCGGTTGGTCGGCTGCGCGAGTTGTGGCGGAAGTGGCGGGATGAGGCGGGTTCGATCGCCGTTCGACACCCCTGGAGGTCGAGGCGCGATCGGGACGCGGAAGCCATCCCTTCGCGAGTTGGTGGCAGGCCGGTTTGTGTCGGTTTGTCGGGCATCGGCATTTTTGAGCAGGAGTGGCAGGCAATGGCAACGATTCAGGCACGATCCCGTGAGGGGGCCGGCAAGGGGGTGGCCCGCAAGCTCCGGCGGGAGGGGCGGGTTCCGGCGGTGATCTATGGTGGGGGGGGAGGCAACGCCAATATCTCCCTGGACCGGCACGAGTGGGTTCTGCTCATGTTTCGGGAGGGTAGCCAACTGCGTACCCGCAAGCAGGATCTGGTCCTGGATGGCGGGAGGCAGGAACCGGTGCTGCTTCGTGGTTTGCAGTTGCATCCCGTGGATGGATTGCCGCTGCATGTGGATTTTCTGCGGTTCAATGTTGACATGATGATTCAGGTGGCGGTGCCGGTCCACGTCATCGACGAGGCGGATGCCCCTGGGTTGAAGTCGGGAGGGATCGTTCAGGTGGTTCGCCATGAACTGGAAGTTCATTGTAAGGCGGGCGACATTCCTGCGCGTATCGATGTCTCGATTGCCGGTCTTCAGATCGGTCATTCGATTCACATCAACGATATTCCTCTGCCTCCCGGAGTTCAGGTGGATAGTGAGGACAACTTTGCCGTGTTGGCGATGGTGGGTGTCAAGGCAGAGCCGGTTGGTGAAGGGGAGGAGGGAGCGGTTGCAGCGGCGCCCGAGGCCCCGGAGGCGACCCCTTCGGAGTAGTCTTGTCTTGTGCCATGGCAGTTGGTTCCTGATCCTCTGTGGAATTGGGTCCGGCGGTGTTTCTACTGGTTGGTTTGGGCAATCCCGGGGACCGATATCGCGGCCATCGCCATAATCTTGGCTGGGATGCGGTCGTCGGGATTGTCCGGCGTTGTGGTTTGGCCGAAGGGCGTGAGCGGTTTCGCGGCATTTTTGGTGATGGCCAGGTCGAGGGTCGCCGCCTGATGTGGCTGTTGCCGACGACTTTCATGAATCTTTCGGGCGAGGCGGTGGGTGAGGCGGTCCGATTTTATAAGGTGGAGGTCGGTCGGGTGGTGGTGTTCCATGATGATCTGGATCTGGAACTGGGGCGCCTGAAGATGAAGATCGGTGGCGGTCATGGGGGCCACAATGGCCTGCGATCGATCCAGCAGGTTTTGGGGACAGCGGAGTTCGTGCGGGTGCGCCTCGGGATTGGTCGTCCTCCCGTGGGGGTGGATCCGGCTCGGTTTGTTCTGCAGCCCTTCGAGCCCCACGAGAGGGGGTTGGCTGACGAGGTTCTGGAGTGTCTGCCCGGGGCCTTGCCCTGGATTCTCGACCACGATTTTGGTCGGGCGCTGAATCATTGTGTCCGGCAGCGTCGCCCCCTGTAGTCACGACCGGAGGGTTGACCCTCGGGTTCTTCCATAAAAGATAATATTGACAGTGGTTGGGGGAGCCCGAGGGGGAGGCTCCGCCTGCCCCCTTGGTGGGGGTTCGGGGGCGAAGCCCCTGAAACAAACAGGATGATATCCCTGACCATGCTTCCCTGAACGGTTACCCTGGAAGATTCTGATCTCAATCCGTGGATGGAGTGAAGCCCGTGGCCTTGAAGTGCGGAATCGTTGGTTTGCCGAACGTGGGAAAGTCGACCATTTTCAACGCGCTGACGGCGGCTGGGGCGCCGATGGCCAATTACCCGTTTTGCACGATCGAGCCCAATGTGGGGGTGGTGGCGGTGCCGGACGGGCGTCTGGCGGAACTGGGGCGGCTGAACAGGTCGGCGTCGATGGTGCCGACGGCGATGGAGTTTCTGGACATTGCCGGTTTGGTGAAGGGGGCGAGCAAGGGGGAGGGGTTGGGCAATCAGTTTCTCGGGCACATTCGCCAGGTGGATGCGATCGCGCATGTGGTGCGATGTTTCGAGGGGACGGAGGTCACCCATGTCCATGGGCGCGTGGATCCGGTGGCGGACATCGAGGTGATCGAGACCGAGTTGCTGTTGGCGGATTTGGGGTCGGCGGAGAAGCGCCTGGAGGGGGTTGGGAAGAAGGCGCGGATCGGCGACAAGGAGTCGAAGCGGGAGGCGGAGGTCCTGGAGAAGGTGGTGGCGGGGTTGAATGGGGGCGTGCCGGTTCGGCGCCAGGGTTTGGGTGAGGAGGAGCTGGCGGTTGTTCGGGCGATGTTTTTTTTGACTTTGAAGCCGGTGCTGTATGTGTGCAACGTCAGTGAAGGTCAGGTTGCCGGGGCGCAGGCGGCGGGGGGGGATGGATTGACGGATGCGGTGCGTGCCCTGGCGGCGCGTGAGGGGGCGGAGGTGGTGGCGATTTCCGGGGCGATGGAGGCGGAGATCGCGGAGCTGGAGGGGGACGAGAAGGGGGCGTTTTTGAGGGATTTGGGGTTGGAGAGTTCCGGGTTGGACCGGATGATCGGCAGTGCCTACCGCTTGTTGGGGTTGTTGACCTTCTTCACGGCGGGTCCCAAGGAGAGTCGGGCCTGGACGGTGACCGACGGAGCGACGGCCTACGACGCGGCCGGGGTGATTCATACCGATTTTCAAAAGGGATTCATTCGGGCGGAGGTGATCGGTTACGGGGATTATGTGGCGGCAGGTGGTGAGAAGGGCGCCAAGGAACTGGGGAAGATGCGGCTGGAGGGGCGGGAGTACCGGTTGGTGGATGGCGATGTGATCTATTTTCGGTTCAACGTTTGATTCCGATTGTCACCGAACGGGCTTGGGCCGAACGCGGGGTGGGATGGTGTTCCCTCCATCCACAGGTTCTCCGGCAGGCGCCTCACGGAAATTGACCGGTTCCCAGGTCCAACCCTACCTCTTTATGAAAACGCAGCCGCTCCAGGTACTCCTCGGGGGGTTTGCGGGTGACCTGTTCCCCCGGGCGGGGGAAATAACTGGCCACGAGTCGGGTCAGGGCGAATCTGAGCGCTGCGGCCCCGAGTGTCTGGGGCAGGAGGCGCATCTCTTCGCGCCCCGGGGGGCGGCTTTCCCGGTAGGCTTGCCAAAGCGCCTCCAGGCACGGGCGATCCGGACGACCATCCGGGGTGAAGCCCCAGGCGTTGATGGCGATGGCGAGGTCCCAGACCAGTGGGGCCTGACAGGCAAAGTGGAAGTCGATGATGCCCGTCAGACGTTCCCCCTGGAAGAGGGTATTGTCCGGGAAAAGGTCGGCGTGACACACCCCGGTGGGCAGAGCCGAGGTGAAGAGCCCGCCCATCGCCAGCGCATCCAAGGACTCCCGGCAGAGGCTCATCGCCTCCGGCTGGCGTTTGCTCAGGAGCGGGGTCAGCCTCTCCAGAAGCGCCGCCAGTCGTCCGGGCCCCATGGGGTTTTCCCGATAGAGTGGGAATTCCTCCCCTGCCCGGTGCAGGCGGGCGAGCATGTCACCTGTCTCCGCGCATTGTCCCGGTGTGGGACGGATGGGCGACTCTCCGGGCAGGTGGGTCACGATGATGGCCTGATGCCCGAGAACCTCCTGGATGATGCCCTGGTTCCGGTCGCGGATCGGTTGGGGGACGGGGATTCTGCGGCGAGCGAGAAAATCCATCAAGCGGGTGGCGAAATCGAGGGCCTCGCCTTGCTCCGAATCTTCGATCAAGGTGAGAATGTAGCGGTCGCGGTCGGTGGTGAGACGATAGTTGGTGTTGACCACGCCTTGCGGGATTCCCTCCAGGGAGACGAGGCGACCGATCTGGAAGCGGTCGAGCAGGTCGGCGACCTGTTCCGGGGAGAGGGTTGTGAATACCGACACGGGGGCTCTTCTCGCGTCTGGGGTGGGCGGCGGCGTTGGCCGAGCGCGGACGAATGTGCGGGATTGTTTCTCAAGGGCGAGGGGGTTGTAAAGCGCGACGATGGAATCGGCTCCGATTGTGGTGGCGATGACGGGGGCCTCCGGGGCTGTTTACGGCCTTGGTCTGATTGCCCGGCTCCTGGCCGCCGGGCGGTCGGTCGAGCTGATGCTTTCCGCCGCCGGTTGTGAGGTCTTGGGCCTGGAGTGTGGCCTGGATTGGCGGCTGGCGTCGGATCGGGAGATCGAGGCTGCGGCGCGGGGTCGTTTCGGGGCAGCGGCGGGGAAGTTACGCTATCATGGTCGGCGGGAGTGGTCGTCGTTCCTGGCTTCGGGCAGCGGCGGGCGGCGGTCGATGGTTGTCTGTCCCTGCTCGATGGGGACTCTGGCGGCGGTTGCCGGGGGGCTTTCGGACAACCTGATCGAGCGGGCGGCGGATGTGGCGATCAAGGAGAGATGGCCGTTGATCCTGGTTCCCCGGGAGATGCCCTTATCGGCGATCCACCTGGAGAACATGCTCAAGCTGGCGCGGCTGGGGGTGACCATCATGCCGGCGGCCCCCGGGTTTCACCATCGCCCGACGGGGATCGAGGGGTTGGTCGATTTTGTGGTCGCGCGGATAATGGACCATCTGGGGGTGGCTCACCGGCTGATCCCTCCCTGGGACGGCGGCGGGGCGGTCGGGACGTGATCGCGGGAAGGGACGAAGGAGAAGGGATGGGCAGGCGATGAAAAAGGTCGAGGTGTTGGCCCCTGCGGGCAATCTCCCCTCCCTGAAGGCGGCGGTGGCGAGTGGTGCGGACGCGGTCTATTTCGGTTTCCGCAACGCCACCAATGCGCGCAATTTCGAGGGGCTCAATTTCAGCGAGGTGGAAGCGAGGCAGGGGATCGAACACGCCCATCGTCACGGGGCCCGGGCCAACATCGTCCTGAACACTTTTCCCCAGGTCGATGACCCGACTCCCTGGTACCGGACGGTGGACCTGGCGGCGGAGTTGCGGGCCGATGCCCTGATATTGGCCAATATGGCCCTGCTTCGCTACGCGCGGGATCGCTATCCGGACCTTCCCCTGCACCTGTCGGTGCAGGCCTCGGCCTCGAACTCGGCGGCGATCGACTTCTTCCAACGCCACTTCGGGATCGAACGGGTGATCCTCCCCCGGGTCCTGACGATCGAGGAGATTCGTCGCCTCAAGGAGACGACGAGCGTGGAACTGGAGGTTTTCGCTTTCGGGGGGTTGTGTGTGATGGCGGAGGGGCGTTGTCATCTCTCCTCGTATGTGACCGGGGTGTCGCCCAACATCGAGGGCGTCTGTTCGCCGGCCCGGGCGGTCAGATTCGACCAGGAGGGAGGCCTTCTCAAGACCCGCCTCGGGGGGGTCTTGATCGCCCAGTACGGGGAAGGGGAAGACGCCGCCTATCCGACCATCTGCAAGGGCCGGTTCGTGGCGGCGGATCGGGTCTACCATGTGATGGAGGAGCCGGGCTCGCTCAATATTCTTGAGATGTTGCCGGAGGTGATCGGTGCGGGGGTGGTGTCGCTCAAGATCGAGGGGCGGCAGCGGACGAAGTCCTATGTGGCCACGGTCACCCGGGTGATGCGGGAGGCGGTGGATGCCTATTACCGCCTGGGGGCGGAGGGTTTCCGGGCTCGACCAGGTTGGCTCAAGGTCCTCAATGCCACCTCCGAGGGGACGACCCACACCCTGGGGACCTATCAGGAGGCGTGGCAATAATGCGCATTGCCGTGGGGCCGGTTCTCTTCGATTGGGGGAAGCGGGCCATCGAGGAGTATTACCGCCGCCTGGCCTTCGAGAGCGAGGCCGACATTCTCTATTTGGGGGAGGTGGTCTGTTCCAAACGCCTGGGTCTGGGACCGGAGGAGTTGGGGCGGTTGGCCCGGGAGTTGGCCGGTTCGGGCAAGGAGGTGGTCTTTTCGACTCTGGGACTGGTGATGAACGACGGCGAACTGGAGCGGGTTCGCCGCGTCGTCGCCCTGGCCGGGGAACTGGGACTCAAGGTCGAGGCCAACGACATGGCGGCGATCGGCCTGGGAGAGGGGCAGCCGATGGTGGCGGGACCGCACATCAACACCTACAACCCGGAGACGCTGGCCTTTCTGGCCACGGTCGGGGTGGTGCGGGTGGTGCTGCCGGTGGAACTCTCCGCGCGTGCCATCGCCGGTGTGATCGGCAAGCGGGGCGATCTTCCCATGGAGCGGGAGCTCTTCGCCTATGGCCACATGCCGTTGACCTTTTCCGCACGTTGCTACACTGCCCGGGCCTTTGAGCTGCCGAAGTCCAATTGTCAGTACAAATGCGGGGAGTTCCCCGAAGGTCTCCCGACCATGACCCAGGACGGGAGCGATTTCCTGCTGATGAACGGTATCCAGACGATGTCCGCCCGGGTCTGTAACCTGGTGGCGGAAACCGAAGAGATCCAGGGGCTTGGGGTGGATATCGTGCGCCTCTCTCCCAGGAAGGAACGCTTCCGGGAGGTGGTGGGGCTCTGGCGGCAGCGTCTGGATGGGCGCCTGGATGCGGTGACCGCCGCCGCGAAATTGGCCGAACTGGATCCGGGTACGCGGTTCTGCAACGGCTATTTTCATGGTCGCCCCGGGTTGGAGCAGGTACCGTAAACTGTCGCTGGGGGGCGGTCCCGCCGGGAGTGGGACCGGGGCGATGTTTCTCTCGGGCCTGAACCGAAGTACTTCTTGGGCCTGAACCGCAGATGATCTCAACCGCCGATTCCGACAACACCGGAAGGGAGGAGTGCCATGCAAATCGACAACGCCATCATCGATCAGATCACCCAGAACCTGCTGGGAGTTTTTCAGTCCGTGGGGCATACCCGGGAGGAGATGATCCGCAAGATTCGGGAGGTGGTGCAGGAGGGGGCGGACCACTTCAACCTGATCACACGCGAGGAGTTCGAGGTCTCCCGGGAATTGTTGGCCAACACCCGGATCAAGGTCGAGACGCTGGAGAAGCGGCTTGCGGAGTTGGAGGCGGCCTTGACGGGGAAGGATGGGGGCTGACCTCCGGCGTTCCGGGTGGGGTGGTCGGGATGTGATGCGGAAGGGGCTGGGGAGGCGGCGATGAAGATGCGGGCCTATATCGGCGGCGAGTGGGTGGAGAGCGGACGGGAGCTTCCGGTTGTCAATCCCTACGATGGGCGGGAGGTGGCACGGGTCGGTCTTTGTGGGCCGGCGGAGATGGAGCGCGCCCTGGAGGCGGCGGTCGATTCCCTGGAGACCACACGCCGGCTGGAGCCCTACGAACGGGCGCGGAGCCTGGCATTGGTCCGGGATGGGATGCAGGTTCGGCGCGAGGAGTTTGCCCGGGCGCTTACCTCCGAGAATGGCAAGACCTTGGCGGAATCCCGGTTGGAGGTGGACCGGGCGGTTGCCACCTTCGATATCGCCGTGGGGGAGGCTACCCGGGTTTACGGGGAGGCCTATGACCTGGGGGTCAATCCCATGGGGGCCGGGCGCCGGGCGCTGGTGCGGCGCTATCCGGTCGGGGTGGTCTCGGCGATCGCTCCCTTCAATTTTCCCTTGAATCTGGCGATTCACAAGGTGGCCCCGGCGATGGCGGCGGGGTGTCCGGTGGTGTTGAAGCCGGCCTCCAAGACGCCGGTCACGGCCCTGATGCTGGCCGGTCTGATCGAGGCTTCGGGATGGCCGAGGGGGGCCTTTTCGGTGGTGCCGAGTGATCGGGCCGCCGGGCAGATTCTGGTCACGGATGAACGGATCAAGCTCCTCTCCTTTACCGGCTCGCCGGAGGTTGGTTGGAAGATGAAGCGGGAGGCGGGCCGCAAGAAGGTTGTCCTGGAGCTGGGAGGCAACGCCGGTCTGATCATCGACCGGGATGTGGCCGATTGGGATTGGCTGATTCGTCGCACTCTGATGGGGGCCTTTTACCAGTGCGGTCAGGTTTGCATTTCGGTGCAGAGGATTTTTGTCCATCGGGAGATTCTGGACGAGTTCCGGGAGCGTTTCCGGCGGGCGGCGGAGGGGCTCAGGTCGGGGGATCCGGCGGAGGAGTCGACCACTCTCGGACCGTTGATCGACTCGGGTAGTCGTGAGCGGTTGCAGGATTGGGTGGCGGAGGCCTTGGATCGGGGGGCGCGTCTGGTCACGGGGAACACCATCGCTCCCGGGGGGCAGGGCAACTGCATGACGGCGACGATTTTGGAGGAGGTGGGGTCCTCCTGCCGGATCGCGGCGGAAGAGGCCTTTGGTCCGGTGGTGACCTTGACCCCGGTTGATTCCATGGAAGAGGCGTTTCAGCGGGTCAACGATTCCCGCTTTGGTCTGCAGTGCGGCATCTTCACCCGCGACTTCAAGACGGTCATGCGGGCGTTGGATGTCCTGGAGGTCGGCGGGGTGATCCATGACGATGTTCCCTCGTTTCGGGTCGACAGCATGCCCTATGGCGGGCTGAAGGATTCCGGTCTGGGACGGGAGGGTGTGCGCTATGCCATGAACGACATGCTGGAGGAGAGGGTGTTGGTTTATCGCCCATGAGGCTCCTGGCAGGGGATGGGGAGACAGTGGAAGAAAAATCGTGTTAGCTCGTGTGGAAACCATTGCCCTGGAGGGGATCGCTGCCCGTCCCGTCGAAGTTGAGGTCGACGCGTCGGTAGGGATGCCTGGGCTCCATATCGTCGGGTTGCCGGAAGGGGCGGTTCGGGAGGCCAAGGATCGGGTGACGGCGGCGGTAGGCAATGCCGGAATCAGGCTGCCCAAACGTCGAGTCACGGTCAATCTGGCGCCGGCGGATTTGCCCAAGGCGGGGAGTGCCTATGATTTGCCGATCGCCCTGGGTCTGCTGGTCGCTTTGGGCAAGCTGCCGGCGGAGGGGTTGAAGGGGCGCCTTTTTTTGGGCGAATTGGCGCTCGATGGTCGGATCAAGCCGGTGCCGGGGGTGTTGCCGGCGGCGATCCTGGCCCGTCGGTCGGGGTTTCGGGAGTTGATCATCCCGGCGGAGAACGGTTTGGAGGCGTCCCTGGCTCCAGGGATTGCGGTGGTGACACCAGCGACGTTGACCGATCTTGTCTGGCATCTCCTTGGGGAGCGCCCGCTGGCGCCGCTGGCGGAGGCCGATTGGCGCCAGTGGCTGGATGGGGAGCGGCCATCGGGCGGGGATCTGGCGGACGTCAAGGGGCAGGAGCATGCCAAGCGGGCGTTGGAGATCGTCGCGGCGGGGGGGCACAACCTGTTGATGAGCGGTCCGCCGGGGTCGGGCAAGACGATGCTGGCACGGTGTCTTCCCGGGATTTTGCCGCACCTCTCTCTGGACGAGTCCCTGGAAGTGACGGCGGTTCACTCGGTGGCGGGGAAGCTTCCGAGCGGGCGACCGCTGGTGGGATCGCGACCGTTTCGTGCCCCGCACCACACGGCCTCGCATGTGGCGTTGATTGGAGGGGGGAGTTTTCCCCGACCGGGGGAGGTGAGTCTGGCGCATCGGGGGATCCTCTTTCTGGACGAGATCCCGGAGTTTGGGCGCACGGCGCTGGAGGTGTTGCGGGAGCCGTTGGAGTCGGGGGATGTGGTCATTTCGCGGGCGGCGCGCAGCATTCGTTTTCCGGCGCGTTTCCAGCTTGTTGCGGCCTGCAACCCGTGTCCATGCGGTCACCAGGGGGATCCTTCGCGTGTGTGCCGGTGCAGTCCGGTGCAGGTCTCGCGGTATCGTTCGCGTCTCTCCGGGCCGTTGTTGGATCGGATCGACCTTCACGTCGAGGTTCCGCCGGTCCCTTCGGAGGTATTGGTGGGATTGCCCAAGGGGGAGAGTTCAGGGTCGGTTCGGGGGCGTGTGGAGGGGGCTCGGGAGAGGCAGGGGCTGCGCCAGGGGCCCGGATTGTTGAATGCCAATCTGGACGGGGGGGATCTGGCGGCCCACGCGGGGCTTTCGGTGGAGGGGCGGGAATTGATGTTGGAGGCGGGGCGGAGGCTCGGTTTTTCCGCACGGACCCATCATCGGGTGATTCGGGTGGCACGCACGGTGGCGGATCTGGCCGGCAGTGAGGTGATCGACACCGACCATTTGGCCGAGGCGGTGCAGTTCCGGGTGGGAGGGAGGTTTCAGTAGGTGCGCTCTCCTCCAGGAGAGTACGCGGGCAACGGATTGTTGTGTTCCGCAGAAAACGGGGGGGGGGGGGGGGGGCTTTTTCTTTCGGGGCGGGTGACGGGGGCCGGAGAGGTGCGAGGTGGGCCTTGAACGGCCCTGTTGTCGCCTCGCCGGCGGTGTTCGGTGCCATCGTTGACTCGACAGCGGAGTGGGGGCCTCTTCCCCGCGTTCCGCGGACCAGGGTTCCAGACCCGGACTCCAAACAGAATTCAGGCGACGTTGCGGCATGCAGGAATTTGGCGTACGCGATATCTATAACTTGGTTTTCGTCCATGCCCGGGGCATGTGGCGGCATCGCTGGCATATGATGCTGGTGGCTTGGTTCGTCTGCATCTCCGGTTGGATCGCTGTCTCGTTCATGAAGGATCAATACCTTGCGACCGCCAGGGTCGCTATCGAGGATCCGAACATCGATGTGGCCTCGGTCCTCGGCGCCGGGGGCAATCTGGCCTTTCCGGATGTCACCCGCGAGGCCCGGCGGGTGCTTCAGGGGTTGCTGAGCCGGGAGAATATCGTCAAGGCTCTGCGGCAGACCGACTTGGGCCGCTACTTCGAGGATGGCGCGAACGAAATGGAGATGGAGCGGGTCATCAGCGAGACCCGTTCCCAGGTCTCCGTCCGCGCCGCTGACGAGCAGTCCAGCATCTTCGTTATTTCGCACCGACATAATGTCCCGAGGATCACCTTCCAGGTCGTCTCTGCCCTGGTCTCGCTATTGCCACAGGAGTCGGTCGGGGGGTCGGAGGGGGGCAAGATCCAGACGACCAAGGAGTTTATCCACGAGCGGGTCAATCAGCTCAAGGACAAGGTCATCGAGGCCCAGACCCGGCTCAGGGATTTCGAAAAGGAACACTACCTGATCATCTCCCAGGAAGGGGGAGGGTACTACGCCCGGGTCAAGGCGCTGATCGAGAAGATCGAAAGTGAGACCGCAAAGGGCCGGGAGCTGGAGGCCCGCCGACTGGAGCTGCAGAAACAGATGCGGGACATGGAGTCGCGCCTGGAGTCGCCGACCCGGGATTTGGATCGCCGGATCCAGGAGCTGAACCAGAAACTGATTGAACTTCAGGCCAAAACCTATGCGAAGGGCGGGCAGGTCCTGCCCCTCTACCCGGACACACATTCGGATGTGATCGCCCTGCGTGGGGCGATCGCCTCCCTGGAACAGCAGAAGCTGGATCGCTCCAAGCCGACGCGGGACGGTGGCGATGATCCCAACCTCTGGCAGTTGGAAGCGGATCCGGTCTACCGCAAACTCAAGAGTTCCCTGGGGCAGGTCGATGTCGAGCTGGGCTCGCTCCATGCCCGGATCTCTGAGTTGCAGGCGAAGCTTGCCGAGTTGAAAAGCCTCGAAGAGGGGCTTCCGACGGCGGAAAACGAATATCTTCGCCTGAAGCAGAATCTGGAATTCCTGAAGGCCCAGATGATGGAACTTCTGAACCGCAAGGGGCAGACGGAGTTCCGGGTGGATATCGAGGAGAGCATGACCAAGTATGTCCGGTTCGCGGTGCTGGAGCCGCCCTCGTTACCGTTCCACCCGATCGGGCCGAATCGTCCGTTGTTTTTATCGGTAGTCCTGGTCGGCGGGATCCTGGCTGGTTTGGCGATGGCTTTGTTTCTGTCGGTGGTGCGTCCCGTTTTCGATACGACGGCGACCATGAAGAACGTCTTGGGGTTGCCAGTCCTGGGGACGGTCTCGATGTTCGATGATCGTCCGGGAATGGGTTTGGTCGAGTCGCGGGTCTTTTTTCTTCTCTCTCTGGCGGGCCTGTTCGGGGCCTATCTGGGGATTCTCATGTTTTTCCGCCTTATCTGACGGCCGCTGGTGGGGAGGGTGGTTCACCTTCCCTCGTTATCCACGGGGTTTCCGGTATGAGCATGGACAGCGTACGCAAGAAGGTCATCCTCGACTTCGACAAGCTGCGGGCCAAAGGGGTTCTGACCCCTGACGAGGGGCGGAGTACGGTGGCCGAGGAGTACCGGATCATCAAGCGTCCCCTGTTGCTCAACGCCACCAATCGGGGTCCTGGTGGGGTCCACAAGGGCAACATGATCATGGTGACGAGCGCTTTCCCCAAGGAGGGAAAGACCTTCACCGCCATCAATCTGGCCATGAGTTTGGCGGCGGAGATGGACAGCACCGTCCTCCTGGTGGATGGTGATGTGGCCAAGCCCTCCGTGGCCAGGGTGTTGGGGTTCAAGGCCAAGGTTGGTCTGATCGACTGTCTGTTGGGGAAGGTCCAGGATTTCTCCGAGGTGCTGATCCGGACGAATGTCCCGAAGCTGATGCTCTTGCCTTCCGGACGGTTGCACCACCATGCGACAGAGTTGCTGGCGAGCGAGAATATGCGGTTGCTTTTGGAGGAGATGCTCAGGACCGGACCGGACCGGATCGTGGTCTTCGATTCACCGCCGTTGCTGGTCACCACAGAGGCCCGGGAGTTGGCACGTAATATGGGGCAGATTGTCATGGTGGTGGAGGCGGAGCGGACGCCGCAGATGGCGGTCAAGGATGCGCTGGATCAGTTGGACAATCTGGAGATTGTGGGAATGGTTCTCAACAAAACCCGTGGCCGAGGGGGTGGGGGCTATTATGGCTACGGCGGCTACGGCGGCTACGGTGGCTACGGTGGTTATGGTGGTTACGGGGGCCAAGGGGGTGGGGGCTACGGTAGCTACGGGGGCTATGGTGGGTATGGCAAGCGTGGGGGTGGAAGTTATGGGGGCGCCCCGAAAAGCAGAAAGGGCAATTTCTGGAAGAAGCTGCTCGGGATGTGACTCCAGGCTGGTTTGGCGAGGTTGGGGCCGGGTGTGAGGCGCGTTGTTGGTGAGTGGCGTCGTCTTCTCGCCGTCGGGTTTGGTCGGCTGTCTCTTCCTGGCTGGTGAGGACCGCCTGGTGACGGGCTGTTCAGTGCGCTGCCATCCCGGAGAGAACCAGAAAGAGAAGCGTCAGGCCGATTCCGATCAGCGCCAGGCCCAGCGTTCTGGACAACGCTGTCGTGGTCTTCGTCGGCGCCGCGACCAGGTGTTCTTCCAGGTTTCCTGAACGCAACAGGCGCTCGTGGTGGGCCGGGTGTTCGTCGGCCCAGGTCGACAGCTCTTCCGTCCCGGTGAACATGACGATGTTGGGCGGCGGCAGCTTCGATGGGCGGAAGTGATTGTTGAAGAAGTGTACGGTAAAGAGAAACACCGTCGCCAGGATGGCCTCTTCCCCGTGGATCAGGAGGGCCACATTGAACGCCCATCCCTCCACATATTGGCCGAACGACTCCGGAAACGCCAGCAGGAGGCCACTGGCTCCCATGACGGTCATTCCCCAAAAGACGGCCCAATAGTCGAACTTCTCGTAGTAGGTCCACCTGTCGAAACGGGGCCTCTCGCCTTTCCCGAGAAACCAGCGAAACATCGCCCTGCAATCGGTCAGATCCCGCCACCCCGGAACCAACGAGTCTGGCCCGAACCAGGTGAATCGCGGGTCTCGGCAAAGACGGGGTAACAGGAAGAGCAGGTGCAGGAAGAAGAGAGCGAACAGGAGGGAGGCCGTCAGTCGATGGATGCGCCCCATCTGTTCCACGCCCCCCAACAGTTGCGTCACCACCGGGGCCCAATCGGTATCGGCGAAGCGCAGGGAGATCCCCGTCAGTACCATGAGCATCATGGCCAGGGCAAAAAGCAGGTGAAGAGCTCGCCAGAGCCCGGAAAATCGTCGGAAATGCTGGCCGGAAGGAAGGGTTGACGGGGCAGAGGCGGCGCGATCGGGCGCTCTCCTCCGGGATCCATTCCCAAGTTCTTTCCACTCCCGGAAGAACCAGAGTCCGGAATGGACCAGGAAAAAGAGAGCCACGCCGCCGAACAGGGTTGCCATGAAACGTGAGGCGATCCACACCTCCGGGTAGCGGGAATAATCGCCATCGTGGGCGTGGGGAGTGAAGGTGAGAAATCCGACCGGGGCCAGTGGGCGTTCTTCGCCATCGTGGCAACGCCGGCAGGTGGCGAGTCGATTGCGCGGATGCACTGTCGAGTTCGGGTCGGAGATGCCGAAGGCCTTGTGTGCCTCGTGGCAATCGAAACACTTGGCCGTGTGGACAAAACCCATGCGGGTCACCTGCCCGTGGTAGGTGTCACGATAGGAGGTGAGATTGGCGGGGTGGCAGCTCCCACAGGTATCGGGGCTCCGCCGTTTGAAGTCGGCCAGGTGCGCACCCCCGATCGCATGGGTGGAGTGGCAGTCGATGCAGGTAGGGGCCTTGGGGTTTTTGTTCTTCAGCAGGGCGACGCCGTGGATCGAGCCGAGGTACTCTTCCCTCTGTTCCTCATGGCATTTTCCGCAGAGGTCGGGTATGGCCGCTCTCCAGGCGGCATAGGCCGCGCTGTCTCGGTCCGTGGGGACGTTGAATGAATGGGCATCGTGGCATTCATGGCAGGTTGCATTGATCACTTCCGGGTAATCGATGTTGGCGCGGGCATGAAAGGATTGTCGATAAGCTTCGGCGTTGGCCACCACTTTTTCAAGGCGGCTCACCGGAGGGGGTGGGGACTCGGCACGGCGCGAGACCAGCAGTGCGGCGTGGCAGTACGAGCAGTCGATCTGCTGCGGGGTGCCGCTCTGATGGGGCGGCTCGGGGCTGGTCATCGCCGTATGGCAGCGGGTACACGCGAGTTTTCCATGTACGCCGGCTTGGTAGGGCACGACCGGGGTGGGGGTCAGCTCGCGGGTATCCTCCTCCGCATCCGGGCGGGTCGCGGCGACTTTGATGGATTTTCTGCCATCGTGGCAGCGCCAGCAGGCTTCATTGTCGGTTCGCCAGTGGGAGAGGGCGTCGTCCGCGCCAAGACTGGCGGGAAAGGCCACGAGGAGAAGAAGGGGTGAGAGGCGGAGGAGAAGCCACACCCACGCCGGGAGGTGTATTGTTCGGGAACCGGGTCGCACGGGGGTTCTTCTCGTTCTTGATTTGGCCGCTCTGTGCAGCCAGTTCGGGGGGTTCCCTCCCGCTGCGGGGAACCCGGGTGGCGCGGGCTACGCCCCCCCCACGGAAACCACCGCTTCGCCCCCTGCGAAGTGGTAACCGTTACGCCCGCCCCTTTTGACTCGGTACATCGCCTCGTCCGCTCCCTTGAGCAGGGCCTCGCTGTCCGGGCCGTGGTCCGGAAAGAGGGCGACACCGATGCTGACGCCGATATTGCATTGATTGCCGCGCAACTGAAAGGGAAGCTGTACCTTTTCGATGATCTTCCGGCAAACCAGGGCTGCGTCGCCCTGGCCCGAAATGTCCGGCAGCACGACGGTGAATTCGTCCCCGCCCAGCCTGGCCACGAGGTCCGACTCCCGCAGGCAGCTTTTGATTCGCTGACTCACCTCCTGCAGCAGCAGGTCACCCACCTCGTGCCCCAGGGAGTCGTTGATCCCCTTGAACCGGTCGAGGTCCAGGAACAGGAGGGCCAGGCATCCCCGATCCCGCCGGGAGCGGGCGATGTGCTTGACCAGGATTTCGCGGAAGAGCTGACGGTTGGGAAGACCGGTCAAGACATCGTGGTGCGCCAGGTGGCGCAGGCGCTCCTCCCCGCGCTTGCGTTCGATCAGACCGGCGAGGGTGTTGGCCATGGAGACGAGGAAGGCCTCCTCCTCCTCGTTCCGTTGGTGGCCATCGACCACATAGGTATTGATCACCCCGAGAACGTTCCCCTGAAAAAGGATGGGAATGCAGTAGTGGCCGTGCGCCGAGATCCCCGGGAAGGTCACATCGTGGCGGTGGTCCAGATGGGAGGCGAAGACCACCTCCCGTTCCAATGCCGCACGTCCGCAGAGGCAATGGCCCAGGGGCAGTCGGGCGCAGGTCTTGAGGAGGTGATCGGGGAACCCTCGCTGCGCCGCCAGGAGGAGGAGCTTTTCCTCGGAATCGTAGAGGAAGATGGAGCCCTTCGACAGGATCCTGAGCCAAGGCACCGATAAAATGACCTCCAGCGCCCGGCGAACCTGGTCTTCCAGGGAGATGGGTTCCAGAGCCACCTGCAGGAGAGTGCTGATTGCCACTCGGGATTGCTGGATCCGGACACTCTGTTTTTCACCCCCCTTGCGGGCACTGATGTCACGGATCACCGCCGCGTAGTGACGGTCGCCGAAGGCCGTCCAGCTTCCGACCGAAATTTCCAGGGGAAACTCTTCGCCATTCTTACGGCGTCCGGCCATCTCCATCGTGGCGCCGTCGGAACACCCTACGAAGGGGATGAGAGTCCCGTCGGTTTCCTCCCCCGTGCTTCGCTCGACGCGATCCGGAATCAGTTTCGTGACCGGTTGACCGATCACTTCCCCCTCCTCGAAGCCGAAGGTGCGCCAAGCCCCCCGGTTCCAGTAGGTGATCTGTCCCCTGCCGTCCAAGGCGAGAATGGCATCGTTGGCTGATTCCGGAACTGCCCGGACCCGATCACTTTCCTCCTGAAGCTTCAGGTTGCTCGATGCCAGACGGGCGTAGGAGGCTACCAGGACCTCCGCAAAGGACTCGACATCTTCCAGGCTGGTGATCGTTGGCAACCACCGGACGAGACCATAGGCCAGGAGTAGCGTCCCGCCGAGAAGGACTACCGGCTCCAGGAAACCCGCCACCTCCACCAGTTCGACTCCCAACCAACCCCATGGCGAACGACCGACGCAACCCACTCCCCGAAGCAGGAACGCCAGGGTCAGGAGTCCGAAGCCGGCGAGAATCTGGTACCACCCGTGTTGATGCAAGACCCGGCGACGCCGCCCCTCCCGTCGGAGGAAAAGCCACAACACCACGACGGTCATGACCTCCAGCGAACCCAAGAGTGCCCCGATCATGGCGATACCCCTCCCGACTTTGTCACAGGAAGCTGTTATCCCGGGATCAGGCAGCATTATAGGCGGCGGTTCCCTCGTTTCCCATGCAAACTTCTGATGATTCCCGGGCGATGTTTCGATTTCTGTGACGTTCTGTTACAGACATGGTTTCCGTCAAACAATCATCGGGTAGGGATCCTTTTCCTTCCTTGAAACCAAATTCGATTCCATCCATCCTCGAGAAGCCCTGATCGGCCAGCCGCCGTCGGTTGGGGAGGGGGCGGTTGCGGTGACATTTTGTTACCAAATTTTTTCGCGAAAACGTCTTATAGTCCTGATCTTGGTTGCTTTCGAGGATCCAAACCATCATGCACCCGATTCTGTTTTATCTGGGAGAGCTTCCGGTCTATACATATGGCTTCGTGATGATGGTCGTCCTGATCCTTCTGTACTGGCTGGCGGCGCGGAATCCGGAAAAGGGGGAGCTGGACGCACACGATCTCAGTTATCTCAGTCTGCTGGTGGTGGTGGCCATCTGGTTTGGTGACTCGTTCTGGCGGGGGATCGGGGGGCTTTTGGCGTTTGTTCCTGGCCTGGAGACGGTGTTGCGGCAAGCGCCTCTGTTGCCGCAGGTGGAGGTCTCCCCTCGCCTGGGAGGGTTGCAACAGACCTCGACTCTGGCTGTCGGGGCCTTTCTGGGAGTGTGGCTGCCGTTATACTGCCGTTGGCGACGACTGCGGCTGCTGCCGGTCCTGGATTTTTTCCTTCCTTATGCACTCCTGGGCTATGGTCTGCAGCGGCTGTTCGGCTGTTTTGCTGCCGGTTGTTGCCATGGGACCCCCACCGATCTGCCCTGGGCGGTGCGTTTTCCGGAGACCTTCGGCATTGGCCCCGAGGCCGGTGTGGCCGTCCATCCCAGCCAGCTCTATATGGGGTTTCTGGCGCTGCTGGCCTTCTCGATCCTGGCCATCTGCGAGCGGTGCCAGGCGCGGGTGGGCATGCGGAGCGGCGGCGCGTTGACGGGTCTTTTCGGGCCTTATTTTCTGGTCTCGTTCGTCCGCGGTGACCTGAACCGGGTACCGGTGGTTCTCCTGGGGCTAAGTCCGCTCCAGTTGGCGAGTCTCGGGCTCTTTCTGACGGGGGTTCTCCTGATGATCGCCGCTGCCGGCGGCCTCAACTATTCAACTTCCGCTCCTGCACCGGGACCAGGGCATCCAACCCCCGGGAAAAGGTCGTGACCCGGTTGCGACCGTCGGCCTTGGCCTTGTAGAGGGCGGCGTCGGCGAACTTGATGACCTCCTTGAAATCGGGACTGTCCACCGGGAAATTGGCCACCCCGATGGAAATGGTTTTCTGGAGGGTCCCCCCGGGGATGGGGATGACCATGCGCTCGACGGCGGCGCGGATCTTTTCGCCCATCCGCGGACCGTTGTAGCCGGCGTTCTCCTGGAGGATCACCATGAACTCTTCCCCCCCGAATCTGACCACCAGATCGGAGGTGCGGACCTGGCTTTCCAGGACCCGGGCCAGCGCTTTCAGGACGATATCACCGACGTCGTGGCCGTAGGTATCGTTGACCGACTTGAAGTGGTCCAGATCCATCATGAGGACCGAGATGTGATTTTCCTTGCGCTTGGCCGTGGCGATCAGCGTCTCGACGAACTCCTCCAGGAAGCGGCGGTTGTGGAGACCGGTCAGGGCGTCACGGAGGGCCGATTCGCGCAGGGTATCCATGAGCCTTTTGGCCTCGATCACCGGCGCCGATTCCCTGAGGTAGACCTTGATGAAGGGGACGAGGAGCCGCACCTTGGGGCCGTCGCTCCGATCCATGACCAGTTGGACGATGCTTCCCACCGCCCCCGAGTGCAGGACCGGGATGCAGATGTGTTCCCGGCTCCTCCCCTCTTCCCCCAGAAACTGACCGCAGATATGGGTATGGGAGAGAGAACCGATCTCGTGGCCGGTCCGTTGCGCCCGACAGGCATCGGCCTGGCTGAGGATATCGGGATGGCACCAGCGGCACGGGGCGTTGGATTCGCCATCGACCACCACTGCCCGCATATGGTTTTTTGTCGTTGAGACCTCGTAAATTGTAAAATGGACCACGCTGAAATGGTTCTTCACCACCCGCCCGATCCGGGCGTAGACCTCCTGGGTACTTTGGTCTTCTTCGACGGCCTGTTTGAACTGGGCCACATCGACCAGGGCTTCGACCATTTCGGTGGTGGTGGTGATGAGATTGCGTTTTCCCGACAGCTCATACTCCATGAGCCTGGCGACATCGGAGGTGATGTTGCCGAGGCTGTGGTGAAGGTGTTCCATCAATCGGTTGAGATCTTCGGCGATTTGCCCCACCTCGTCGGCGCCCTGGTATTCGATGCGCCCCATGAAATCCCCTTCCTTGGCCCGGGCCACCACCTCCTGCACCCCTTGGGCGGTCGCCACCACGGGTGAAAGCTGGCGGCGGAAGAGGAGGGTGAAGGCGACCGCGAAGAGGGCGACGATGCCGGTCATGGTAAGGACTGTCAGGAGGGCCTTGCGTTGCAGGACGGTCAGGGAAATCTTGATGGTGATGACCCCAAGGACCGTGCCGCGGGCGACCTGGTGGCACTGGAGACAGTTTGGGGAGCCTGTGCTGGTGGCGATGAAGGGGATGGTTCCGCGAAAGACGGGGCTTATCTCGCTGCCGTCCATACGGAAGACCGCCTCACCGGTATCCATGACCTGGCGATCGATCTCGTCGACGGACTCCGCTTCGGCGAGGCCATCGCCGAACTGGGTGACGACGGCGGGGGCCCGGCGAACCTGGGCGGCGGTGAGTCCGGGCACCTCGGCCAGACGGTCCAGAAACGATTGCCTGCGGTCGATGACGCCGTTGATCATCGATTCGGTGAGACTGACGCGCACCACCTCGGCTGCGGCCCGGACCTGATCCTCGGCGGTGGAGAGAGAGAACTGACGGAAGGCCACCAGACTGACCGTGACCAGGAGGAGGACCATTCCCCCCATCAGGGTGAGGGTCAGGAGAGTGGTTTTGGTTCCGAGACGCATGGGGGGAGAGTAGCGCCGGTTTGCCCCGAATCGCAAGGAAATCCCATGCAATCCGAAAGGTTACTCTTTGTTACCGAAGAGCGGGCGCGGGAGGGCAGCGCCTGTCCGCGCTGGATTACGAGGAAACCCCATGCAATCCGAAAGGTTGCTCGTCAGTTACCGAATGGAAAGGCGGGCCATGGCCAGGATTCGCCTCGCCTGATCGGCGTGGAGGCGCTCCACCAGTTGGCCGTCGACGACGCAGATTTCCTCGCCGCGACTGCTGGCGGCCTCCCATTCCCGCACGATTTTTTCTGCTCGGGCAATCTCCTCCTCGCCGGGTCCGAAGGCGAGATTGGCCGGCTCGACCTGTGAGGGATGGATGATCGTTTTGCCGTCGAAACCGAGGAGGGCGCTCTCGCGGCACTGGGCGGCATAGCCTTCGGGGTCGCGGATGTTGACGAAGACGCCGTCGAGGATCATCCTCCCGGCGGCTCTGGCGGCGAGGATCGTCTGTTGCAAGGCGAACTTGAGCGGTCCGGTTCCGACGCCGGGCTTGAGGCGCATGGCGTGGGCGAGGTCGTTCACGCCCATGACGAGGCAGGCGACGCGGGGATGACTGGCGATGGCGAAGGCGTTGATGACCCCGAGCGGGGTCTCGATCATGGGCCAGATGGGGCAGGGATGGTCATCTCCCCGGGCGGCCTCGAGTTGCCCGAGGCGGTGATCCAGGGGGGCCAGCTCCTCCACCCGTTCCACCTTGGGGACGACCAGGGCTCCGACCCTTGCCGGGAAGACCCGGTCGACGTCTGCCGACCACAGGTCGGTGCCGAGGCCGTTGATGCGGACGGTGCAGAGGAGGGGGGCGCCGGCCAGCGCCAGGGTGGTATCGTGGGCCTGACCTCGGGCCGTCTCCTTTGCCTGGGGGGCGACCGAATCTTCCAGGTCCAGGATCAGGGCATCGGCGCCGAGGGTCGGGGCCCGACCGAGGGCCTTGGTGTTGGAGGCCGGGACGTAGAGGACGGAGCGCAGGACGGCGACCGGGGTGTGATTCATGACCTGTGATCCTTACTTGACAAATCGTTGAAAAAACCGACCCATGGTCCTTGCCGGGCCGTTCTGGGTGGAGCGGACCGGTCCGCCAGATCCCATCTTCCACCCAGGCGGAGACCGTTTTATGCCACGAAAGAAGAGCTCGGGACAACTGACGAATCGTCAACGCGCCTTGATCCGCGCCGAACGTGAAGCGCGCCAGGTGCGTCGTCTGGCCCGGGAGCGTGTGGCGGCTGGGGGTGGGATCGGTGGGGGAGTTGAGCTTGGTCCCGAGGAGGAGGGGTTGGCGATTTCCCACTATGGCCTCAATGCCGAGGTGGAGGACGGGGAGGGGAGACGCAGCCGTTGTTCGGTCCGCGAGACCTTAGAAGAGGAGCCGGTGTGCGGTGACCGGGTCGTCTGGCGACGGAGTGGGGCGACCGACCAGGGGGTGATCGTCGTCATTCACCCCCGGCGCTCCTTGTTGCAGCGCCCCGGGGCCTTTGCCTCGATGAAGCGTTTGGCGGCCAATGTCGATCAACTCCTGATCGTCACCGTTGCCCCGGATCCGAATCCCGGTTTGTTGGATCGTTACCTGGTGGCGGCCGAGCAGGCGGGGATCACGCCGTTGGTGGTCGTCAACAAAAGCGATCTGCCTCATGACGCGGCCAGCCTGGACCAACTGCTGGGGGTCTACCGGCGGATGGGATACGTCACCTTGCAGGTTTCCGCACGGACCGGGGAGGGACTCCAGGCCCTGGAACGGGTACTCAAGGATCGGCTCTCGGTTTTTGTCGGGCGCTCGGGGATGGGCAAATCGGCGCTCATCTCCCGCTGGATCGATTTCGAGGAGGTGCGTGTCGGGACAGTCCACGGGGCCACGGGTCAGGGGCGGCACACGACCGCGGTCGCACGCCTCTATCATCTTCCCGGCGGGGGCAGCCTCATCGATTCCCCCGGAGTTCGTTCCTTTGCCCTGTATGGTGTCGATCGGGGGTCGGTGGCCCGGCATTTTCGCGATATCGCTCCCTACTTGGGGCAGTGTCGTTTTTCTGATTGTCGCCACCGTCGGGAGCCGGGGTGTGCGATCCTGGCGGCCTCTCGGGCCGGTGCCGTGGACCCTCGGCGGGTGGAAAGTCTGACCCGGATGATGGACTCTCTGGACGGTTCCCATTTTGAGGGTTGACCAATTCGCGGGGAACCATTAGTTTCACCCCCGGTTCGCTGTCTTTTCGGCCCGGGGCCTGCCCTGCGGCCTTGCCCCTCCGGGGGTCCTGGCGCCCGTAGCTCAGCCTGGATAGAGCAACTGGCTACGAACCAGTAGGTCGGAGGTTCGAATCCTTCCGGGCGCGCCAGCTTTCAACAACGGGTCGGGTCGTCCTCGACCTGGCCCGTTGGGGCTTGGCTCGAGAATGCCTGGCTCGAAAACGCCCCGTCTTCCGCACGCTCCGCTGCTGTTCCCCCGAGGCTGTGTCGCAGTTGCTGTCAAGCTCTCGAATCTGATTGATTTTTATGGCATCTTCTCAATTCAATCCGGCATGGTTTTACTCTCGCAGGGGTCTGGGTGCGCCAGGATAAGGCGCGTGTATTCAGCGGGTGGAAATCCCGTCCGTGCGCTGGTAGCGACAGGGTGCGGAACCGAGTCCTTGGGCTGGTATCGGCGACGATGCTGGTTAAGCGTAGGACAGGGGTGTGCAGGCCGTAACGCAAGTGAACCTATTGAACCTCGAAAATTCGCGCGGGAGCCGACCATGTCCGGACGATGGGAAGGCCCTGGCCAAACCGGCGCTAGGCTGCAAAATGCCACGCGAGCCGGGGAGGCGAGGGGAGGCAGGTACCGCGCCACCACCTCGCGGGCCCCGGGATTTTG
>JADGCL010000070.1 GCA_015229005.1 Magnetococcales bacterium
GGGTTGGCGGGGCAGGGGGGGCATCATCCGGCCTCGGCGACGGAGGGTGGGGGTGCGGGTCGGGTTCTTACTGGTGAGGGAGGCAGGGGGGAGGAGGTCCGGGGAGGGGGCACGGGCCGGATCATTGCCGCCTCGCCGATGCCGGCTGGAAGCGTCGGCCTGATGGCGGGTATTCTCTCCGGGGCCCAGACGCCGGTATTGTCGGTGGTGCGGGGATATGACCGGGTTCTGGCGGTGGAGGCCTCGGGTTCGCCGATATTGACAGCGGTGCAGAACAGTTCCCCTGGGGTGGCGGCGGGTGGGTCGGTGACACCGGTGCTGACGGCGGTGACCCAGAGTGCCAACCAGGTGGAGGCGGGTGGGTCGCGCACGCCGGTGCTGACGGCGGTGATCGCCAGTCGTCCGGAGGGGGCGCCTGCGGGGATGGAGGCGGGGCTCTTTTCGGGTCTCTCTCCTTCGGCAGGTGGGTTGATGCCGGTTCTGGGTTTTGGTACCTCCTATTACCTGCCGTTGCCGGGAGAAGGGGAAGAAGAGGGGGCGAAACGGTTCCGTTTTCGTCGTGGTGCGGATGGGGAACTGTTGCCCGTGGTTCCCGAGGAGGGGCCACCCTCTGGTGTTCCTGTTGGTGAGGGGGAACGGTCGGGTGGTGTTGTGGGTGATGGGAGGGAGTCGGGAGGCGGGGTCCCTGGTGCGGGCGGTGGTGGTGAACCGGCGACAGGGGGCGACGGCGAGCGGCGCGGCTCCCCCGAGGGCGATCAGGGGGCCGGCCTCTTCGAGGATGACGCGAGGGGGCTTGACGACGGCGACGCCGATTTGCGACCGATGACCCTCACGGCGCGGATGGACCGCCTCGCTTCCCGCCTGGATCGGGAGGTTTCGGCCCTTTTGGCTGCCTGGGGATGAGGGGGTTTTTAAAGTATGTTGTTTTCAAATTAAATGAACATTATACAAAATCAATGTCATTTTATCGATGATGTCAGTTGACATACCCTGCCGGTTTTGGTACGGTCGCGGTCGGTTGTCTTGTCATTTGGCGAATATTTAACAATCCGATAGAGGTTCCGACATGTATATTTTTTATGTTGATGTATCTGGAAACGGTGACCCCTCCGTCGGGACAGTGGAGAATCCGAAAGATCATTTGTATGTGCTTCTGGCGGTTGGGATTTATGAGGGACGATGGCGTCTGTTTGAAGATGAGATCTCTGGTGCCAAGTTGAGATTGGCGAACGCAGTAGTCCCCATGTCTAGCCAGAATAGCTTCGAACTTGCAGAATGCGAGGTAAAATCAAATTGGGTTCGGAACAAGAAAGAGCGCACCGCGAAGAGCCGTTTTTTGAATTCCCTGGAAGACCGTCAAATCAAAGATCTTGTGGGCTTATATTTTCAACAACTTTCAAAATTGAATGCTACGGTTATTGCGGTTGTTATAGATAAAAGACATCTTCATGTTCATTTCGATCAAAAGATGTTGTACAACAAAGCTTACGAACTTGCTTTGGAGCGTATCCAACACTATATGCGTGAGTATCACAGTAGACATCTGGCGCTGGTCGTCATGGACGACACGAGTAAGGAACTCAATCGGGCAGTTGCCATGAGGCATGCTTCTTTCCAGCGTTCCGGGAACAGGAACATGTATTTTCCCCAGATTGTTGAGTATCCGTTTTTTACCGCGAGTGAGCTGTCGAACGGTGTTCAACTGTCGGACCTTCTGGCGTACAGTGTGTATCACGCTTTCAAATACGAAAAAGTGGACTACCCATTTTTTGACATGCTTTTTCCTTATATCTACAAGCGTAAGGGGAGTATGGGATCAGACGCCCCCCCCAGCGGCCTCAAGGTGTGGCCGGAGGCATCGCCATTGGTGGGTTTTGCGCGGAGTATCTGGGTGGGTAAAAAGAAAAAACCCCCCGAGACGGAGGGTTGATGATGTCGGGCTGGGCAAGCCGAAGCCGTATGCCATATCGAGCCCACCGGGGGCACCCGACGGGGGTCATTATCGGACGTTCGGCACAAGAGATCAACAACAATTCCGAAAGGCTGCCACGTTGCCACGACCACAGTGCACAGAACATGGGTTTCTGCTGACTCCGGAACCACAAGCCTGTTGCCAGTGCCGTCATGCCCGGGTGAATTGATGGCGTCGATGGTCCGGATCGGGCAGGCCTGTTTTCGTTGTTTGGCCCGGTTTCGAGCTTGGGGTCGGGGGGCATTCTCTTGTCGGGGAACCGTATGGAAAATACAGACTCTTTCGGGAGTACCCAGCCCGGGTGGATGGGACTTTTCGCTGCCTGGATTGTCGCCGCCGGTGCCACCCTTGGCAGTCTCTTCTTCAGCGAGGTCATGGAGGTTCCAATCTGCAGTCTGTGTTGGTATCAACGCATTGCCATGTATCCTCTGGTGTTGATCCTGGCCATGGGGCTGTTTCCTTACGATCCGAGAGTGGTCCGTTATGCTGGTGCCCTGGTGGGAGCGGGGTGGTTGATGGCCCTGTTCCAGGTACTCCTGGTTGCCGGGGTCATTCCGGAAAGCGTCCGACCCTGCGTGCGGGACATTCCCTGTTCGGAAACGTATTTTGCCCTGTTCGGGGTTTTGACCATCCCTGTCATGTCTTTTTTGACTTTTACGCTGATCGGCGTGCTGCTGTTTTATGTGAGGAGGAAGGAATTGTCATGAACCGGAAAGGACTCTTTTTCTCGGCCATCGGCCTGCTGCTGCTGATCTTTGCGGCTGCTGCGGTGTTCTACCTGAACCGCGAGGCCGGGAAACAGGGAGCTGCCATGAGCGGCAACCTGGCGGCATTGCACCGGGAGGGCGCTCCGACCAAAGGTCCCCAGGATGCCAAGGTCACCATTGTCGAGTTTTTCGATCCGGCCTGCGAAACCTGCGGAGAATTCTACCCCTTTGTGGCACAGTTGATCGACCAGTATCCGGGCAAGGTGAAAGTGGAGATGCGCTATGCTCCGCTTCATCCCGGATCGGATCAGGTCGTGGCCATGCTGGAGGCGGCGCATCGCCAGGGGCAGTTCTGGCAGGCCCTGGAAAGACTGTTCGAAGGCCAGAATCGCTGGGTGGTCGAACACAAGTCCCAACCCATGCGCGCCCACGCCATACTGGAAACCCTGGAGGTGGACCAGAAACGGTTCTCGGAGGATCTGAACCATCCCGAGGTGATGCGGGCCGTGCAACAGGATGTTCAGGATGGACAGCGCCTCGGTATTCGGGCCACCCCGGAATTTTTTGTCAACGGTCGTCCCATGCCCAGCTTTGGGTATGATCAGTTGAGCCTTCTGGTCAAGGATGCCGTCGCCGTCGCCTATCGGTAACGGTTCGCTCGTCAACGGGCGACGATTCCCTGCTATCAGCTTGCGCCCACGGAGGTGCTGTCAAAGGAGGGCGTTGCGGACCGTTGAGATTGTTTTTACCCGGAAAGGCAAAACCCGGTTTTGTCTTTTCTCTGAAATTCAGCGGGGTACAAAGACCTCGTCCAGCTCCTTGACGTCCAGAACCCGATCTCCCCAGACCACCAAAGTCTGCCGGTCGGCGGTTCGCACCCGACTCTCGACGGCGTCTGTCAGAGGTCCGAAACGGCGCCGCAGAAGCCGCAGGAGAAAATCGGCCTCCCCTTCCTGTCGTCCCTCTTGTCGGCCTTTGGCCTCACCCTCTTCCCGGGCCAGTTCAACCGCTCCCCTGGCGTCGGTGATGGCGATCCCAGCCTTGTCGTAGAATTCAAGCTCCTCCGGCGTCATGTTGGCCACCATGGCCTTTTCGAAGGCATGGCGGATCGGGATGACACGGATCTGTTCCGGCACGCTCTCCAGGGAGCTGGCCATTTTGATGAAGTAGATCCACTGGTCGAGAACCTCTCCCGACTCCTCCAGGGATTTGGTGAATTTCGGCAGCTCGATGAAGTAGTGGAGGATTTCTTCCAGGAAGAAGCCGCCGGTGACGGTTTCACGGTACTCGTGGCGGGAGACGTAGTGATCGAAGCCTTCGAACAGGATGAAATCGGTGATGGTGACGGCGATCACCTGGTTGAGGCGGGGGTATTCCTGCCCCTGGCCGATCTGGTGGATGTAGGCCTTGGCGGTGTTGTACTGGATGCGTTTCACGAAGGCCGCGACCTTCTGCACCTGCATCTCGACGATGTAGGTGGTCCCGCGATGGTCCCGGCAGCGCACATCAAGGATGGAGTACTTCATCTCCCGGATCCTGGGGGCCAGGAAGGGATCCAGGATGGTCAATTCGGCGATGCGTCGGTCGCCCTCCAGCCGGAGCAGGCTCTCCAGGAAGCTGATCAGGATATCCTTCGCATCCTCGCTGCCGAAGATCTTCTTGAAGGCAAAGTCGATCCTGGGATCGATGAATTTCACCTGGAATCCCCACTCTCTGCCCACCTCGACGGAGGCGCCATCCTCTGGAAGGCGTGGGTGGAAGGGCGTGTTGAAATCCCCTTTTGCCCCCGACCCGAGGATGCACCGAGCCAAGGGTTCTGTCCACCGGATTTCCGCCGATCACACCCCGACCCGAAAACTCCTTGTCCATACCTCCCCGGGAAAACCCTTGAGCCAGGCAACTCCCCCGCTCTACGAACGTCTCGCAAAGACCTCGTCCAGCTCCTTGGTGTTCAGCACTCGGTCTCCCCATGCCACCATTCAAGGGGCAGCCACATTCCACACGTCAGGGCACGTCGGCTCCAAGATTCGAACTCTCTTCCAATTTCGAGAGGAGATTCCCGAAAGAACGAAGCTGGTCCATGTTCATTCCTTCCCCGGCGCTCTCACCAAGAGTCTCCGTAATCCGATCCTCTGACACTCCCAACTCCGTCAGGAAGGTGTTGAGTACCACGAGACGAGCTTGGCGCTGCATCTCATAGACCGGAGGCTTTGGGACGGGGATACCCCTGGCTGCGCGATAATTCACAACAGCTTTGCGAGCAAGCTCCAAACATTCACCTATTGTGCCTTCGCTTTCAATACCTTCTGCGAGGGCGGCCTTGATGCGCCGAACGGCCAACGCATCGAACGCGCAGGCCCGCTCGAAGAGAATCGCTGCCTGGCTGGCGCTCGGCTGGGCCTCGGCAGCCCCCTCAAGCCCGACATCGGTCGCCTCGATGGCCTTCTCGTGTTCTCCAAGTTCGTTGTAGGCTCCAGACAAGATGAGGCCCAACTGGGGCGCACGGGGCACTCGCTTCATGCCCTCTTTGCACAACGCTACCAGTTCTTTAAGGCGCCCGAGCTTTTTCAGAATCATGGCCGTCTGAGAATATGCCCTCTCGTCGGACGGAATGCGTTCTCGAAAATTTATATTAATTTCAAAGGCTTTGTCAATTTCCCCTATCGCCTCAAGATAATCGCCGACGAAAACGAAGGCTCGCCAATTCCACTCACCACACCCAATTTGCATCAGGGAATTGTAAAATCCCCTGGCTTTGTCAAAATCGCCAACCTTCGAGGCAAATTGAACGGCATGGGAGAGCAGATCGACGTTACGAGGATGAAATTCCAGACCCCGTTCGCAAGCTTGCAAAGCAAGGGCTTCCTGATCCTGCCTTCCCAACTCGGCTGAAAGATTGAACCAATCGTCCGGGGACCCGACAACATTTGAGTCTGAAAGAACTTGCCTGACCGCAGCAATTGCCTGGGGAACCTTTCTTTCCGCGAACAGCCTGGCAACTACCTCATGGGACATTCCTGCCGATGTTATCCTCCCCTCTTCGAGGGAAGAAGCAATTCCCAGATCCAACTTCCCCAACCAACCAAACCTCTGCAACCGACCATCCACTTCATTAATGCGTTCATCAATATCTATTTTTGCAGCAATGGATAGATCCTTAATTTCACCAGCCAATCTATTCAACTCATCGACTACATCTTTTTTTCTCCTATCGAACTGTTTGGCCATATACGTCCCGGCAATACCTTCGATCCGCTCTTTTGCCGACTCCCTGATTTCTGTCCCTCTCCTGTCCATCTCCTCCCGCATTCTACTCATTTCCGAGTCGTAAAGCTCGGTTCGTTTCAAACCTAACCAGCCGACAAGTGCAAGAAAAATCGTGACGGCAACGGGCGCAAAGGCCGAAGAAACCGCATCTCCTTTCTCTTTCAAAGATGATACATCTCCGTTCTTCTTCGGAGAGGATTTGCCTAATTCCTTAGTAGAATATGATTCATTTTCGTCCTCATTCGGAGAGGATTCTCCTCCTCTCTCATTTGAGTAGGATTCGTTTTCGTTCTTATTCGGAGATGGTTCACCTCCCTTCTCACTCGGAGAGGATTCACCTCCTTTCTCGCCCGGAGATGGTTCACCTCCCTTCTCACTCGGAGAGGATTCACCTCTTTTCTCGCCCGGAGAGGATTCACCTCCCTTCTTTTTCGGAGGGGATTGATTTCCAGAACTCTGGTTATCCTGTGTCGAATGAGGCAACAGATCAAAGGTCGAAACGAGCGAGTACCCCGCAAACAGGGAAAGAACCGTCGCTGTCATAATGATTAAAAACCACCGTTTCGCCTTTCCATCGACGACTTTTCTTTAGAAGTGCAACAAAATCGCTGCGGACCTCACTGATGCGAGAGCCAAGCCTGGCGAGTTCCGCACGAATTTCACCGGGCGCCATGTCCGCACCGGAGGCACCACGAATCTCTTTCTCGGTCATGAAAATTCTCCAACAATGTCGCAAGAAAGATCCCGCTCACGCCAACCACACTGCAACCGGAGGCATGACCGCAACCCCATGACAGACCTCGGATCCGAGATCGGAAACCGAAAATCTCATTTTCAGCGTAACAATTTTAACCTCAGTGTTTCAAGATGAAATAACAGGAGGCGCAAGATTATTTCGGCACAAAAACTGCTCGCAGTTCTTGCACCTGACGATCAGGGTTGAGAAAAGACCCGGGTCGACAAGGGAGAAAACCCTGACAGCCCGTTTGTCGACGGGCTGTCAGCGAAGATTTTCCAGAAAGGGGGTGATTCGGGGATCTCCGGGGTAGAGTTGCCGCATCCGTGCGAGCCGCGCCCGGGCCTGGGAGAGGCGGTTGGTCCGCATTTCGACCAGCGCCAGATTGAGATTGGCGGGCAGATCGGTTGGCTGGCGCACCAGCACCTGGTTGAAAAGCGCCTCCGCTTCCTCCAGATGGCCGCTGTTGAGGGACCAGTATCCCCTGAGGTTCAGGCCGTAAAGGCTCTCCTCCTCTTCGGCCACCGCAGAGGGGAGCGATGTGTCCAGGGGGTCCTCCGCGGAGGCTGCGGTCCCGCCCCCGCCGATCACCACCGCCATCAATGCCGGAAGAAAGAGCATCCCTCTCGCCCGGGGTCCGCACAGGCTCCCACACATCCCACCAGGTCTCTTCGCCATCCTTCCCTCCCGACTGCCGCCCGATCTTGTCCGGCGCCGCCTCGAAGCGATCGAACCGGTCCCTCCCGGACCCCTTTTTTCTTCCGCCGCCCATCACCTTCGGGGATCGTATTCTCCTGCTTTTCCCTCCGGAGACTCCTCCCGGTGGTACCAGCGGGCCTCCGCGTCCGCCAGCCGTCCCGATTCGAGCTGACGCCTGAGGTCCGCCTGGTCGATGCGACGCCAACCCCCGACCGCCGTCCCCGCCGGAGCTTCCCCGCCCTGGTGAAGGATCACCCCGATCAGCGCCAGACTCACCAGCAACAGCCCGACGAAGAGGCGATCGCTGCCCGGACCGCGTTCCCTCGGGAGTCCCTCTCCCGGGCTGACCCCCTTGGGGTGCCCACGCATCGGATCTCCGGTCTCCCCGGGTCGTGCCGCGATCTCGCCCCACTCGCCCCACTCTCCCGGACCGGGACCATCCAGCCCGCCCCCGATTGTTGGCGCCGGGAGCAGATCCGCCCCGGAAATGCAGCGGTGACAGCGGATGCAGTCGAGGTCTTTCTCGTGGCCGACCTCGAGATCGCAACGAAAGATTCGCCGTTTCGGGGCAAAACGCTCGAGGAGTGTCACCCGGTTGCCGAGCGCCAGCAAGGCCCCCAGCGGGCAGAGATGCCGACACCAGAAACGATACCAGAGCAGCGACCCCGACAGGACCAGCGCCCCCAGCCCCCACAGCCATCGGTCACCACCACCGGAAAAGAGAACCTGCATCGGGTTGAAAGCGAGCCAGTGCCCATCGCCCTCCAACCCCGCCAGCGCCAGCCCTGAGGCCAGCAGCAGATACTTCACGAACCGCCCCCGCCGACCCCAGACGAACCCGACCCCCCGTCGCCACCCCAACCGTCGCCCCAAGCGCGAGATCCCCTCCTGGAGCGCCCCGAAGGGACAGATGAAGCCGCAATAGACCTGACCCAGGGTCAGGGTCAGCACCAGCGCCGCAGTTGCCAGAAGCCATCCCCCCGGATCGGCCTCCCAGGTCAGCCCGCGCCCGAGGAGGGCATTGCCCAGCTCCACTTCCGTCAGGTGGCCGTTGGTGAGGAGTCCCAATCCCACGAACGACAGCAGGAGATACCCCAGCCGTTCCCGGTCCCGCCCGCGCCACCAGACCGGAATGAACAGGAGCAGCATCACCACGACCGTCGCCAGGCGCAGGTTCCCCGCCCCCCCGGGCTCCTCCCCACCTTCTCCGGAAGGCGCCGGGGGCAGGCGAATCCCCAATCCCGCGTCGAGCCCCACCGTCACCGCTTGGTTGATCGAGGCGATCACCGCCCGACTCGTCACCGTCGCCCCGGTCAGGGCGTCGATCCGCTTGAGCGACAGCGGCCCCCGCCCCAGATCCCGACCGACGAGCCCCTGGAGCCACGCGGGCAATTCCCGTATGTAGGCCGGGGTTTCGTGCGAGGCGAGCAGGCGCAGCCCGAGAATCCGCCCCCCTGTGTCTGCCGCCACCAGGAGATTCATCGGTCCGCCGTAGCCCTCGACCGTCGCCACCGGGGCGCTCGCCAGGGCCACGCCCGCCTTCTCCCCGGTTGTGGTCTCGCCGACATACAGGGGGTGCGGATCCTCCCGCGGGAGCCACCGCTCCACCCCGGTCAGGGTGTGCAGGAGTTCCGCAGAGAAGGTCACCTGCGGCCCCGGTTCCGTCCGCCGCTCGAACCAGCCCACCCCCAGGGCGGTGAGCGCCACCCACCAGAGGAGGAGGATCGTCCCCCTCCAGGGGAAGGTGGGAGGCTCCTTGCCCCATTCCCGCACCCATCCGAACCACGAGGTTGGCAGAAGAAAGGGCAACAATGCCAGCCCTGTCACCAGAACGGCCCAGGAGAGCAGTTCCCCGGTCCCCGCAACGCCGAAGAGCGGTACCAGGAGTCCCCCGGTCAGGATCCCCCCCAAGGCGCCGCCGAGGTGATCCGCCGCCATGACGGCTCCTCCTGTGGCCTGCGCCGCCGCGCCCTCGGTTGGTTCCGACCCGTTCCGTTCCTGCTCCCTCCTTTCGTCGTGAAGGAGCCGCACCACCAGGGGAAAACCGACCCCGACCACCCACCCCACGACCGCCGCCAGCACGAAAAAAAATCCTCCCCGGAGCCGACTCCCTTCCCCTCCGGCGAGGGAGAGAAGCTCGGGAAACCGCAAGGCGATCACCCCCACCAGGGCCAGGACAATCCCCAACAGCGCCCCCGGATGGCGCCCCGGTCCCCCGCCTCGTGAGCCCATCCAGGCCCCCGCCGCCAGGCCGCTCATGAAGAGTCCGTTCAATAACGCAATGTGGCCGAAGAGCAGCCCCACCCGGGCCTGATAGCCGAAGATCACCATGAGTTGCAGCGCCATCGCCGCAAAACCGAAGCAGCCCAGGGTGAGCAGCAGCAGTGCGCGCTTCCGTCCGCGACGCCCCCCGCCCGGTCCCAGGATCGCGAGCAATGCCGCCGCGACCCCCAGCGCCCACAGCCCCGGGCCATATCCCAGCCGCTCCACCCACCGCAGAAGCTCCCCGAACCCCGAGGTCGTGTAGTGACTCCACACCGCGAGAGTCCTGAGGAAGGTGACCGGGCGGTCGTCGCTGTTGAGCCGAAACTCCCCCCGCGCCAACGCCTGACGCAGCGGTGCGATCCGCTCCGGCTGCATCAGGGAATCGAGCCTTGCGAAGAGCTCCTCCGCAAACTCCACGTTCACCGCCCGCAGACGTCGCCGCAGCTCTTCCGGATCCGCCGTCAGGATCCCCGCGCCCATGGCGGCGCAGAAGAGTTGCCGCTCCCCGGGAATCACCAGCACCTCGGCAAAGACCGATCCCAGGGTGTGATAGACCGACCCGCCGAGGCTCTCCACCTCCCGTCCCAGATAGTTCGAGGCCCCCCCGATGCGGGTGCAGAGGACCCCCCGGGGCGGCATCAGGCGTTTTGCCCCGAGATAAAATTCGCGGGTGAAATAGCGATTGAGCCGGGCGCTCTGGGGCTCCGCCGACAAGACTAGGATCAGGTCATATCCCCCGCCCCGGGCCACGGCTTCCTCCACCGCGTCGTTGACGAAGGCCCGACCGTCGCCAAAGACGAGCCGCAACCGGGGATCGGCCAGGGCCTCGCGACTCGCCGGCTCCAGGAAGGGAAGGAGGTGGTCGAAGGCAAGGCGATCCTCCTCGATCACCTCCAGTCGCGCCAGCGGCTGCCGCAACAGCGCTGCCGCAAGCCCCCCGGCCACCCCGCCGAAGAGGAGAACCCGCTGCGGGGCGATTGCCTGGGCGGCAAAGAAACCTGCTTCCAGGGCGACATTCTCCGGGTCCGGAAAGCTTGCGCCGATCCGTCCGTCGGCCACCACCGAATATTGCTCCCCCAGGCGTGCCACCGCCTGATGCCCGTAGCGGCTTTCGACGCTGTCGAGGAGCGTCAGTCCCGGGTGCAAGGCGGCAAAGCGCCACTCCTCGGCACGCGACTCGATCCAGTCTCCAAGCGGGGTCACCAGGACGATCAGCCCGGCCCCCGCCGCAAGGAGTCCCGTCCGGTGGTGAAATCCTTCCCGGAGCGATCGACCACCGCCGGTCGCCGACCGCCACCATGGCCCTCCTTCCCGCTTCGGCGCCTCTTCGCGGCGCCATACCCCCGGGAGATGCCAGGCCCCCCCGAGAAGGAGCGCCAGGCCCCCCAGGGAGTGCCAAATCCCCAGCCACTCCACCATCACCAGGGTGAAGAGGGCCGCCCCCACCAGCGCCCCGAAGGCCTCCATCACATAAAGGGCCGTCACCTCCCGGGGAAGATTCGCCCGGGAAGGGTCCCCACGGCGAACTCCCCCGTCGAGGACCAATCGACGCGCCGCCAGCGGCAAGGCCATCCCCAGGGCGACGCCGCCCGGCAAGGTCACCAGCAGGGCAACCCCCATCAGCTCGCCCACCGGGACGAACTGACCCACCGGCAGGGCCATCAGCCCGCGTGCGAGGCGAATGAGAACGATCTGCAGGACAAGCAGAAGGGGCAGCAACCAGGAAAGCGCCGCCAGAAACCGAAGATCCGCGGAGAGTGGATCCCGACCCGAGAGACGGTAGGCCAGCCACCCCCCCGCCGCCACCCACCCCAGCCAACTGCCGTAAAATCCGCCGAGGGCGATCTCGCTGCCCTGGAAAAGAAAGAACAGCTCCCGAATCAGAACGGCCTGGGCAATCTGGGCGTAAGCCCCCAGGAGGAAAAAGAGCCACAGACAACCCCAACGAGACAATCGCGCCTGGGTCATCGTCCCGACCTTCATTCCCTCCATAGCAGAGCGGCCTGCTCAAGGTCCTCCATAGATCACCCGGCCCTCCCTGAGTGCCACGGCGACGACATGGTTCCACGAGCGACGCCATTGCTCCACTTCGTCCCGGCTGTAGAGCAGGATATCCTTCGAGCAGCGAATATGGGCGATGGCCTTGCGAATGGCCTGCATTTTCGGCCACCGTTCCCGGTCGGAAAAGCTCTCCGGGACGATCACCAACAGGTCCACGTCCGAATCGGGAGCGGCATCGCCCCGTGCATGGGACCCGAAAAGAATGATCCGCTCCGGGTGGATCGTTTCGGCGATCCGGGAACTTAGAAGAGCCAGGTGGGCCTCCGTGACGGTCATGGGATGCCGGTCTCCGAGATTCGTGAGGGAGCCGCGACTGCCCCGGAACTGGTGGCGAGCGATTCCCGGGCCTTGGCGAACTCCGCCGCCAATTCCCCAAGGAGTTTTTCCGACTCTTCCCAGTGCTTCAGCTCCACCTTGCCTCCCAGACGCAAGGCGCGTCCCTTCACCCGGGCCGCTCCCACCCGGGCGGCGCTCCTCTTGAACCAGTCGACCTCCCGCAGGGTCCGATCCCCATCCCGTTCCGTCAAGGCCCGACGCAAGGCCTCCAGCCGCCCTTCACCCTCGGTCACGAAGAGCGTCCGGTTCACCCCGAACGCCGCCAGGTCCGCTGCTTCGACCGGGATCAGGGTCTCCTGTCCCATCCTTTTGCGCACCCCTCTGCGCACCGGTGGCCCCCGGCGGGCGAAGGGAGAGATGACCTCCAGCAGCTCCCAGGGGCGGTAGGGCTTGCGCAGAAACCCGTTCATCCCCGCCTCCAGACAACTCTTGCGTTCGCTCTCCAGGGCGTGTGCCGTGACCGCGATGATGGGAATCTCCCGGACCCCTTCCGGGAATCCTTTTCCCTCCCGGATCCGCAGGGAGGCCTCGTATCCTCCCATGCCCGGCATCTGCAAATCCATGAGTACCAGATCGAAGGTGGTGTGGCCGAGCTGTTCCAGGGCCTCCAGGCCGCTTTCGGCCACGGTGACCACATGGCCGGCCTGTTCCAGAACGCTCACCGCGAGCTTCTGGTTGTTGACCAGATCCTCGGCCAGGAGTATCCGCAGGGGAACCGTGGCTCGGGCGGCCGCGAACGGCAACGACGCCTGCCTCCCGTCTGTCCGGCCCCCCCCCGTCTCCCGCCCGGTCAACTTGTTGACCGCATTGAGCAGACGAAACCGACCGACGGGTTTGCGCAGGGAGACGACTTCCCGACCACTCACCAACGCATCTTTCTCCTGGAGACGCTGGTTGCTGGCGAGAAGTACGATCATCCGCCCCCGCCAGCCCGCATCCGCCAGGGAGGTCTGAAAGACGGGAAAACGAACCAGAAAGTGGTGATCCATCAGTAACACGTCGAAGGGGAGCCCCGCCTCTCCCCGGATCGCCAACAGGGCCAGGAATCCCGCCCCATCCCCCACCGACGCCACCTCCGCGCCGAATCCCTCCAGAAGCTCGCCCAGGATCGTTCGTCCCCGTTCCGCCTCGTAGGCGACCAGAATCCGGAGCCCCGCCAGGGCCGACCTCGGCTCCACCCCCTGGCGTTCCTCCATCACCCGCCCGGGCTGCTTCCCCCCCCGCTCTCCCACCAGGAACGGCACCGTGAACGAGAACCGGCTCCCCTTGCCCTCGACGCTCTCGACCGTTATTCCCCCGCCCATCAGCTCGACCAGGTGTTTGCTGATGGTCAAACCCAGACCCGTCCCGCCGTACTGTCGGGTGGTGGAACCGTCCACCTGGGTGAACTGCTCGAAGATGGCCCCAAGCCGGTCGGAGGGGATGCCGATCCCGGTGTCGCTTACCGAAAATTCCAGCCAGACCACCTCCGGGTTCACCCCCTCTCCCCGTCCGGTCCCGGGGGCGCCCGGGGGGGGGCCGACAGCCTCGACATTGACGAAGACCTCCCCAAGGACGGTGAACTTGACGGCATTGCTCACCAGGTTGAGCAGGATCTGATTCAGGCGCAGGGGGTCTCCCACCAGGGTCTCGGGAACCCCGGGAGCCACCCGACAGAAAAGCTCCAACTCCTTCTTGTGCGCCCGCACCGACAACGTTTCGACCACCTTCTCCACCCGCCCCAGGAGATCGAAGGCAATCTGTTCCAGGATCATCCGTCCCGCCTGGATCTTGGAGAGATCGAGGATCGAGTTGATCAGCTCCAACAAAGCCTGAGCCGAATTCTGGACGATCTCCAGGCTCTCCCGCTGATCGTCGCTGAGGGTCGTTCCCAAGACCAGGTCGGTCATGCCGATGATGGCGTTCATCGGCGTGCGGATCTCGTGGCTCATGTTGGCCAGGAACTCGCTTTTCGCCCGGTTTGCCGATTCTGCTGCAGTCAAGGTCTCCTCCAGAGATTTGACCTGCTTGCGTTCGGTTATGTCATGGATGAAACCGGTGAGGGTGATACCGACCCGGCTCGTGGTCGAGGTCAGGGCCATTTCCACATCGATGACCCGACCGTCGGCGCGGCGGGCCGGCATTTCGATCCGGCGCCGCAGGTTCGGGCGTTCTCCCCCCTGCCGCAGCCAATCCTGCACTGCCTCCGCGTGATGCGTGGAGAGGCTCGGTGGCAGGATCGTTTCCGCCACCCGTCTTCCCATGAGCTCAGCCCGAGGATAACCGAACAACTCCACCGCCGCCGGGTTGAGATCGATCACCCGGCCCTCCAGATCCATGGAGACGATCGCGTCCAACGCCGTTTCCAGGATCGACTGGAGGTGATTTTCCCGGGATTTGAGTTCGTGATGGGCCTCCTCCAGTCGCTGCGTCCGCTCCCGCACCTGACTCTCCAGGTAGCGGTGTTTCTCGATGATCTCCACGCTTTGGGAGACCCGGCAGAAGAGTTCCTCGATCCGGAACGGCTTGACGAGAAAATCGTTGGCCCCGGCCTTGATGAAGCGGGTCGCCAGCTCCGGATCATGGTTCGAGGAGAGACCGATGACCGCCATCTGCTCCCGGGAGTATCGGGCGCGGATGTTGCGGGTGAGCTGAAACCCGTCGACCCGGGGCATCGCGAAATCGGTCAGGACCAGGTGGGGGTCCCGGGTCGTCAGGATCTCCCAGGCCTCCTGTCCATCCCCCGCCTCCAGGACCTCGAACCCGAGATTGGTCAGGAGCGTGCAGGCCATCTGGCGGAAACTGCGGGAATCCTCGACCACCAGCGCCCGCAGGGACCGATTGCGACGGATCCGGTCGATATAGTGAATGACCGAATCCACGACACTGATGTGATCTTTGATGAAATAATCCAGGACCCCCTTGGAGAGCAGCCGGGTCCGGAGTTCCGGATTGATCTCGCCGGTGAGGACCACTGCGGGGATGCCATGGGAGAGGACCGCCAGCACTACCTCTTCTTCCCGGGCGTCCGGCAGGAAGAGATCCAATATTCCCAGGAGAAATTTCTCGCCTTCTCTCTCGATCACCGTCCGGGTTTCGGCAAGGCTCCGGGTCCAGACCACCGACAAGCCGAGCTGGCTCTCGATCCGTTTCTTGAGGAGCGCCCCCAAACTCGGCGAATCCTCGACGATGAGGAGCCTATCCATGGATCGCAGACTCGTTCCCGGTTTCCGGAGGCCGAAAGGCCCCCCCCTTCATCCGACCCGTCAACCCGATCGGGATCGATCCCGACCCGGGCTCATTCCGGAACGGTTCCCCCGACTCAGGATGAGGAGGGTTCGGTCAGGAAGCCATACTCCTTGAGCTTGCCGAAAAGCCCCTCCTGGGTGACGGGTTTCGCCAGATAATCGCTGCAACCCCCCCGGAAAAAGGCCCGTACCACATGTTCTTCGGTATCGAGCGCACTGACCATGAAGATCACCGATGCCTCCCGACCCGTCAGGCCATTCTTCTCCTCTACCCTGCGAATACGCTCCAGCGCCGCCTGTCCGTCCAGCTCCGGCATCATGATGTCGAGCAACACCAGATCGTAGGGGTGCCCCTCGTCGATGGCATTCTCGAAGGCCTCGACCGCCTCGCGACCATTGCTCACCAGATCGCACTCGGAGAGGCGGTCAAGCAATTTCCCCAATAAAATCCTGTTGTTGAACTCATCGTCGACAATCAGCGTCCGCATCGTGATCTCACCTCCTTCAGTCGCAGCCAATCCCCGAACCACCGGAATCGACCAGGGGTCGGGGGATCCTACCACCATTTCCTCTGGTTCGCCCGTGATTCTGCCACAGCCCCGGACCAATCCCGGTGTCGACGATGCTCATGCAGAATCATCCCGGATTGCACGGCATTTGTCACAATGTGGTTGACTGTTCCCGGCCAGTGGTCGAATTCCTCAGGGGTGTACACCAGGATATCCATTGGGCACGGGGATGGTCTGAACAACATGCGGACCGGGAGTCCCCGTTTATGGCTCGACAAAGAAGACGGCATGACCAATAGCAGGTCGAGATCGCTGTCGGGACCTGGTTCGCCGGAGGCATGGGAACCAAACAAGATCACCTTGTCGGGATTGAACCGCTCGATGATCGTTGTGACAATTCTCGAGATCGTCTCTTGAGAAATCGACTCGCGCATGCTTATGTTCAGAGCCCCTGCATGGTGCGGACGACGGCGTCGGCCTCCTGGGCCAACTGCATGTCGCCCATGGGATAGAGCATCTGCTCCTCCTTCATGTTGTGCTGCTGCATGAGGATCAAGAGGGTGCCGCCGATCTTGGCGAGCTCCTTCCAGTCGGCGGCGGCGACTGCCTGAAACATGCGTTGCACCAGCCCCCGCATCTGTTCGTGCTCCATCCGCATCACCATGGTGGGACCCTGGCGCATGCCGGTGCGTTTCTCGAAGGCCGGGAAGAACCCTTCCTCCTCCATTGTGAAGTGGCGCGCCAGTCCCAGGGCAAACTGGCGGAAGGCACGTTCCGCGGTCTTGCCGTCGCCTTGTTGGGCGGCCTCTTCCATC
>JADGCL010000071.1 GCA_015229005.1 Magnetococcales bacterium
AAAATATAATTTAATTATAGATGTCTGCGGAATTTTTTTAGTATTTCAAGGTTGCTTTCAGTGAGCGAATAGAAAATTTTCGGAAGAAACACCGGAAAACCCAGATGTTCCGGCAGTCGCCACGCGGCGGCAAGGGCTGCATCACTCACTTTTTCAGGGGGAATACATGGGCAAGAAGATCATCATTTGCTTCGACGGCACCGCCAATGATCCGAAAGATGCCGAACAAAAAATCGAAGAGAGCGGCCAGATCAAGGACGACAGTATTACCAACATTCTCAAGCTGCACCTCATGTTCGGAGGGGGGATCGGGGCCACCGCGAATGAGCAGGCTTTCGCAAATGGTGGACAAATCAGCCTCTACCACCCCGGCGTCGGAACCTATGGTGGTTTTCTCAAGCGCGTCTTCAATACGCTTCTGGCCCCCCAGAATGCGGACGTGGGCCGGATCATCACCGATGCCAGAGAGGATCTGGCCAAGGTTTACGAAAAAGACAACGAGATCTTCCTCTTCGGTTTCAGCCGGGGCGCGGCCATCGCCAGGCGATTTGCCGCAGTCATCGGGGACGGAACCCAGCCTGAGTTGCGAGGGGTCAAGATTCGCTTCATGGGCCTCTTCGATACGGTGGCCTCCATCGGCTTTCCGAATCTGGACAGGGACGACAGGCCCCGCTCCGATGTGGTGTTCGAAAACAACAGCATCGCTCCCTCGGTCAATGAGGCGCTGCATCTCCTGGCCCTGAACGAGAAGCGGCTCGCCTTTCGCCCCACCCTGATTCGGAAGGATCCGCGGGTCACCGAGGTCTGGTTCCCCGGGGCCCATGCCGATGTCGGCGGCGGCTACTACAAGGACGGACTCTCCGACGTCGCCCTCTCCTTGCATGCTGAGCGAGTTGCACCGCCGGGGGCTGGGCCTGAAGACCCGCACCGCCGAGGGTGTCACCCATGAGGCCATGGATCCCAAGGATGTGGATATCGATTTCGACGATGTCGTCATCGAACCAAACCCCCTCGGGACCAACCATCAGCAGAAGCGCCCGCCCTTGACGACGAGCTTCACCCTGGACAACCGCGTCCTGGAAGTGGATGGCGGGGGGCCGGAGGATCTGCCCCTCATTCACCAGTCCGTGGTGGAACGCATCCATGGGGATTCCGACTACCGCCCGATTTCCCTGCGTCGGGTCAAGCACCGGGTGATGTACAACAATGGCGACGTGGGAAACCCGGCGGAGGGGCTGGAAACCCATTTGAAAGAGAGCCGGCTTCTCGCCATGCCCCTCCCCGAGGGCACCCGGAAGAAAATCATCGTCCAGTCGCACCTGAAGAACAATCGGTCGTTCGTCTTCGTTGAGAAGGGAAAGTCGTATTGGTTCGATGTGGCTCAAGCCCAGACGTGGAGTGATGCCAGCATCACCTGTGGTCCAGGCGGTTGGACGCTGGGTGCCCAACAGCAGGGCCTCGGGGTGGCGCGATCGGCCGTCATCGCCAGTATGGGCCCCCTTCGTCGCAACCCGGCAGCGGATTGGTTCGAGGTCGTCGGCGTGGTCGGAGACGACAAGGGGGAGAAGGTGCGGCCTCTGCAGCACACGAGCCCTAACCAGCCCTGGACTCCCCAGAGCAGTGGAGAACTGATCCTTTACGCCAACGACGTCGACTTCCTCTACGGCAACAACATGGGGAGCATCACGGTAGAGATCGTGAGATCGTGACCTGATCTCCTCGAACGAAGTGGTCCCGGGCAAAGATGGCCGGCCAGAAATGGCCGGCCTTTTTTCTTCCCGGGTTGACACCCCGCCCCCGAGCGGGATACTCCCACCCCATCAGACCGTCGAAAAATAGCCCGCTCCGGTTATTTCAGGGGCTTCGCCCCCGAACCCCCACCGAGGGGGCAGGCGGAGCCTCCCCCTCGGACTCCCCCAACCACTTTTGATATTATTTTTGATCAATATTCGTTTGCTATTCAATCCGACAAGGGAAAGAAAGACGATGCGTGATCCATGCAAAACAGTGGCCATCATCCCGGCCCGGGCAGGGTCGAAGGGAATACCGGGCAAGAATGTCCGCGAGATAGGAGGCAAGCCCCTGCTCGTCTGGTCGATCGAACACGCCCTGGCCACAGAGGGTATCGATTCGGTCTGGGTAAGCTCCGACGGCGAGGCCATCCTCGAGATTGCCGAACACCACGGGGCCCGGGGAATTCGCCGCCCGGAGGCGATCTCCGGCGATACCGCAACCTCGGAATCGGCCTGGCGCCACGCCCTGGATTGGATCGAGGCACAGGGAACACCGGTGGCGCGGGTGGTCGGCATGCAGGCCACCTCCCCGGTCAGAGAGCCCGGCGATCTCGACCGGGCCCTGGCGCAATTCGACCGCGAAGAACTGGACTCGCTTTTTTCGGGGGTCGCCATTCGTGACCACTTCATCTGGCATGAAGGCCCGACCGGCCTGGAGTCGGTCACCTACGACCATCGCCACCGCCGCCGCCGGCAGGAGATCACCCGCCAATACCTGGAGAGCGGTTCGTTCTATGTGTTCAAACCGTGGGTGCTGCGCGACCTCGACAACCGCCTGGGCGGGAAAATCGGGGTCTGTCCGGTGGCCCCCTTCACCGGCTGTCAGATCGATGAGGTGGCGGATCTCTGGTTGTGCGAGGCGATGTTGCGCCAGTTGGCGGCGGTCGGATCGCCCAAGCGGGAGGCATGAGCGGGAATCGGCAGGCCCTCCCCCGAAAGGTCGACCCGCGGCACCTGGCGGCGATGGCCGTTCGGGCGGTGACCCACGACCACCGCCGCCTGGAGGAGGCCTTGCAGGAGGTCATGGCAGCGGGGATCTCCCTGGAGACCCGGGATCGGGCATTGCTCCAGGAGATCGCCACCGGGACGATCCGTTTTCTCAATCAGCTCGATCACGACCTGCTTGCGGCCATGAACCGTCCCCTGCCGGCACAAGAGGCCTTTCTCTGGTCGGTGCTGCGCTGCGGGCTCTACCAGATCCGGCACATGCGGATTCCGGCCCGAGCAGCGGTCAACGAAGCGGTGGAGCTGGTGAAGGTTTCGGGGAAACGACCGCAAGCGGGGTTCGTCAACGCCATCCTGCGCCGCGCCGGGGGAGAGGCGAGGGACGCAGGCAAGGGGAGGAACACAGGAGAAGCCCAAACCGGGAATCGGGCGGCCCCGACCGATCCCGTCCAACGTCTGGCGCTGACATACGCCCATCCGGAGTGGATGCTCCGGCGCTGGCAGAGGCAGCTGACGCCGGAGCAATTGCAGGCGCGCCTGGAGGGCAACAACCGACCAGGACCACGGACCTTGCGGGTGCAGACCCTGTTGACGACACGCGAGGCCTATCTGGCCCTGTTGGGTGAGGGGGGGCGGGCCTGCGACCATTCCCCGGACGGGGTGGTGAGTCTGCGGGGGGGGGCGGTCGAGTCGCTGCCGGGTTTTGCGGAGGGCTGGTTCGCGGTCCAGGATGAGGCGGCGCAACTGGTCTCGCGGCTGGTGGCGCCGAGGCCGGGGGAGCGAATCCTGGATGCGTGCGCCGCCCCCGGGGGAAAAACGGCGCACCTGGCGGCCCTGGCCGGGGGGCAGGCGCTGATCGTGGCCATGGACCGGGAGCGGGAGCGGCTGCTGCGCCTGCGGGAAAATTTGCGCCGGCTGCGGCTGGAGACCATCGAGGTGGTGCAGGGGGATGCCGGGGATGAACTGCCCGGCCCCCCCTTCGACGGGGCCCTGGTGGATGCCCCGTGTACCGGGACCGGGGTGATCCGACGCCACCCGGAGATCAAGTGGCGACGCCGACCGGAAGATCTGGAGGCCTCGGTCCGGCGCCAGCGGCGGCTTCTGGCGGGGGTCGCGGCGGGAGTCCGCCCCGGAGGGCGAATGGTCTATGCGACCTGCTCCCTGGAGCCGGAGGAGAACCGGGAGCAGATCGCGTGGTTTCTGGGAGAGCATCCGGAGTGGCGGCGGGAACCCTTGCAGAAAAACGATGGGTTGCCGGAAGCGCTGGTCACCGGAGAAGGAGATCTGGGGATCGAGCCGGGGTGGGGGGGGATGGATGGCTTTTTTGCCGCAAGACTGAGGCGGGAAGGATGAACCTTGCGAGACCCGCCCCGTTACCAGACAAACCCGGCCCAACAGGGGTCGCCTGCGCGTGATCACCCAAGCGTTGTCAGGTGCGGCATTGTCAGGTAAAGGGGGGTATGATCATGCCGGGTCAGCGATTACTGCTCCCACGTAGTACGCCGCCCTGACCAAACTCCTGGCCAACCGGCGCCCCGTGGCGGAGCAGACGGGGGGACGGGGGTTGTACGGGTGTGATCGGAGAGCGGGCCATGCCTTGGAAATGGGACGCAGGCAATTTGGTTGAGATTGAAGAGCAGGCCACTCCTTGGAAATACGATCCTGCCGAGAAAAGATATAAGCATAAATGGTCAAGGAACGAGGCGGGATTCCTACCCCCAGAGGGGCGGAATAGGCGTGGCCAGTGCCCGACGTCGATTACCCATCATCCAACGATTGCCGAGAAATTGCTCAACAACGGGGTTCCCTGGCCACCTGAAGCGGAAGTTCCAGAAATACTCTACAATGTTCACGAAGGCGTGGTCTATCGGGCGGAAGAAACCGAACCCGGAAAATCCTAAGCCCGGCGGTCACGATTGAGTCGACAACGATGCTGCGATTCGACTTCAATCCCATACCCAGTGACGCCACCGAAATCCCTCCCACATTTTCGGGGCATGGTCGGCTGACTCTGTTGCTGAATGATCAGGACATCTGGAGTGACGAGGAGAGCGAGGAACTCCAGGGAATCGAGGATTATTGGGACAGTCTTCTCCATCATTTGGCAAAACACTGGCACTACTTGATGATGGAAGACCCCTATCCGTTGCACTTCAATCCCATCTCCCCCGCCGTATTCTTTGATGAAGCCATGCGCGAATTGCGGGCAATGGGGCTGTCAGAGCGCTCCTTCCTAGTGGAGGAGGCGCGGGTTTTTGCATTCAATCGTCGGCACAATCTCGCAGCAGGCATGCCGTGCATCCGCCTTCCCCCTGTGTTCGTGCTTCGAGAAGGCAGCGACCTGCGGGTCGTGGCCGAGTCCATGGATGTGCTTCTTCCCATGAAAGAGGCTCGTCGTACCCTGGAAAAACTGGGCAACACCATCGCCCAGTCCATCCATCCCCAATCTTCACGGGGCAGGATCATCCTTGAGGCGTGGAACAAACGCAACCAGCTCCCGACCGTGGAAAAGACCTACGCCATGATCACCGGCATGTCCGTGGACGACATCAGGGCGCTGGCCGCGAATGACGATCCGGAAAAGATGTTTGGTCCACCTTCCCTGGATGCGCCGTCTCCCATGCTCCTGGCTGCGCGCATGACGCAGCACATGTTGGATGTAGACGAAATCAGGAACGTCGTTGAGCGCATTGCCAGAATCCGGTTAGGGCGACTCGACAAAGGGTTTCTCGCGCTCCGACGTAGTGCATATCGGGAATTGGATGGCATCCGCGATCAGAAACACTATCGGCAGGGATATCATCTTGCCCAGTGGCTGCGCAGCCAATTGGGATACCGTGACGAGCAACCCTTCGACCTGGAATCATGGCTGAAGAATCACGGAGCCGTCATTGAGAAAAGCAAGAGAACCCTCCCATCCGAAATAGATGCTCTCGCACGCTGGACGGACAAGGAGGCTGCCATCATCATCAACAAGAGCGGCACTCATGCCGGAAAGGACTGGGGAGAAAAAGCCTCCTTGGCACACGAAATTGCCCACCTTCTCGTGGATACGGGTCATGCTTTGCCATGGGTGGACATCCTTGGCGGGAAGATGCCGGCTCTCGTGGAAAAACGCGCCAACGCCTTTGCGGCAGAACTTCTATTGCCAAGAAGCCAAGTCGTGGCACACTTGCCGGAGGTTCTGACTTTTGACACGCTGAAGGAGCTGATTGACGGGCTTGCAAGCAAATTCAGGGTTGGACGCGTGCTTACTGGCAATCAGATATCCAACTTATTGAAAGATAGAGGAGGTCTTACTCCTGTCATGAGCAGGAATATTGACAGAGCTGTTGGCAAACAAAGCGGGAACACAACTGAAATCAGGTTGTGGAGCGATTGATACGACCACTCGCCCCTGGTCCGACTTGACCCCACTCCACCCAAACGTGAAAGCCGGAGTGTTGGCCAGGGCGATATCCGCCATCGAGCAAGAAACTCGACGCCCTCCACAGCTCGGCTGTGCGCCCGGAGGCGACAATGCGCACCATGTGTTAGACTGCCCAGGGGCGTGGCGGTGGGGTTCCGGGTTTGCAATGGGGTTCCGCCGGGCAGGCCTCGCGCGGCGACAGGGGAGGAATAATGGCGATCGATCTGATACCAAAAGGTATTTTCCGCGGCGTAGTGGAAACCGTGCGGGAGGGGGTCTACGTCACCGACCGGGATCGGGTGATCTCGTTCTGGAATCGGGGAGCGGAAGAGATCACCGGCTACGACCGTGAGCTGGTGATGGGGCAGACCTGTCACCACGCGATCCTGGAACATATCGATGATCGCGGAGAACGCCTGTGCGGGGATCGATGTCCGCTGGTGTTGGCCATCACTCAGGGGCAATTTCACGAAACCGAAGCACACATCCACCATCGCGACGGCCATCGGGTACCGGTTTCGATCCGAACCGCCCCGGTGCGCAACGAGGCCGGCGAGATCATCGGCGCCTGCGAAGTCTTCGGCGATATCTCCTCGCGAATCGCCACCGCCCGACGCATTCGCGAGCTGGAGCGGCTGGCGATGCTGGATCCCCTCACCCAGTTGGCCAATCGTCGTTACATGGAGGCAAGTCTCGCACAGAAACTGGAAGAGTGTCGGCAGACGGGTCTCGGAATCGGCATCGTCTTCTACGATATCGACCACTTCAAGCAAGTCAATGACGCCTGGGGCCACGACACCGGTGACCGGGTACTCCGCCTGGTGGCAACAACGCTCCTGAAGAGCGCACGAACCTTCGACATCCTCTCGCGTTGGGGCGGTGAGGAATTTCTCGAAATCACCCCCAACGTCGATGCCGCCTCCTTTGCCGCCCTGGTGGCGCGCAACCGGGTGCTGGTGGCCAACTCCGAGATCCGGATCAACAAGGTCGCGTTGAGGGTTACGGTATCGTTGGGAGCCACCCTGATCCGTGCCGACGATACCCTGGAGCGGCTTCTGAAACGGGCCGACCAGCTCCTCTACGCCAGCAAGGAGGCGGGGAGAAACCGGGCGACCATCGGCTGACTCAACCGGGTTTCTTGAACGAGACCTCGATAATGGGGATGCTCCCCGGTTTCCGAGGGGAAAACCCGGCGTCGGGGAGACGCTGCGGGGGTTGGCCGGCGATTCCGGCGATGGGAATGATGGCCGGCCCGGGAGCGGACGGGAGAGGGGAAGACCGCAGCTCGTGCAGGGAACGGCGGAGAACCCCCCAGGCCGAACCCAGGAAAAGGCTGGCGATGAGAACGCCGACCAGGATATCGGGCCAGCGGGAGACGAGGAACTGACCAAGGCCGGCGGCCAGAAGAACGCTGGTGTTGGCAATAAGGTCGTTGCGGGAACACAACCAAGTAGAGCTCATGTTGAGGTTGTCGCTCCGGTGGCGCAAGAGGAGAAAAAAACAAACGAGATTGGCGGCAAGGGCCAGAGCGCCGACGACGCCCATGGCGGCGGCATCCGGCATCATCGGGTTCAGGATCTTATAGGTGGCCTCCCCGAGGACCCCCAGGCCGAAGGCAAGCATGAAGAAGCCCTTGAAGGCGGCGGCCACCGCCTGCCAACGCGCCGGGCGCGCCAGGACGAAGAGGCTGAAGGCATAGACCAGCGCATCCCCGAACATGTCGAGGGCATCGGCGAGGAGAGAGGTCGAGTGCGCCCACACCCCCGCCGCACCTTCGACCAGGAACATCACCGCGTTGATCGCAAGGACGATCCACAAAACCCGCCCGTGACTCTCGCGCAGTGCAGCGACCTCACAGCCCTTGTCTTCGCAGCAACCGGGCATGGCGCGTCCCCTCTCTCCGTCAGAATCCGTCCCACCGGCCCCGGCGGGCCGCACACAGCCCGTCCCCCGGCAGATCGTTATACCCGGGCCGGCACGCGAAGGAAACCCACCAGACCCGGCGCAAACCGATCGCCGAGGCCGGACGGTGGAAGAATTGGAAATAATTGTCGACCAGTGGTGCCAAATTGGGTTGGCGGGGGACCAGGCTTGCCGGTATTATCCCGGGATCGGCAGGGGGAGAAGTCCTCCAGGAATGTCGCAACCGGAAAGGACAGGTGACCATGCGTTCCACACTGCGGGCAGGAATGGTACCGGTACTCGCCAGCATGTTGTTGGCCCTCGGATGGAGTGGGTCGGCAACGGCAGAGCCACGGGGCAAGACCAGCTTCAAGGACGACGTCTTTCCCATTCTCCAGTACCGTTGCGGAGAGTGTCACAAAGCCGGAGGGGAAGGCATGGAACAAAGCGGTCTCAATCTTGAGACCTATGAAGGGTTGATGCAGGGAACCCGCTTTGGGCCAGTGGTAATCCCCGGCGATTCCGTGGCCAGCAATCTGAACGTCCTCGTCGAAGGGAGAGCCGTCGTCCGCGAGGAGGTCATGGTCGATGGCAAGAAAGTCGTTCGCGAACGGAAGGGCAACCGCATGCCCCACAACAAGCGCCCGCTGACCCCCTGCGAAATCGATGTCCTGAAGAGTTGGGTCAATCAAGGCGCAAAAAACAACTAGGGCTGCCCGGAGCGGGTCGGGCCGGAAACTGCGGCCCTGTCACCCGCCGCAGGCAGGACCGGAAGGAATGGAGAGCCAAAGGATGAGGGTACGCAAAGCCGTCTTTCCGGTCGCCGGACTCGGGATCCGATTCCTGCCCGCGACCAAGTGTGTCCCCAAAGAGATGTTGCCGGTGGTGGACAAGCCCCTCATCCAGTACGCCGTCGAAGAGGCCAAGGCCGCCGGCATCGAACAGTTCATCCTGGTCAATCGTCTCGGCAAGGGGATGCTGGAGGATTATTTCGATCACGCCCCCGACCTGGAGGCCACCCTCCGGGCCAAGGGTAGCGACGAGATGCTGGAAGTGGTCCTCAATACCAAGGCCGCGACCGGTGCGGTGGTGGCCACCCGGCAGATGGAGTATCTCGGTCTGGGCCACGCCGTCTGGTGCGCCCGCGAACTGGTCGGGGATGAACCGTTCGCGGTGATCCTCCCCGACGACCTCCTCCTCGCCCGGAAACCCGTCCTGCAACAGATGGTTGAGGTCTTCGCCAAGGTCCAGGATCCGCTCGCCGCAGTGATGGCCGTGGCTCGCGACCAGACCCGCAAATACGGCGTCCTCGACCTGGCGAAGGAAGACGCCGGGGATTGGGAGGATGGCGGTCCCATAGGCGGTATCGTCCGTCCTCGCGGGCTGGTGGAAAAGCCTGCCCCCGCCGACGCCCCCTCCCGTCTGGCTATCATCGGTCGCTACATCCTGACACCGGACATCTTTCCCCTCCTCGAAAACCAGGAGCGCGGCGCCGGCGGCGAAATCCAGTTGACCGATGCCCTCGTCACCCTGCTCGCACACCGTCCTTTTTTCGGGTACCGCTTCGAGGGGGAGCGGTTCGATTGCGGTGACAAGGCCGGCTACCAAATGGCCAATCTTGCCTTCGCCATGGAAATCCCCAACCTGCGAGCCCGCATCGCCCCGTTCATCGCCGAGCGTGCAAGCCACTGGGGGGTCGGTCGCTGAGCCACACCTGAAGAGTTTCCGCCCATGCGCGTAGTCATGATCGGTACGGGCTATGTCGGCCTCGTCACCGGAGCCTGCTTCTCCGAGTTCGGGGTGGATGTCACTTGCCTGGACACCGACACCGCCAAGATCGAGGCCCTCAACCGGGGCGAGATTCCCATCTATGAACCCGGCCTGGAAAACCTGGTCAGGAACAACGCCCGGGCAGGGCGCCTGCATTTCACCACCGAGGCTGCCTCCGCCCTCGCTGATTGCGATGTGGTCTTCATCGCCGTCGGTACCCCGGAACGTCGGGGAGACGGCGCCGCCGATCTCAGCTATGTCTTCTCGGCAGCACGAACGGTGGCGCAACACATCACCCGCTTCGCGGTAGTGGTGACCAAGTCAACGGTGCCGGTCGGAACCAGCAGACAGGTCGCCGAAGAGATCCGGCGGCAAAATCCCGAGGCCCAGTTCGCCATGGCCTCCAACCCCGAATTCCTGCGGGAAGGTTCGGCCATCGAGGATTTCATGCGTCCGAACCGGGTGGTGATCGGCGCCGAGTCGGAGGAGGCCATCTCCCTGCTCAAGGCTCTCTACCGCCCCCTCTATCTGATCGAAACTCCCATCCTGATCACGAACATCCCCACGGCAGAGTTGACGAAATACGCCGCAAATGCCTTTCTCGCGACAAAAATCACCTTCATCAACCAGATTGCCAATCTGTGCGAAGCCGTCGGGGCCGACGTCCACGATGTGGCACGCGGAATGGGCCTCGACCAGCGGATCAACCGCAAATTCCTGCACCCCGGGCCCGGATACGGCGGCTCCTGCTTCCCCAAGGATACGCAGGCATTGGCCGCCCTCGCCCGCAAGGCCGGAGAACCGATGACCCTGGTGGAGAACGTGATCGAAGCCAACCAGCGGCAAAAGGAGCGCATGGTCGGAAAGATCCTCATGGCCATGGGCGGTTCGGTCAGCGGACGGCGGATCGCCGTGCTGGGACTCACTTTCAAACCCAATACCGATGACATGCGCGAGGCCCCCTCCCTGGCCATCCTGCCACAGTTGATGGCCCAGGGCGCCGAGGTCGTCGCCTTCGACCCGGCCGGCATGCGCGAGGCCGCCTCCCTCATGCCCGGGGTCAAGCTGGTCAATGAGGTCTACGCCACCTGTCGGGGGGCAGATTGCCTGGTCATCCTGACGGAATGGAACCAGTTCCGCCACCTCGATCTCCGCCTCCTGAAGGGTCTCATGCGCCCCGCCCCGGACGGTCGTTTCATCCTGTGCGATTTTCGCAATGTCTACGATCCGGAACCGATGCGTCGGGCCGGGTTTCACCATGTCTGCGTGGGACGCTGACCGGGAGCGATCCGCGCCCAGTTCCCCGGCGGGAAGAGAGCCCCCGCCAATCCGACCTGAGATGGAACGATGCCGATGAAATCGATCAATCCGCACATTTTCCGGGAGTATGACATCCGCGGGGTGGTGGGTCGCGACCTGACCGAATCCCTGCTCAAAGAGCTGGGAATGGCCTTTGCGGGACACGTCCGGGAGGCCTCCGGTAAGGGCGACGCACGAATCCTGGTGGTGACCGGGCGGGATGGGCGGATCTCCTCTTCCTGTCTGTCGGCAGCCCTGGTCGAGGGACTCGCGCAGGGGGGAGTGGATGTGATCGATGTCGGTCTCGGACCCTCACCGCACCTCTACTTCGCCACGCACCATTTTGCCGCCGATGCCGGCATCATGCTGACGGGAAGTCACAATCCCCCGGACTACAACGGCCTCAAGATGGGACGTGCGGGCGGATCAGTATACGGGGCCGAAATCCAGGAACTCAAAGCGCGCCTGGAGCGGGGGGTAAACCCCTCGAATCACCCGGGCAAAATTCGCCGCGAAGATATCCTGGAACTCTACCTCGATCGGGTGGCCCAGGGCTTCCGTCCCGGACGCCCGCTCAAGGTGGTACTCGATTGCGGCAACGGCGCCGCCGGAGTCGCCGCCGCCTCCCTCCTCAAGCGCCTGCCCGGCATCACCGGGGATATCCTCTTCGCGGAGGTCGACGGGAGCTTCCCCAATCATCATCCCGACCCCACCTTGCCGGAGAATCTCGTCGCCCTGCGCCAGCGCATGGTCGAAACCGGGGCGGAGCTGGGGATTGCCTTCGACGGCGACGGCGACCGGCTGGGGGCACTGGACGATCGGGGCCGGATCGTCTGGGGAGATCGCCTGATGATCCTCTTCGCCCGCGAAATCCTGAAAGAGAGACCCGGGGCCACCATCATCGGCGATGCCAAATGTTCCCAACTCCTCTTCGATGCGGTCGCCGCGGCCGGGGGCAAGCCGCTCATGTGGAAGACAGGCCACTCCCTGATCAAGTCGAAAATGCGCGAGACCGGGGCCCCCCTGGCAGGGGAGATGAGCGGACATCTCTTCTTCGCCGATCGCTATCTGGGCTATGACGACGCCCTCTACGGGGCGGTCCGGCTGATGGAGTTGGTGGCCGGGGGCACGACGCCACTGTCGGCGCGGCTCCAGGATTTGCCCGAGGTCCACGCCACCCCGGAGCTGCGGATCGATTGCCCGGATCATCTCAAATTCCAGGTCATGGCCCAGGTCAAGGCGATCCTGGAAAAACAACAGGCCGATATCTCGACGGTCGACGGGGTCCGGGTGAAAACGGCGACGGGCTGGTGGCTGCTGCGGGTCTCCAACACCCAACCCGCTCTGGTGGCACGGGTGGAGGCCAACAGTCGCGCCGGCGTGGAGGCGATGGCCAACGAGGTGGCCGCGCTCCTGCTTCCCCTCGGCGTCACCTTTCCGGCCTGGGAAACCGCCTGACCCGGCGCCCCTGCCGATGCCTTGTGGAGTAACCATTCCAGGAGAACATGGGCAAGTTTGAGATCTCATTTCGGGCAGGGGTACACTTACGGTGAACGCTTAACCTTGCGGATTGATCCCCCGCCGGGAGTGGCTATAATGGACCCCGTTTTCAGGGTTTGGACGCCAGCCCCCCCCAGGGCCGGCGCCGACGCCTCGATCCCTCTCCCCACAACCGAGCGAAAGGCACGATCCCCCATGGCGGTCACAAGCGTGGCGACAAAGCCCTTTTCCGACCAGAAACCCGGAACCTCCGGTCTGCGCAAGAAGGTCACGGTCTTTCAACAGCCCCACTACCTTGAGAATTTCGTCCAGTCGATCTTCGATTCCCTGGAGGGGTTCCAGGGCAAGACCCTGGTGGTCGGCGGGGATGGGCGCTACCACAACCGAACGGCCATCGTCACCATCCTCAGGATGGCGGCAGCCAACGGTTTCGGACGGGTCCTCGTCGGTCGGGGGGGAATCCTCTCGACACCGGCGGCTTCCGCCGTCATCCGCAAGTACGAAGCCTTCGGCGGCATCGTCCTCTCGGCAAGCCACAATCCCGGCGGCCCGGATGGGGACTTCGGCATCAAGTACAACATCATGAATGGCGGCCCGGCCCCCGAGAAGGTGACCGACGCGATCTTCGCCAATTCCCGGAAAATCACCTCCTATCGCATCCTCGATGCGGTGCCGGGGTCTCTGGACACCCTCGGTGAGAGCCGCCTGGGCGGGATGACCGTCGCCGTGATCGACCCGGTGGCCGACTACGCCGAGTTGATGGGGAATCTGTTCGATTTCGCCGCGATCCGGAAACTCTTCGCGAGCGGTTTCACGATGCGTTTCGATGCAATGCATGCAGTGACCGGCCCCTACGCGACGGAGATCCTGGAGCGGCAATTGGGGGCGCCGGCGGGGACGGTCATGAACGGGATCGTCAAGGAGGATTTCGGCGGAGGCCATCCCGATCCGAACCTGACCTACGCTGAAGAGTTGGTCGAGATCATGATGCACCGGGGAGAAGCCGATTTCGGCGCCGCCTCCGACGGTGACGGCGACCGCAATATGGTCCTCGGTCGGCGTTTTTTCATCACCCCTTCGGACAGTCTGGCGATCCTGGCCGACAATGCGGCGCTGGTCCCGGGGTATCGGGGGGGCGTGGTCGGGGTGGCGCGATCGATGCCGACAAGTGCCGCAGTCGACCGGGTGGCCAAGGCCAAAGGGTTCGGTTGCTACGAAACCCCCACGGGGTGGAAGTTCTTCGGCAATCTCCTGGATGCCGGCAAGGCCACCCTCTGCGGCGAGGAGAGCTTCGGCACCGGCTCCAACCACGTCCGCGAAAAGGATGGCTTGTGGGCGGTCCTCTTCTGGCTGAACATCCTGGCCGTGCGTCAGGAGTCGGTCGAGGCGATCGCCAAGGCCCACTGGCGGAGCTATGGGCGGACGTTCTACTCCCGGCACGACTACGAGGAGGTCGAGAGCAACGCGGCCAATGGGCTGATGGATGCGGTCAAGGCCGGCTTCACAACCCTGCCGGGGCAGATCTTCGAGGGCCGGGAAGTGGTCATGGCCGATGACTTCGCCTATACCGACCCGGTTGACGGCAGCGAGAGCCGCAACCAGGGGATCCGGATCGGTTTCCGCGACGGATCGCGAATCGTCCTGCGCCTCTCCGGCACCGGCACCAAGGGAGCGACCCTGCGCGTCTACCTGGAACGATACGAGCCGGATGCGTCGCGCCACGGCCTGGATGCCCAAGAGGCCCTGGCCGACCTGATCCGCATCGCCGACCAAATCGCGGGGATCCGCCAGCGGACCGGTCGGGAGCGGCCCACCGTCATCACCTAGCGGAGCGTCGGAAGGGCTCTGTCGCCACTGGCTCGACGGCTCTATCGCCACCCGCACCCTCTGCGGCAGCGTGCCGTACACAATAAGCGTTCCGACCGTTGGGGCCGAAGAGACCGGTCCCAATGGTCGGGACCGAGTGACTTCTCCCAACGTTGCCACGGCAAACTGGGAGTGGGTCACATCCCGGAAACGTGCCTTCATCTCCTCGTACAAGGCGTGAATCCGATGGGCAGAGTATCGGGAATACAGGGATGGCGGCTCACACGACGATCTCCCCGTTCACGACCTTTACATGCTCATCGCCGGATTAAACCTGGGCTAGTGCAGGTGCCGGATCGGCCCCGTCGGGCCATCGTCGTCCGCTCCACCCAGATCCGGCCCCTCCTGGACCGGCCCACGGGATGGCATCAAATCCCAATCGGTCTTCCGGATCGCGTCCCACAACAACTGGCAGAACGAGTGCATCATCCCCCGGTCAAGGTTGATTTCCAGGCCGTTCCCCGTCCGGGGATGCAGCGAAAGCTGATGGTTGCCCGTGCCCTGCGGTATCAATCTTGCCACACAGGCCAGGATCGGCTCCTCTCCCAAGGGCTTCATCCGCTCAACTTCCTCCTGAAATGGCGTCGCAAAATCCCCCTTGGCTACCGCCTCGCGGCGAAGATAGTCCCTCACCTCCCGCTGCACCCCGGGATCCCGCGCCCCGACGCTCAGGGTATCGGCCATCATCGCCTTGTCCAGGACCGGCCACAGCCGCCGCACAAACCGCCGCGTCAACCACAACCGATACTCCCGGCTATCGCTGGTGGTGACCCGCAACAACAACCGATCCTCCTCCTGCGAGTAGGCCAGCTGAATCTGATGAATCCGCCCCGACATCGCCGTCTCCTCAGCTCCCCCTCACCAGAACTCCCTCACAAGAAGACCCCCCCCCAGCCGTACAACCCCAGCAGTGTTCCCCCATCACGATCTCCCGCCCGATCCATTCCAGAGGATCCCAATCCCCACCCCCAATCGTCGCCCCCTCCACGGGAAACCCCAGCGCCAGATTGAAATCACAGTCGTAAAGGCGTCCATCCCAGCCCACGCTCACTTGCCGCCGGCACATCAACCCCTCCAAGGTGGCCGGATTGAACGCATCGCGCAACAACAATCCGTAGGCCTCCTCCAGACCCTCGCGCCGCAACCGCGCACGGAACCGCCCGACCGGCATGTTGGCCAGCGTCAGCAGACGGGTGAACGTCAACCCGTGGCGCTCCCTCAACTCCCGCCGATAATCCGCCTCCAGCCGCCCCTGATCCGGCGGCAGGCTCGCACCTGCGGGATTGTAAACCAGATTCAGTTGACCCCCGCCCTCTACCCCGTACCCCAGCCCGTTCAGCAAACGAATTCCCCCGATCGCCCGGGCATAGACCCCTTCACCCCTCTGGGCGTCCACGTTCGCCTCCAGGTAACAGGGCATCGATCCCACCAGATCAACCCCTGCCTCCCGCAGGGACTCTGCAACCTCTCCCATTCCCGGCTCGACATAAACCGCCAGATTGGTCCTGACCTGAATCCCCACCCCCAATTCCCGCAACCCTCGAACTAATTTCAGAAAATTCGGATTCAACTCCGGGGCCCCACCCGCCAGATCAACATACCCCACCCCGCCCGCCCCGACCCACCCC
>JADGCL010000072.1 GCA_015229005.1 Magnetococcales bacterium
GGGGGCCGGGGCGGGACGTTGCGGGGGATGTTGCGGGCGGTCGGGACGATCAGTTTCTTCACCCTGTTGTCGCGGATATTGGGGTTCGTGCGGGATGTGGTGATTGCGCACGGCTTTGGGGCGGGGATGGGGGCGGACGCCTTTTTCGTGGCGCTGAAATTGCCCAACTTCCTGCGGCGCCTGTTTGCGGAGGGGGCTTTCGGGACGGCCTTCGTGCCGGTGATCAGCGATTATCTGGCGGCGGGGGATCCACGGGCGACACGGGAGGCGGTGCAGGCGATCTTCACCCAACTGCTCGTGGTCCTGGTGGCGGTGGTGGCGGTGGCGCAGGTGGTGATGCCGGGGGTGGTCTATGTCGCGGCACCGGGCTTTTACGATGATCCAGAGAAGTTCCAACTGACGGTGGAGCTCACCCGGATCACCTTCCCCTACATCCTCTTCATTTCGCTGGTGGCGTTGGCCGGGGGGGTCCTGAACAGCCACCATCGCTTCTGGCTGCCGGCGGCGACGCCGATCCTCCTGAACCTCTCCCTGATCGTCGGGGCGTTGGGGATTGCGCCGTTCCTGGAGCGCCCGGTGGACGGGTTGGCGTGGGGGGTGTTTCTCGGGGGGGTGGTGCAGTTGGCGATCCAGTTCCCGGCGCTGCGGCGGATCGGCCTGCCGTTGCGCTGGCGCTGGCATTGGGGACATCCGGCGACAAGGCGGGTATTGATATTGATGACACCGTCGATCGTCGGGGTATCGGTGGCGCAGATCAACCTCCTGTTCGACATCTTCGTGGCGTCGTGGTTGCCGGTGGGGTCGATCTCCTACCTCTATTACGCGGATCGTCTGGTCGAATTTCCGTTGGGTTTGATCGGGATCGCGATGGCGACGGTGATCCTGCCGATGTTTTCGGCCAAGGCGTCGCGCCAGGACCTCGAAGGGTTGAAGGCGGACCTTGATTATGCCTTGCGGCTGGTCCTGATCATCAACATTCCGGCGACGGTGGGGCTGGTGGTGTTGCGGGAGCCGATCCTGGGCCTGTTGTTTCAGCGGGGGGCGTTCGATGCGGAGACGACCCGCCTGACAGGTCAGGCGGTGATGGCGTTCGGGGTGGGGTTGACGGCCTTCTCGGCGGTGAAGGTGATCAGTCCGGCCTTCTATGCCCTGAAGGACACGCGGACACCGGTCCGGGTGGCCATCGTCTGTCTCCTGTCGAACATGGTGTTGAACGTGGCCTTGATGTTTCCCTTGCAGCATGCCGGGCTGGCTTTGGCGACGACACTCTCTTCCTACCTCAACTGCGGGCTGTTGTTGCGGGCCTTGGGGAAGAAGCTGGATTTCAATCCGGTGGCGGGTTTGCCGCTGGTGGCCTTGAAGACCGGTGTGGCCTCTCTGGGGATGACCCTGTTCCTGTCGATGAGCCTGTGGGGGTTGTGGTCGCCCGGGATGGGGACGTTGGGACTGTTGTTCCTGGTCATGTATGCGATGTTGGGGGGGGGCGTGGTGTTTCTGGTGCTGGCGAGGGTGTTGCAACTGCGGGAGTTGAACGAACTGATCGGGGCGATCCGGAAGGGAGGTCGAAAACAGGCCCCTGCCGTCGACGAAACTCCCCAAAAAAAGGATGGGGATGTTTGAAGGGGAAGTTCCCTTCCCCTTCAAGGTCTTCGCCGTTGATCTCGGAGTCCGGGGACGGAGCCGGTCGCTGCGGGAGGTGCGAGACGGGGAGTCCCGGGCAAAGACGGGTCAAGACGGCAGGAAGAGCTTGAGGACGATACTGAGGACCCCCGCCAGGAGAAAACCGAACATCCACTTGATCAGTGTTAGCCTGGCCTCAATCTCCAGGCGGAACTCCTTGATGTCACGTTTGGTGGATTCCTCCAATCGTTTGATCTCTACCTTGACGTCCTTGAACTCCCCCCGGAGTTCCCCGAAATCTCCTCGGGTTTCCTGGATCTCTCCCCGGATTTCCTTGATCTCTCCCCGGATTTCCTGGAGCTCCCCCTGGAGTCCCTCAACATCATCCCTGAGATCGCCGATCTCCCCCCGGAGCTCGGCGATCTCGCCTTTGAGCCCACTCTCGAGTCGGGTGATGTCGCTTTTGGTCGCAAGCTCCTCCAGTTGGGACTCCTGGACCTCCCGGAAGGCGTCGGAGAAGGCCTCGGCCTGCCCCTCCTCGACCCCGGCATCCCGGAGACGGCGGACAAACTTGTGGGTATCGAAAGCAACGGCTGTGGTCATCATGCTCCCCGTTCCGTTTCCTCTTCTGGCAACAGACGCCCTGATTCTACCACGAACAGAGTGCCGGGTTCAGTGCGTGATTTGCGGAGGACCACCCCCGGGGGGAGACGAAGCTCCTTCCCCGCGATCCCCCAAAGGGGGTCCGCCCCGCTTCCGTTCCGCAAGAAGGCCCATGGCCCGGTCAAGGTTTTGCTGCGCCACGGCCATATAGTGTGTGGCCCCCCCACGGGTGAATTCCAGAAGCGCCGCTCGATAGGCCTCGACCGCCGCCTCAAGCCGCGTCGTCCCGCTCTCTCGCTCGCCGAGACGAAGCAAGACATTGCCCAGATTGTTCTGGGTCATGGCCCAGTCGAGAGGGACCCGCTCACGGGTCAGCTCCAATAGCGCCGCCCGGAAAGCCTGAACCGCCTCCTCAAGACGCTCCGTCCCGCCTTCCCGTTCGCCGAGCGTTCCCAAGGCATTGCCCAGATTGTTCTGGGTCGCGGCCCAATCAAGCGGGACATGCTCACGGGTGTACTCACCAAGCGCTGCCCGATAAGCCTCGATCGCCTCCTTAAGTCGCGCCGCTCCTCCTTCTCGCTCACCAAGATGTTCCAGAGTAACGCCCAGATTATTCTGGGTAGCGGCCCATTGGAGCGGGACGCGCTCACGGGTCCGTTCCAAAAGCGCTGCCCGATAGGCTTCGATCGCCTCCTCAAACCGTGTCGTCCCGCCTTCCCGCTTGCCGAGCGCGTCCAGGGCACTGCCCAGATAGTCCTGGGTCATGGCCCAAGCGAGCGAGTCGCGCTCACGGGTCCGCTCCAATAGCGCTGCCCGATAGGCTTTGATCGCCTCCTCAAACCGCGCCGTCCCGCTCTCCCGCTCGCCGAGCGTTTGCAGGACATTGCCCAGATTGTTCTGGGTCCTGGCCCAGGCGAGACGGTCCGTGCCACCCTTCTGGTGTTCCAGAACTTTCCGATAGTGCCAGATGGCCTCGGCAAGAACCTCATTCTCCCCGGATTGTTCGCCCAGGGTCCCCAGGGTATTGGCCAGAACGAACTCAACCCAGGAGGCGGTCTCGGCGGTCCATCGGTCCCGGGCCCCCTCCAGGAGATTTTCCGCTTGGCGGACGAAGGAGCGAAGACGGTCGGCGAGGAATTGCCCATCCTGGTCATGAAATTCCGCCCCGGTGGAGGCAACCAGGAGGCCCAGGACGGAAGCCAGGTCATCCCAGACAAGGGCCGGCAGTTCCTGCTCCCGGGCGGAGGAGGAATAGCGAACGCCCCGCTCCAGGTCGCCCCGCTCTTCGCGAAGCGCCGATTCCCTGGACGGGGTCCAGCGGAGAACCAGAGTCGGTTTCTCTCCCTCCTGGATCACCTCTCCCCAGAGGAGAACGTCAGCCCCGGTCTGTCCCAACAGATCCCGGGCCTTCTTGTGACCCGTCTCGACGTTATCGTTCCTGGAGCCGTCGGAAGGCAGCTCGACCTCCCGCTCGATCACGAGCGCATCCACCAGGGATCCCCCGACCTTTCCGTCGGCAGGGGATTCACCGAACTCACTGAGGTATTGAACCAGGGCCGCTCGCTGGGCGTTCCCGGGATCGTTGCCCAGACGGGCCACCGCAACGGTGTAGTGACCGGGTTTGGCCCGGGGGAGAGGAGGGGGGGTTGGAGAGGGGGAAGTCTTTTCTTGGTACAGCGCGACAAAGGGTTCTCTGAAATAGAAGCCAAAGGCTGCGACTAACCCGATCAAAAGTATCGAGACGAATTTCCCCGGATGTTTATTGATCCAACTATCGAAATTTGCCCTGAATTTATCCGGAATATGTGGCTTTATCTGATGTGCGCCCATCTGCACGATGAAATCGAGCTTGCCCCCTTCGGGTGCGCTCGGTTCCGCTGGCGGCGGGGCGGCGGACTCCGGGGGGAGCGACTGCTCTTGGGTCATGGGGAGAATTCCTCCGATCCCAGGGGACAACATCCCGTCCGGGGCAGGAATCCCGGCATTCGTACCAAACAGGAGGTCATTGTCGCATTCAGGAAGTTTTGCCGGCAACCCGGTTCGGTGGACCGGCACCATTTTTGAGCAGGGCGACCGTTACCCCTCGCGGTCGGTGGGGTGTTGCCTGGAGCGGGAGAAGATCAGAGGACGAGGCCGCCCACTGCGGGAAGACCGATGACCGTGGGCCGGACCAGCCCCGGAGGCGCGTGAAGAAGGTTCCAGGCGAGGATGGTCAGGGCGGCAGGAAGAGCTTGAGGATGATGCTGATCACCCCGGCCAGGAGGAAGCCAAACATCCACCGGAGCAGAAGCGCCTCGCCGGCAGACTTTTGCAGCCGGGCCTCGATCTCCAGGCGGAACTCCCTGATATCACGGCGTAAGATTTCCTCCTGCCGCTTGAATCTCTCGCTGATGGACTCCTCCTGTCGCTTGAATCCCCCGCTGGTGGATTCCTCCTGTCGCTTGAATTCCCTGCTGGTGAACTCCGCCAGCCGCTCGACCTCTCCTCGAAGTTCCCTGATGTCGCCTTTGAGTTCACTCCTGAGTTCGGCGATCTCGCCTTTGAGCTCACTCTTGAGTCCGGTAAGGTCGCTTTTGGTCGCAAGCTCTTCCAGTTGGGCCTCCCGGACCTCCTGGAAAGCATCGGAGAAGGCCTCGGCCTGCCCCTCCTCGACCCCGGCATCCCGGAGACGGCGGACAAATTTGTGGGTATCAAAAGCAACGGCTGTGGTCATCATGGTCCCCGTTCCGTTTCCCCTTCCGGCAATGAACGCCCGGATTCTACCACAACCGGGGTACCGGTTCAGTGCGTGATTTGCGGAGGACCACCCCCGGGGGGAGACGAAGCCCCTTCCCCACGCCTCCCGGAAGGAGGGCCGCCCTATTTCCGCTTCCGTTTCCTTTTTTCAAGAATGCCCTTGGCCCGCTTCAGGTTCAGCTCCGACAGGGCCACATGGTCCGTGGACCCCAAACGCTGGAACTCTTGAAGCGCCGCCCGATGGATCTCGATCGCCTCCTCAAGCCGCGCCGTTCCGTTCTCCCGCTTGCCGAGCACGCACAGGACAGCGCCCAGATTGCTCTGGGTCATGGCCCAGTCGAGTGGAACACGCTCACGGGACCGCTCCAGAAGCGCCGCCCGGAAAACCTGAACCGCCTCCTCAAGCCGCGCCGTCCCCCTCTCCCGCTCGCCAAGTGTTCCCAAGACAATGCCCAGATTGTTCTGGGTCGCGGCCCAGTCGAGCGGAGCCCGCTCACGGGTCTGCTCCAAAAGCGCCTCCCGATAGGCCTCGATCGCCCCCTTGAGATGTGCCGTCCCACCCTTCCGGGCGCCAATCAACCGCAAGACATTGCCCAGATTGTACTGGGTCTCGGCCCAGTCGAGCGGAGCCCGCTCACGCGTCCACTCGGATAGCGCCATCCGGTAGGCATCACGCGCCTTCTCAAGGAACGCCGTCCCTTCCACCCACTCCCCGAACGTCCCCGCAGCAAGACCCAGATTGCTCATGGTCCTGGCCCATTCGAGCGGGAAACTCACTCTGTTCAGCCCCGACAACGCCTCCAGATGGGCGCTCATCGCCTCCTTCAGAAGTTCCGCTTTGCCCTCCCGTTCGCCGAGTACCCGCAAGACAGAGCCCAGAATGTTCTGGGTCATGGCCCAGTCGAACGAGTCACGTTCGCGCGTCCGCTCCTGGAGCGCCGCCCGAATGACCTGAACCGCCTCCTCCAGTCGGGCCGAACCGCCCTCCCGCTCGCCAAGTGATGCCAGGGCATTGCCCAGGTTGGTCTGGACAAAGGCCCAGGCAAGCGGGACACGCTCACGGGGCAACTCCGACAACGCAGCCCGGAAAACTTCGACCGCTTCCACAAACCGGGACCGTGACCAGCAAAAGCGACAGGGTCAGGACGACTTTCCACGGAGGGTCGAGGAGCCGACCGCCGGCCTTTGGCCCAAGCCGCGCCGGCACGGGCCGCTTGACCTTATTCGCGCCCCTCCCCGGAACGGTGCGGAACCCGGACGCACTCCCCCGGGATGCGCCCGATACCACCGGCGGCAGGGTGTCAGACCTGGAATGGAGTGGCGACGGCTCTCGAGTCATGGGAAAAATCCTCCGATCCCGGGGTGCAAGACTCCTGTCCGGTGTGGAAATCCCGGCGCTCATACGAATCGGAGGTTATTGTCGCATTCAGGAAGTTTTGCCGGCAAACCGATTCGGCGCTCTGCCTCCCTGTTCCGTTTCCCCTTCCGGCAAGGGTCAGCGCGATGGTCGCGGCGAGCCCCCTTCGGAGGGAGACGCAGGCCCTTCCCCACGATCCCCCGAAGGGGGGCCGCCCTGCTGCCGTTCCGCAAGCTTGCCCATGACCAGGCCTATGTTTCGCTGCGCCATGGCCATACCGCGCGGGTCCCCCCCACGGGTGAATCCCAGAAAGGCCGCCCGAAAAGCTTCGCCCGCCTCCTCAAGCCGCGCCGTCCCGCCTTCCCGCTCGCCAAGCACCCGCAAGGCAGCGCCCAGGTTGTTCTGGGTCATGGCCCAGGCGAGTTGGCCACGCTCACGGGTCCGCTCCAAGAGCGCCGCCCGAAACGCCTGAACCGCCTCCTCAAGCCGCGCCGTCCCGCTCTCCCGCTCGCCGAGCGTCTGCAAGGCAATGCCCAGATTGTGCTGGGTCATGGCCCAGTCGAGCGGGGCATGCTCACGGGTATTCCCCAAAAGCGCCGCCCGGAAAGCCTGGACCGCCTCCTCAAGCCGCGCCGTCCCGCCTTCCCGCTCATCGAGCATTCCCAGGGCATTGCCCAGATTGTTCTGGGTCATGGCCCACCGGAGCGGGACCCGCTCACGAGTCTGCTCCAAAAGCGCCAACCGGTAGGCCTCGACCGCCTCCTCAAGCCGCGCCGTCCCACCATCCCGCTCGCCAAGCATTCCCAACACAAGGCCAAGATTGTTCTGGGTCGCAGCCCAATCGAGCGGAGCCCGCTCACGGGTCAGCTCCAATAGCGCCGCCCGAAAAGCCTGGACCGCCTCCTCAAGCCGCGCCGACCCGCTTTCCCGTGCGCCAAGCGCCTGCAATACATTGCCCAGGTTGTTCTGGGTCTCGGCCCAGGCGAGCGGGACCCGCTCACGGGTCCGCTCCAAAAGCGCCGACCGATACGCCGCGAGCGCCTCTTCGAGATGCACCGTCCCGCCTTCGCGCGTGCCAAGCAGCCGCAAGGCGGCCCCCAGGTTGTTCTGGGTCGCAGCCCAGCCGAGCGGAACACGCTCACGGGTCAACTCCAACAGCGCCGCCCGAAAGGCCTGAACCGCCTCTTCAAGCCGTGCCGTCCCACTCTCCCGCTCGCCAAGCACCCGCAAGGCATCGCCCAGAAAGTTCTGGATCATGGCCCACTGGAGCGGGGTCCGCTCACGCGTATACTCCGCAAGCGCCGCCCGGTAAGCCTCGACCGCTTCCTCATACCGCGCCGTCCCGCTTTCCCGCTCGCCAAGACGTGCCAAAACATTGCCCAGATTGCCCTGGGTCATGGCCCAGGCGAGCGGGACCCGCTCACGGGTCCGCTCCAGAAGCGCCAACCGGTAGGCTTTGACCGCCTCCTCAAGCCGCGCCGTCCCGCTCTCCCGCTCGCCGAGCGTCCCCAAGGCATTGCCCAGATGGTTCTGGGTCATGGCCCAGGCGAGCGGGACCCGCTCACGGGGATACTCCAACAGCGCCGCCCGGAACGCCTGTGCCGCCTCCTCAAGCCGCGCCGTCCCGCGCTCCCGCTCGCCGAGCGTCCGCAAGGCAGCGCCCAGATTGTTTTGGGTCGCGGCCCACTGGAGCGGGACCCGCTCACGAGTCTGCTCCAAGAGCGCTGCCCGGAAAACCTCGACCGCCTCCTCAAGCCGTGCCGTCCCACCCTCCCGCTCGCCAAGCATCTGCAAGGCACTGCCCAGATGGTTCTGGGCCATGGCCCAGGTGAGACGGTCAGCGCCACCCCCCCGATGTTGCAGGACGTTCCGATAGTGCCGAATGGCCTCGGCGAGCGCCTCGTTCTCCCCGGATTGTTCGCCCAGGGTACTCAGCGCATTGGCCAGGATGAACTCAACCCGGGCGGCGCCCTCGGCACCCCATCGCTCCCGGGCTCCCTTCAGGAGATTTTCCACCTGGTTGACGAAAGGACGCAAAGAATCGGCGAGCAGTTGCCCATCCCGGGCATGAAATTCCGCCTCGGCGGAGGCGACCTGAAGACCCAGTACGGAAGCCAGGTCAGCCGCGCCGTCCCACTCTCGCGCTCGCCGAGGATTTCCAGGGCAATGCCCAGATTGATCTGGGTCGCAGCCCATTCGACCGGGACGCGCTCGCGCGTCCGCTCCTGGAGCGCCGCCCGACAGGCCTCGACCGCCTCCTTGAGACGGGCCGTCCCCTTTTCCCGTTGACCGAGCATCCGCAAGGCATTGCCCAGATTGCTCTGGGTCATGGCCCAGTCGAGAGGGGCACGCTCGCGGGTATTCTCCAGCAGCGACGACCGGTAGGCCTTGACCGCCTCCTCCAACCGGGCCGTCCCTTCTTCCCGTGCGCCAAGCACCAGCAGGGCATTGCCCAGACTGTTCTGGGTCAAGGCCCACGGGAGCGGAAATCTCTCACGGGTCCTCACCAACAGCGCCGCCCGAAAAGCCTCAACCGCCTCCATGGTCCGAGCCGTCTCATTTTCCCGCTGGCCGAGCATCCGCAAGGCATTGCCCAGATTGCTCTGGGTCATGGCCCAGTCGAGAGGGGCACGCTCGCGGGTCCGCTCCTGGAGCGCCGCCCGGTAGGCCTTGACCGCCTCCTTGAGATACGCCGACCCGCCTTCCCGATCGCCAAGCATCCCCAAGGCATTGCCCAGATTGTTCTGGGTCGTGGCCCACTGGAGCGGGACGCGCTCGCGGGTCCGCTCCTGGAGCGCCGCCCGGTAGGCTTCGATCGCCATTGGCAACCACTCCCCCCCACCCCCCCGCTCCCCAAGCATCCGCAAGGCATCACCCAGATTGCTCTGGGTCTCACCCCAATCGAGCGGAACCCGCTCCCGGGTCCGTTCCTGGAGCGCCGCCCGAAAAGCCTCGACCGCCTCCTCGAGGTGCGCCGTCCCCTCCTCCCGCTCAGCGAGCGTCTTCAGGGCATTGCCCAGACCGTTCTGAGTCATGGCCCAGGCGAGCGGAGCTCGCTCACGGGTCCGCTCCAACAACACCGACCGAAAGGCCTGAACCGCCTCCTCAAGACGCGCCGTCCCCTCCTCCCGCTCACCAAGCACTCCCAGGGCAATGCCCAGATTGTTCTGGGTCATGGCCCAGTCGAGCGGGACGCGCTCGCGGGTCCGCTCCTGGAGCGCCGCCCGGTAGGCCTTGACAGCCTCCTCAAGACGCGCCGTCCCCTCCTCCCGCTCACCAAGCATTCCCAGGGCCGCGCCCAGAGCGTTCTGGGTCGCGGCCCAGGCGAGCGGTGTACGCTCACGGGTGCGCCCACCAAGCGCCGCCCGAAAAGCCTGAACCGCCTCCTCAAGACGCGCCGTCCCGCTTTCCAACTCGCCAAGACGAAGCAGGGCCGTGCCCAGACTGTTCTGGGTCACAGCCCAGACGGGATGGTCCGCGCCACCCGCCAGACGTTGCAGAACGTTCCGATAACGCCGGACAGAGTCGGCGAGAACCCTGCTCTCCCCGGATTGGTCACTCAGGAGACTCAGGGCATCGACCAAAATCACTTCAACCCAGGGGGAAACCTCAGGGGTCCACCGGTCCCGGGCTCCCTCCAGGAGACTTTCCACCCGGCGGGTGAAGGAGCGGCGAAGGTCGATGGAAAAACGCCCGTCCTGGGCATGCAATTCCGCGCCGGCGGAGACGACCAGAAGACCCAGGACAGGGGTCAGGTCATCCCAGACGAGGGCCGGCAGTTCCAGTTCCCGGGCGGAGGGGGAGTGAAGGACGCCCTGTTCCGGACCACCCCCCCCTTCGCGAAGCGCCGCTTCCCTGGCCGGGGTCCAGCGGAGAATCAGAACCGTTTTCTCCCCCTCCTCGACCACCTTGCCCCAGAGGAGAACATCCGCCCCGGTCTTTTCCAGCAGTTCCCGGGCCTTCTCGTGACCCGCCATAATGTTGTTGTCTTCGGATCCGCCGGAAGGCGGCGTCACCTCCCGCTCGATGGCGAGCGCCTCCACCAGCGATTTCCCGCTCTCCCCGCCGGCGGGGGGGGGGCCGAATTCCCGGAGATACCGAACCAGGTCCGACTGCCGGGCGTTCCCGGGATCGTTGCCCAGACGGGCCACCGCGACGGTGTAATGGCCGGACCTGGCCCGGGGGAGGGAGGCGGATTCCGCGGGGGAGGCGGACTCCTCCCGGGTCGACGCGAAAAGAGACTCTCCGGACAAAAACAGCGGCGCCACGACCAGGTGGATGGCAACCGTCAGGACGACTTGCCACGGATGTCCGAGAACCCGGTCGGCGGCGATCCGCCCATGCGGCGCCGGCCCCTTGACCTTATTCGCGCCTCTCCCCGGAGCAATACGGAACCCGGACGCACTCCCCCGGGATGCGCCCGATACCACCGACGGCAGGGTGTCAGACTTGGAAGAGAGTGGCGACTGCTCTCGAATCATGGAAAAACTCCTCCGATCCCAGGGTACAGGATTCCTGTCCGGGATGAACATCCCGGCACTCATACCGATCGGAGACCATTGTCGCATTCGGGAAGTTTTGCCGGCAACCCGATTCGGCAGACCGGCAATATTTTCAGCAGGGCGACCGCTATCCCTCGCGGTCGGTGGGGTGTTGCCTCCCCGTTCCGTTTCCCCTTCCGGCAGCAATGGACGGCCCGATTCCACCACGGGCAGGGTACCGGGGTCAGCGCAAAGGTCGCGGCCCTTCCCCGCGATCCTCCAGAGGGAGTCCGCCCCGCTTCCGTTTCCCAAGAATGCCCTTGGCCCAGTCAAGGTTTCGCTGCACCATATGCCATGTTTTTCGCCGGCAGGGGGGGAGCCGAATTCCCTGAGGTATTGAACCAGGGCCGTTCGCTGAGTATCCTCGGGATCGTTGCCCAGACCCATCCAGCCAGTTGGCCCAGGGACTTCACCACAACGCCATCTCCCTCCGCGAGCAGCCGGAACCATGAAATTCGAGGACTTCCAATCCGGAAAGCTCCGCCAGCAGTACCAATACAAGAGCTTCCACCCTGCGCCCATCAACCAGGAGTGGTCCTGGGACGACCCGCGCATCGGCACGCTGCTGGAGCGGGCATCCAAGGCGTTGGGCGAATTGAACGCCTTTACCATGATCGTGCCCGAAGTGGATCTGTACCTGCAAATGCACGTTCTCAAGGAGGCCAACCTCTCCAGCCGCATTGAGGGAACCCGCACCGAGATGGACGAGGCGGTGCTGGAGGAGGAAGAGATCCTGCCGGAACGGCGCAACGACTGGCACGAGGTGCAAAACTACGTCCGCGCCATGAACGAGGCCATTGCCACTCTGCGCGAACTGCCCCTTTCCCTGCGTCTGTTGAAACAGACCCACGCCACCCTCATGCAGGGGGTGCGCGGCGAGCGGAAAACACCGGGCGAATTTCGCCGCAGTCAGAACTGGGTGGGTGGGGCCACCCTGGCCGACGCCGCCTTCATCCCGCCCCACCACGACGACCTGCCCGATTTGCTGAGCGATCTGGAAGCCTTCTGGCACAATGACGCCATCCAGGTGCCGCACCTCATCCGTTGCGCCCTTTCCCATTACCAGTTCGAAACCATCCATCCGTTTCTCGATGGCAATGGCCGCATTGGTCGCCTGCTCATCACCCTCTATCTGATCAGCCACGGGCTGTTGGCCAAGCCCTCCCTCTACCTATCCGCCCATCTGGAAAAACACCGTGGTGCCTATTTCGACGCCCTGACCCGGGTACGGGAATCCAACGACCTCGGCCACTGGTGCCGCTTCTTCCTCCAGGCCGTGGAGGAGACCGCCGAGAAAGGCAAGGAGACCTTCCGCCAACTGCTGGCCCTGCGCCAGGAGATCGACGGACGCATCGTTACCCTGGGACGGCGGGCGGAGAACGGGCGGCGACTGATTCAATTCCTCTACCGGCATCCGGCGGTCAACGTCGGGCGAGTGGCGTCCGAATTGGGACTCCAATACCAGGCCGCCAACCAACTGGTGGCAGCACTCGTCGAGTTGAAATTGCTGGAGGAGGTCACCGGCTACCAGAGGAACCGCCTTTTCCGGTTCCGGCCCTACCTGGATATCTTCCAGGCCGAAAAATGAATATGGAATTCCTTATTGTGATTTCAGGCCGCAAAAAGATAATATGGAAACCGTTATGGTGATTTGCCTTACCTCACAGGACGAAGCCGATCACTGCGGGAAGACCGCCGACCGGGGCCGGAGCCATGTGCCAAACCAGGACGGGAAGGCGCGAGAAGAAGGCTCCGGGCGAGAAAGGGTCAAGGCGGCAGGAAGAGCTTGAGAACGATGCTGATGACCCCGGCCAGGAGGAAGCCAAACATCCACCGGAGCAGAAGCGCCTCGCCGGCAGACTTTTGCAGCCGGGCCTCGATCTCCAGGCGGAACTCCCTGATATCACGGCTCAAGATTTCCTTCTGCCGCTCGAATCCCCCGCTGATGGACTCCTCCTGTCGCTTGAATTCCCGACTGGTGGACTCCCCCTGTCGCTGGATCTCTCCCCGGAGTTCCCTGATCTCGCCTTTGAGTTCACCCTTGAGTTCGGCAAGGTCGCTTTTGGTCGCAAGCTCTTCCAGTTGGGCCTCCTGGACCTCCTGGAAGGCGTCGGAGAAGGCCTCGGCCTGCTTCTCCTCGACCCCGGCCTCCCGGAGACGGCGGACAAATTCGCGGGTATCGAGAGCAACGGCTGTGGTCATCATGCTCCCCGTTCCGTTTTCCCCTCCGGCCCCCTCCGACCAATAGACGACCTGATTCTACCACGAACAAGGTGCCGGGGTCAGCGCGAAGGTTGCGACCCCTCCCCGCGATCCCCCGAAGGGGGTCCGCCCTGCCGCCGTTCCGCAAGAATGCCCATGGCCCGGTCAAGGTTTTGCTGCACCAGGGCCATGTAGTGTGTGGCCCCCCCACGGGTGAATTCCAAAAGCGCCGCCCGGTAGACCTCGACCGCCTCCTCAAGCCGCGCCGTCCCACTTTCCCGCTCGCCGAGCCCTTCCAGGGCAAGGCCCAGATTGTTCTGGGTCGCGGCCCACAGGAGCGGGACGCGCTCACGGGTCCGCTCCAAAAGCGCCGCCCGGAAAGCCTGAACCGCCTCCTCTAACCGCGCCGTCTCGCCCTCCCGCTCGCCGAGCGCTTGCAAGGCAACACCCAGATTGTTCTGGGTCATGGCCCAGGCGAGCGGAACCCGCTCACGGGTCCGCTCCAAAAGCGCCGCCTGAAAGGCCTTGACCGCCTCCTCAAGCCGCTCCGTCCCGCCTTCCCGCTCGCCGAGCGTTTGCAAGGCATTGCCCAGATTGTTCTGGGTCATGGCCCAGTCGAGCGGGACCCGCTCACGGGTATACTCACCAAGCGCCGCCCGGTAGACCTCGACCGCCTCCTCAAGCCGCGCCGTCCCACTTTCCCGCTCGCCGAGCCCTTCCAGGGCAAGGCCCAGATTATTCTGGGTCGCGGCCCAGTCGAGCGGAACGCGCTCACGGGTCCGCTCCAAAATCGCCGCCCGGAAAACTTGAACTGCCTCCTCGAGCCGCTCCGTCCCGCTTTCCCGCTCGCCGAGCGTCTGCAGGGCAACCCCCAGATTGTTCTGGGTCGTGGCCCAGGCGAGCGGGACATCCTCCCGGGTATACTCTAAAAGCGCCGCCCGATAGGCCCCGACCGCCTCCTCGAGCCGCGCCGTCCCGCTCTCCCGCTCGCCGAGCGCTTGCAAGGCAGTGCCCAGATTGTTCTGGGTCATGGCCCAGTCGTGCGGGACCCGCTCACGGGTCCACCCCAAAAGCGCCGCCCGGTAGGCTTCGACCGCCTCCTCAAGCCGCGCCGTCCCGCTCTCCCGCTCGCCGAGCACCTGCAAGGCGGCGCCCAGATTGTTCTGGATCATGGCCCGGGCGGGACGGTTCGTGCTACCCTCCCAATGTCGCAGGACATTCCGATAGTGCCAGATGGCCTCGGCGAGGACCTCGTTCTCCCCGGATTGTTCGCCCAGGGTAATCAGGGCATTGGCCAGAACGAACTCAACCCGGGAGAAGGCCTCGGCGGTCCATCGGTCCCGGGCTCCCTTCAGGAGATCTTCCACCTGGTGGACGAAGGGGCGGAGACGGTCGGCGAGGAATTGCCCATCCTGGGCATGAAATTCCGCCCCGGCGGAGGTAACCAGGAGGCCCAGGACGGAAGCCAGATCCTCCCAAACGAGGGCCGGCAGCTTCTGCTCCTGAGTGGAGAAGTAGCGGACGCCCCGCTCCAGGTCACTCCGCTCTTTGCGAAGCGCCGATTCCCTGGACGGGGTCCAGCGGAGAACTAGAGTCGGTTTCTCTCCCTCCTGGATCACCTCGCCCCAGAGGAGAACATTCGCCCCGGTCTCTTTCAACAGATCCCGAGCCTTCTCTTGCCCCGCCTTGACGTGACCGCTCTTGGAGCCGTCGGAAGGCAGTTCGATCTTCCGCCCGATAGAGAGCGCATCCACCAGGGATTCCCCGACCTCCTTGCCGGCAGGGGGATTACCGAATTCCCCGAGATATTGAACCAGGGCCGCTCGCTGGGCGTTCCCGGGATCGTTGCCCAGACGGGCCACCGCGATGGTGTAGTGACCGGGCTTGGCCTGGGGGAGGGGTAGGGACTCTTCGTAAAGCGCGATGAGGGGTTCTCTGAACAGGAAAGCCAGGACCATGACCAACAAGATCGAAACTGTCAGGACGACTATCTTCGGATGTTTAAGGATCCAGTCACCGAGAATTGACCCAAGTGGATCCGGTATTATTCGTTTTACCCAGTTCGCGAGTGTCTTCAGGCCGATATTGAACCCAGATTCACCCCCCCCGGGGGCGCGGTCCGACACCGACGGCCCGGTCGGTTCCGAGGGCGGTGGGGTGGCGGACTCCGGGGGGAGCGGCGGCGGCTTCAGTGCCTGCGGAACGTTACCGAACCAAAACCCACCCCCCCAGGATATACGGGCCGGCGCCTCGGGAAGCGACACCGACGGCCCGGTCGGTTCCGCTGGCGGCGGGGTGTCGGACTTTGGGGAGAGCGGCGGCTCTTGGGTCATAAGGAGAATTCCTCCGGCTTCAGGGGCAAGCCCCCCGTCCGGGGTGGGAACCCCGGCATTCGGACCAACCAGAAGGTCATTGTCGCATTCAGGAAGTTTTGCCGGCAACCCGATTCGGCGGACAGGCACTATTTTCAGTGGGGCGACAGTTGCCCCTCGCGGTCGGTGGGGTATTGCCTGGAGCAGAAGGGGGGCGGGGGCAAAGCCGATCGCTGCAAAAGGCTCTGCCACCGCTGGCTGTTGAGAAAGGGGGCCGCCGCCCGCGCCGCCTTCGACGGCGTGCCTTACGCAGAGCGCGTTCCGCTCATTGGGGCCGAAAACCCCGGCCCCAATGAGCGGAACGCCGAGGCCCGCGCCGGCGCGAACCCCGCAAACTACGCGGGGTTCGCTTGGTGTGATCGGGCGCGAAAAGCAAAGTCAAAGTCAAAAACAAGACCTTGGGGCTTCGCCCCAAACCCCACCGGGGGGCGGCAGAGCCTCCCCGGTGAGGTAGGGACGGCCATTACTGGCCGCCCCC
>JADGCL010000073.1 GCA_015229005.1 Magnetococcales bacterium
TCCGGGTGTTGTCGTGGCCCGGGAGGGGGGGGGCGCTGTCGCTCGGGGTGGTGGTGGCCTGGTCTCTTCTCGTTGTGGCGACTGGGCTGTGGGCGGAAGAAGCCGTGATCGACCGGATTGTGGCGGTGGTGGACGTGGGGGACAACCTCGAGTCGGCCAGTGACGAGGCGAGTGTCATCACCCTTTCGGAGGTCCGGGAGTTGGCACGGTCGATGTATTCGCGGATTCGCCGCGCCGGTGGCCAGATCGAGCCGGAAGAGCTGATGCAACGGGCCCTGGAGGAGAGAATCACGATCAAGCTCCGGGACCAGAAGGCGCGGCAATTGGGGATCGTCATCACCGAAGAGGACCTCGTCCAGGCGATGAGCCAGGTGGAGCGGAACAACGGTCTTCCCCCCGGTGGGCTTTCTCAGGCCCTGGAACAGGAGGGGGTTCCGCTTGAGCAGTACCGGGAGAAGCTGCGCGATGCGATGATCCAGTCACGGCTGATGGCCAAGGTGATCCGTCCGCGGGTGACGGTGAACGAGGAGGAGATTCAGCAGTTGTCCCGGGGGATTCGCACCTCGGGCGGGGATCGGGAGATCAAACTGGGGCAGATTCTTCTGGCGGTCCCGGCGGAGGCCTCCCCCGAGGAGCAGGCCAAGGTGCGGGAGAAGGCCCTTTCTTTGGTCCAGGAGTTGCGGTCCGGGGGTTCCCTGGCGACGCTGGCGGCGAAACATTCGAGCGACAGCAGCAGTCTCGAGGGGGGCGAAATGGGGTGGTTCGGGCGGGGGGAACTCCTGCCGGAGATGGAACGGGAGGTTTTCTCGTTGCAGCCTGGGGAGGTGGCGGGTCCGGTGCGTACCGGGCAGGGTTTTCATGTTTTTCAGGTATTGGAGAGTCGGGAGAAGGCCGGGTCTCCGAAGCAGGAGGGGTCGACCTTGCAGGCGAAGGCGCGGCACATCCTGGTGAAGGTGGCGACCGAGGGGGAAGAGGGAGCCTCCGAGGAAGAGGCGTTGGCGAAGATTCGGGAGGTTCGGGCGGAGGCCGTTGGAGGGGCGGATTTTGCCGAATTGGCGAAGAAATATTCGGAGGATGAGAACGCCGCCGACGGGGGGGATCTGGGTTGGTTCGGCAAGGGGGTGATGGTGGCGGAGTTTGAGGAGGCGGCCTTTTCCCTGCCGGTCGGCGAGGTGAGCGAGCCGGTGCGGACGCCCTTTGGCTGGCATCTGCTGCTGGTTGAGGCTCGGGAGAGCAAGCGGGCGGTCGCGGCGACGGGGCAGCGCGACAAGCTGCGCGAGCGGGTGATGGAGACCAAGGCCCAGGCCCTTTACCGGCAGTGGTTGCGGGACTTGCGCCTGCGGGCGTTCGTGGATGTGCGCTAGCGGCTCGGCACCAGGGGGGGCGCTGCCGTTGGCGGTGACCCAGGGGGATCCGGCGGGTATCGGGCCGGAGGTTGCGCTGAAGGCCTTTCTGGTCGATCCGGAGCCGTTGCGTCTCCATATTGGCGATCCCGATCTTTACCGGTGGACGGGGGAGCGGTTGGGTCTCCCGGTGAGGGTTGCGGAGGTTTGTTCTCCCGAGGAGGTTTCGGGAGAGGGGGGGGTGAGGTTCTGGGTTCTGCCGACCCGTTCCCGCCTGGATCTCGAGCGGTTGCGGTTTGGTCGGGCGGATGCGGCCAACGCCGGGGTGACGCTGGAGAGCATCCGCCAGGCGACGGAGCTGGCCCTCCAGGGGCGGGTGGCGGCCCTGGTGACGCCGCCGATCAACAAATCGGTCTTTCACGCGGCGGGGATCCGGGTCCCTGGTCACACGGAGCTTCTGGGGGAGCTGACCGGTTCGCCGCATCCGGTCATGATGCTGACCGGTGGTGGGCTGCGGGTGGTTCCGGCGACGATCCATATCGCCCTGGCGGCGGTTCCGGGTTCTCTTTCGCGGGAACATCTGCAGCGGGTGGTGGAGACGACGTGGCTGGCCCTGAGGCGGGATTTTGGGGTGGATCGACCGCGGGTGGCGTTGGCCGGGCTCAATCCTCACGCCGGCGAGGGCGGTGCCTTCGGGGATGAAGAGTCGCGCATCATCGTTCCGGTTCGGGAGACGATGGCGGGCCGTTATGGGGAGGGTTCGGTCTTCGGGCCGCTGCCGGCGGATACCCTCTTCCATGCCCGGGCGCGGGAGGGCTACGACGCCGTGGTCTGTATGTACCACGATCAGGCGTTGATTCCCCTGAAGATGTTGGCCTTTGGCGAGGCGGTGAACGTGACCCTTGGGCTGCCGGTGGTGCGGACCAGTGTCGATCACGGGACGGCCTACGACCTGGCGGGTCGTGGCGTGGCCGACCCGGCCTCCCTGGTCGCGGCCCTGGATTTGGCTCGCAGGATGGCGGGGAGGCGTCTTGTCGCCGGAGTTCTGCCAACGTGACAATTTGTTTCACTTCGATCCGTTCAATTGGTCTTGGCAGGTGCCCTATAATCCCCGGCCCATTGAGTGATAGGGGCGGGTGAGGAGGGGAAGCTTGGTTCCCGTCCGTCCCGCTGGTTCGTCCGACAGTGGAGGGGGGGTCCATGGTTCGCTATCGCTTTCAAAGAAACACTTTTCTGGTCTCTGTTCTGGTGGCGACCATCCTGCCTGTGTACGTCATCTTTTGGGTCTTTCCCGAGTTTGCTGCCCTGCTGATCCGATATGCGGAAGATGACTCCATCCAGGTGCGTGATCATCTGAAGGAGTTGATCGAGCCCTTGGCAGGTGATCCTGATGGGGCGTTGCGGATCACTCCCGCCTTCCGGGAGGAGGTGGCCAAGGTTACGCGCGATTTCCGCGTCTGGAAGTACCGGGTCTTTTCCCGAGATGGTGTGATTGTGGATTCATCGGTGGAGGGGGAAATTGGTCAGAAGAATACCCACGATTATTTTGAGAATATTGTCGCTTTGGGGAATGCCTTTAGCCTGAGGGTCGCCAAGGAGGGTGTCAGCGCGGATGGGGTGAAGGTCGGGCTCGACGTGATCGAGAGTTATGTCCCGATCATGATCGGCGGGGAGTTTTTCGGGGCCTTCGAGATCTATTTCGATGTCACCCGCGAGCACGCGGCGGTGAGTGCCCTGGTTTTTCGCTCCTCTCTGATTCTGGTGGTGATGGGGATGGTGTTCGTGCTGGTGCTGTTTCTGATCCGGCGGGCGGCGGTGCGCCCGATCGCCCAGGTGAGCCAGGTGATGGGGCAGATGGTCGGGGGAAATCTGGAGCTGCGGGTGCCGGTCATCGGAGGTGACGAGATCAGCGACATGGCGCGGATATTCAACCGGATGGTCGATGCGTTGCGGGAGACGATGTCGGGTTTGGGTCAGGAGCGGGACAAGCTGACGACGATCCTGTTGGCGGCGCGGGAGGGGATTGTGGTGACCAACGCCGACAACCGGGTGGTGTTGGTGAATCCGGCGGCGACGCGCCTTTTGGGGAAGGAAGAGAGGAAGATCGTGGAGGAGGGGTTCTCGCGGATATTGGACGATCCTGATTTTGTCGAGAGCTATCTGAAGGCGGCCGGGGCGGACATGCCGGAGGTTGTTGTTTACAATCAGCGGGTGCTTAATTTTCATGCGGCGACGATACGGAGCGCCTCCGGTCGATCGATCGGTTCGGCGGCGCTGTTCCGGGACATCACCGAGGAGAAGCGCCTGGAGGAGGAGATGCGGGCGCTGTCGGTGACCGACGGCTTGACGGGGTTGTTGAACCGGCGGCGCTTGGATGAGTTGCTGCTGGAGGAGTGTGAGAGGTCTGACCGGTATGGGCAGGAGTACGGATTGTTACTGCTCGATATCGATCATTTCAAGCTTTTCAATGATCGCCACGGTCACCAGGTGGGTGATCAGGTTCTTAAGGCGGTGGCGGTGGCGATGCGGGCGCATTTTCGTCACGTTGATTTTTGTTGCCGCTACGGTGGGGAGGAGTTTGCGGTGGTGATGCCCAACACCGTTGTCCCCGGGATCGAGTTGGCGGCGGACCGGTTCCGGCAGCGGGTCGAGGCAATGGAGGTCTCCGGGCTGAAGGTGACGATCAGCATTGGTATTGCCATCTATCGAGGGGTGGAGCGGGGCCGGAAGGGAATTCCGGTGGAGGAGTTGATTTCGCGCGCGGATAAGGCACTCTATCGGGCGAAGGCGGAGGGACGCAACCGGGTGTCTCTCTGGGATGATTCTCCGCAGGATGTTGGCGGCGGGAAGAGCGAGGGGTTGGATGGAGGTGGTGGTGGCGACGGCGGGAAGTGACTGGGTATTCTTTGCCCATGGCATGGATGGGACTCCCTGGGGGAGCAAGATCGTATGTCTTGCCCGGTGCGCAGAATCGTTGGGTTTTCGGGTGGCGAGCCCGGATTTTCGGACGATCGCCGACCCTGACCGGCGTGCCGGGTATCTGGTCGACTGGGTTCCTGCGGTCCGCCGGCGGCTGGTGTTGGTGGGAAGCAGTATGGGGGCCTACGCAGCCCTGGTGGCTTCGCGGCAGTTGCATCCGGAGGGGTTGTTTCTCATGGCCCCGGCGGTGGGCATCCCCGGGTTTGGGGCGTTGATCGATCCGGCACCCTCGGCGGGGAGGGTGGTGGCGGTCCATGCCTGGGAGGATGCGGTGGTGCCGGTCGAGGGGGTGTTGGCTTTTGCCAGGCGTCACCGGGTGCCGCTCCATCTGGTTGAGGACGACCACCGTCTTGCGGCGACACTGCCCGAGATCGAGCGGCTTTTTCGTGGGTTTTTGGAGGGGCTTCTGGCGGTGGAACCCGGGGTTCGACGCGCGTGAGTTCCGGGATTCGGGAGTTGTTGCGCCGTCACGGCCTGACGCCGAAGAAGGGGCTTGGGCAGAATTTTTTGAGCGATCCGCAGGTTGCCCGGGCGATTGTCGCGGCCTGTGCCTTGGCGCCGGATGACCCGGTGGTGGAGATTGGTCCCGGGCTGGGGAGCCTGACCTTGCCTCTCCTGGGGGTGGTGCGGCGGTTGGTGGTGATCGAACGGGATGAGGGGCTGATCCCGGCGTTGGTCGAGGCGGTTCGGGAGGCTGATTCGGGAGGGGAGGGTTCCCTGCGGGTGATTGCGGGGGATGCGTTGCGTCTGGATTATGGGGAGCTGGCGGCGGAGCTTGGGGGGCCGCTGCGCCTGGTGGGGAACCTGCCTTACGTGATCAGCACGCCGCTGTTGTTCACCTTGATCGACCAGCGGCAGGCGATCCATTCGATGATCTTCATGTTCCAGCGGGAGGTGGCGGAGCGGCTTCTGGCGGTGCCGGGGAGCAAGGATTACGGGGTGTTGACGGTGATGAGCCGGGCGTGGATGGATATTGCCCGGGTGCGGGAGGTGACGGCGGGCTGTTTTTTTCCGCAGCCCAAGATCGTCTCGACGGTGTTGCGTTTGACGATGCGGTCGGAGCCGGTGGTGCCGATTCCGGACCCGGCGCGGTTTCAGGCGGTGGTTCGGGCGGCCTTCGGGCAGCGGCGCAAGATGCTGGGCAATGCCTTGAAGGAGCTGGGCGAGGGGAGTTCGGAGTGGATCGAGAGGAAGGGGATCGATCCCCGCCGCCGCGGCGAGACCCTCACCCTGGAGGAGTTTTCGCGCCTGGCGCTGCGGGATTGAGAGGGAAGGGGGACAACTACCGGGGCGAGTTTCCGGGCGGCGGGGTCGTGTTCTTGGCCAAGGCTTCAAGCCGCTTGATCCAACCATCGAATCGGGGACATTCCCGGCGGATGGTGTCGAGACCGATCTCCACGGCGATCAGCGGCCCATGCCAGGCCTTTTCGTATCCTGGGCAGAGGGCCAGGATCCTTTTGGATGGGGCGGTCTTCGAGCTGTTGTTGATGTGTTCCGGAGTGGCGAAATCATTGCGGATGGCAGTGAGTTCCATTCCAGCTTCGACGTTGAACCAATCGTTGAACGCAGACGGATTGCTGAAAAGGAGTCCCTCCAATTCGTGGACGACGAGATTGGGGATGAAGTTGGGCTGGTTGATATCGTCCTTGAAGGCGGTCTCGATCGAACCGGCTCTGCTGAACGAATCTCCCTTGGTATCTATGGGTGGGGAAATGTCCCGCCAGGGAAAGGCATAGAAATCGAACAGTGTCGTAACCCAGGAGTTTTTGTCCTCTTTGCATTTTTTCTTGACTTGATTTTTGATTTTTCCGTAAGAGGAAATCCCACCTTTTCCTGCTCGACTTGTGCGGACGATGATGTAGGTGATCCAGATATTCATGCTTGCAAAATGAGGCGTCAGCAGTTCGCGAACGAATGCCTCCTCAGTTTGTCCTTCGCAGAAAATATTGACCCGTGTCACCGGGATGGCCTCCCCCCCAGGATGTTTTTTTGCCAGAGTTCGCCAAGCGAGTACTCCTCGAGCCAGGTGGCGAGGGCGGAGGGGTCCAACCGGCGGAGACGGCTTCCGTCCGGGGTTCGGTCGGCAACGATGACATCCTCGGCTTGGAATTCATTCAGGAGATCAGTCGACTGGGTGGAGACGATCACCTGCCGGCTGGAGGCGGTTGACCGCAGCATGGCGGCGAGGAGGTGGATGGCGAAGGGGTGAAGGCCCAGTTCGGGTTCATCGATCAGGATGGTCTGGGGCTGGAACGTTTCGGGTTGCAGCAATACGGTTGCGAGGCAGATGAAACGGAGGGTTCCATCGGAGAGGAGATGGGCCTTGAAAGGGAGGTCACTGCCGGTTTCGCTCCAGGCGAGTTCGATCTGATCGGCATTGTCCGGGAGGGGACGGAGGTGGAAATCGCCGAAAAACGGGGCGATCAGCTGGATGCTTTTGACGATCCGCCTGTAATGGATTTCGTGATGATTGCGCAGAAAGAAGAGGAAGGCCGCCAGATTTCGTGCATCCGTTCTCAGAAAATCGTTGACGGAGATGTCGTGTTTTTGCTTGAGCAAGGCACTGTCGCCCGTATCGTGAAAATGGTAAAGCCTCCAACTTCTCATGACGGGAACGGTGAAATCGTAGATTCTTGTTGTTGATTTTTGTGTTTCCACTCGTGACTCGAAATGGCCCGAGTTGATGTCCCAGTCGCCGATCGTCGCCCACCAGAATTTTTCCTCGGCGAACATCAGGCGATTGTCAAGGGTCGGTTCCAGGGAGAATTTGTAACCATTGCTTCCGAAATAGAGTTCGGCATGTATCCTTTCCGTTTGTTTTCGGCCGAAATGCAACATGGCATCCGGTCCCCCGTTCCTGCCGACATGGATCTGAAGTCTCTGGTCGAGGAGCTCCTGGATCATGCGGAAGAAACCGACAAAATTCGACTTGCCGGCGCCATTGGCACCGATCAGGACGTTTAATGATCTCATTTCGAGATCGCAGGTGCGAATCGATTTGTAGCCATGCAGGATGATGCGAGACAAGTGGAATGGGTTCATGGCTCCGCTCTGCGGCCTTATTGGTTCACATTTCCGTATTCTGCGGCCTGAGTTGGCTCATCCTTCCGTCTTGTTGCCTGGTGATTCGGGGAGGCCGATTTCGGCCATCATGGCGAGGATGGATTGGCGGACCTGATCCTGGAGTTTTTTCCGGTCGGCCCCGGTCAACCCCTGGGTGGGGATGGGGGGACCGACCCTGAGGCGGATGGTGCCGGGATATTTGGTAAAGGCGCGACGCCTCCAGAAGAGGCCGGCGTTGTGGGCCACGGGGACGATGGGCACCTGAGCGGAGAGGGCGAGGCCGATGCCGCCGGGGTTGAAGGGTCCCATCGCCCCTGGGGGGGTGCGGGTCCCCTCGGGGAAGATGACGATGGAGTTGCCTTCGCCGAGGCGTTGTTCGCCGTCCTTGCGCATTCGCCGGAGGGCCTCGACGCCGCGGTCGCGGTCGACGGCGATCTGGCCGGTGGCCTTGAGGGCCCAGCCGAAGAAGGGGATCAGCATCAGCTCCTTCTTGACGGCGAAAATGATCCCGGGAAAAATAGCCTGGTAGACCAGGGTTTCCCAGGCGGACTGGTGACGGGAGAGGATGATGCAGGGGGTTTTTGGGAGAAGATCGAGGCCGATGATTTCGTCGTCGAGATGGCAGGTGGCGGCGAGGATCCGGCGGTTGTATCGTGACCAGGAGCGTGCGAGTCCCTGACGAAGGGGGAGGCGGCTCCACGGCCAGGTGGCCATGATGAGGCTCGCATAGAAGAGGACCCCGACCACCAGGAGGGCGAAGAAGAGGGTGGAGCGGAGATGGGTCTTGACAAGCGCCATGGGGATCCCCACATAACGGGGTGGAGGAACTTTTTGGGGTGTCGCCGCCTCCAAACGGGGGCGAGCGGCGGACCGCCAGGGCGGGAAGCCCGGGGGCATCATAGCCTGAAAGAAACGATTGGAAGAAGGAGCATTGAGATGGAGTCTTTGGTTGGCCACGTCTTGTCGCCGAGGACCGGAGACGACGATCTTTCCGGTTTCATGGCCCGCATCGACCGGTTTCCGATTCTTTCCGCAGAGGAGGAGTTTTTCCTTGCCCGCCGTTATCGTGAGGAGGGGGATCTGTATGCGGCCCATCGCCTGGTGGCGTCGTACCTGCGCTATGTGGTGAAGATCGCGCGGGAGTATCGCAATTACGGTTTGCGGATGATGGATCTGGTGCAGGAGGGTTCGATCGGTTTGATGCAGGCGGTCAAGCGTTTCGACCCGCACAAGGGGTTTCGCCTGGCGACCTATGCGGTCTGGTGGATCCGAGCGGCGATTCAGGAGTTCGTGATGAACTCCTGGAGCCTGGTCAAGATCGGGACGACGGCGGCGCAGCGGCGCCTTTTCTTCAACCTGCGGCGGTCGAAGGAGAGCATCGACCGTTTGGATGCGGCGCAGGCGCGGGAGTTGGGGGAGCGCCTGGGGGTGGACGGTCGGTGCGTCCTGGAGATGGACGGGCGGATGGCCGGGAGGGACGAGTCGTTGAACCGTCCGGCGGTGGAATCGGGGGACGAGATTCAGGATCTTCTGGCGGATACCCGCGATGACCAGGAGACGGTGCTGTTGGCGAACGAAGAGGAGCGGCTGCGGCAGGAGGCGGCGACCCGGGCCCTGGCGGTGTTGAACGGGCGTGAGCGGCAGATTGTCGAGGCGCGTTTCATGGTTGACGACCCGGAGACCCTGGAGAGTCTGGGCGAGAAGTTGGGGGTTTCGCGGGAGCGGATCCGGCAACTGGAGAAGAGGGCTTTCGAGAAGATGCGGGGGGCGTTGATGGGGCCGCCGCTGGCGGCCCGGGCGTTCAGCTGAACGAAGGAGTTCCGCTGAACGAAGGGGGTTCTTTGTATGAGAGGGGGATGTCTTCGGGGGCGGGTTCGGGTCAGACCAGGATCCGTCGTTCGATGAGGCGCACGGCTCTGTGGAAGGCTGTTGCCAGGAAGAGGAGGAGTATCCCGAGGTGCCAACCCAGCCCGGTCAGTTCGCCCGCGCCGGTGGAGAGGGGCCGGATCAGGGCGACGACGTGGGTCAGGGGCAGGGCCAGCGAGAGGGTTTGGAGCCACTCGGGCAGAGAGTCCACCGGATAGAAGACTCCGCAGAAGAGGATCATCGGCGTCCCGACGAGCGAGGTGTGGTAGAGGAAGTAGTCGTAGTTTGGCGCCAGGGCGGTCACCACCATGCCGATCGACCCGAAGACCAGCCCTGTCAGGAAGATCACCGGTAGCGCCAGGGGTGCCGTCGTTGCCGGGAAGGCCCCGAGCAGGGTTCCCACGGCCAGGATCGCTCCCCCGGCCATCACGGATTTCGTTGCCGCCCAGACCACTTCTCCGGCCACCACCTCCGCCACTCCGAGGGGGGTGGCCAGCATGGCTTGGAAGGTGTTTTGCCGGGTCATGCGGGTGAACCCCCCGTAGAAGGCCTCGAAGGTGCTCGTGTTCATGGCGTTGGCCGCCAGGATCCCGGAGGCGATGAAGAGGAGATAGGGCATTCCCCCCAGGTCGCCGACGAAACGCCCCAGTCCGTACCCCAGGCCGACCAGATAGAGTATCGGTTCGATGAAATTGCCTGCGAGGGAGGCCCCGGCGGTCTTGCGCCAGACGAGGAGATGGCGCCTCCAGACCTGGATGAAGAGGCGGGAGGGCCAGGGGTAGGCCCAGGCCTTGAGGTGGGGGGTCATGTGGCGGTCATCGGTATTGGTGGACCGAGGCATCCTGGATTCCGGCCTTGTCCGCCACCAGTCGGACCACCGCCTCGGCCTCCCCGCGGAGCGGGAATGGGCCCGCGAAGACGCAACTCATTTCTCCCCCCTCCCGGGCGACTCCTTTGCGGTAGACGGGAACCCCCAGCGCCGCGATCCGATCCTGCAATTCGGCGGCATACTCCGGAACGGAGTAGCAGGCCATCGAGACGAAGAAACCGACCTTTGCCGAACGCACGGGCTCGGTGGTCGCTCCCTTGGTGGGAGGGACCCTGGAGGTTGTTCCGCCGGGATTTTCTTTGCTGGGGGTTCCGCTCTTCCCGGTACTCTTCCCGCCGTCGGGATCCGACCCGGTGGCGGTTCCCCTTCGCTCGTCTTCTTGGGCTTTCGGGGGTGGTCCGGGAGGCACGGCGGCAGGGGGCTCCCCAGGTAACGCCGCCCTGGTCTCTTCCGTCGTGGAAGGGAGGGATGGGGTGATGGTCGGCTCCCCTCCTTCGTGGGGGGGCGGTGAGGGTTTCCGATCGGCCAGATCCGAAGCCGTTGCTTTCTTCCCGGAAGAGGCGGCCACTGCCGTCAGTCGTGCGACCTCGGAGGCCTCCAGGGGGATGGCCGCCAGCGGCTGCATGGTCAGCTCGCCTGCGCCTTCTCCGGGGAAATCTTCGCTCTGGGTCGCTCCTTTGACCTCGGCGATCCTCTGTTCCGGACCCGGGTCTGCGGGGAGTGATCCGACCGTGTTCCTCTCGCCTTTTTCGCGTTCGTTCTCCCGATTTTTCAGCGTCTCGAGATTTTTGGCGATCACCTTGACCTGGGGATGATCCTTGCCGAAGGCCTCTTCGAGAATGGTCAGGGAACGGTTGAATAGAGACTCGGCGCGGTCATATTCGCCCTCTTTGTGGAAGAGGATTCCGAGATTGCTCATCCAATTGGCCAGCCCTGCCGGATCGGTCGCATAGGCTTTTTCGGCGATGGCGAGGGAGCGGTCGAAATAGTCATTGGCCTCGGCCACCATGCCCTGACCGAAGTACATGCCGCCGATATTGTTGAGAAGCAGGGCCATTTTGAGATCTTCCGCGCCAAAGACGGCAGCGGTGATATCCTGGGCCCGTTGGAAGAGGTTGGCGCTGATCTCCTTTTCTCCTGTCAGGAGGCGCAGCGCCGCCAGCTCTTTGAGGACATCGACCAGACGCGCGTGTTTGTCCCCGAGGATCTGCTCGTGGATCAGGAGGGCCTTTTCCTGGAGGGGCACTCCCTCTGCCGACCGGCCTCGTCCCCCCAGGAAGCCGGCCAGATCCTGGAGCGATTGGGCCACCAGGAGGTGTTCGCCTCCGAACGCCTTTTCACGGATGGCGAGGGCTTCGCGGAAGGCTCTTTCGGATTCTTCGAAGCGCCCGTCGGTGAGGGCGAGTTGTGCGGAGAGGCGGAAGGCCTCGGCCATGCGGGGGTGGTCCGACCAGAGTCCCTTTTCCAGACCGGGCATGGCGGCTCGCAGGAGTGCCTTGGCCTTGTCATGGCCGCCGGGGGTGACGCTGTAGAGGCGGGCCAGATTGAAACGGGCGGTGGCGGTCTTGAGGTGGCCCTCGCCGAGGGTTTTCTCCAGAGAGGAGACGGCCCTGATCAGGAGCGATTCCACCAGGTCGTAACGTCCTTGGATGAAATAGACCCGGGTCAGTTTGGTCAGGATTTCCGCCACCTCCGGATGATCCCGGCCATGGCTTTTTTCTTTGATGGCGAGGGCCTCCTTGAGGAGGGGTTCGGCTTCGTTGTCCCGTCCCATGGTCACGTAGAGGTCGGCCAGGACCACGAGCGGGGCCACCGCGTTGAGGTGGTCCGGACCGAAGGTTTTTTTGGCTTCCTGGAGGGAGCGCTTGGCCGCCTGAAGGGATTCCTCCATCAGGGCGTCTCCCGGCAGTTCGCCATTCAACTCGGCATCCGGTGCCCCCCTGGCGGTGTTGCAACCGAGTCCTCCGACAAGGACCAGCCCGAGGAGCCATTTCCGTAGACTCATTTTCCGCATGTTTCGCCTGCCGTCGCTCCGGAGACGGCCTCATCGGCTGCTCCGTTCCTGTTAGGTTGTGTTGCCCTTGCGGCCTCCCGTGTCGGGCCGTTCCTTCCGTCGTTCCCGCTCACTCCACGTGGAGCAATCTGCCCTGTCCGCTCCCGCTCATGGAGCGGCTCGCCTTGCCCACACGTTGTGATGCCAGGCCCACAACGCCGGCGGAGCCCCCCAGGGACTCACGTCAGGACTGAGAGGGGCAAACAGGCCCCGGAAAAACCCCCTGGCAACGCAGGATGACCGGATAGTGCGTGTCAGATGGTGAGGTTTGCGTTATCCTCGCCGCTTGGATGAGCGAGGACGATCCGGGAAAATCGATCATCATTCAAGGGGGAAAACGGTGGATTCGATATCACCCTTCACCGGGGGGGCGGCAGAGAAGGGGTTCGCAGCGGGTTTTCGATTTCTGCCTCTTGGGCTCCTGCTCCTTGGTTTAGGATCGAGCCTTCTCTATTGGCGGCATGAGGTCGGTGTCGAGGAGGAGTTTGCGCGGCTGCGTTTCACCAAGCTGGCCGACAAGGTTCAGGAGGTAGCGGAGAAGCGGCTCACCTCCTACGAAGCTCTGCTGCGCGGCATCCAGGGGCTTTTTCTCACCAGCGACCAGGTTGGTGTCGGTCAGTGGCGACGCTTTCTCGACGCCCTCGAACCGGGGGAGCGCCTTCCTGGCGTGGTCGAGCTTTTTTTCGCCTACCCCGTATCTGGAACGGGTGTGGCTTCTTTCGAGTCCCTCATTTCGGAGCGTCTTGGCCAGGAGTATCGGGTTCGGGTCGAAGAATTTCGGGAGACCCATATCCCGGTTGTTTTCAGCTATCCAATTGATCCATTACGGAGTTTCTATGTTCCCGGCTACGACCTTGGAGCTGAGAGGGTGCGTCGGGCGGCCGCCGAACAGGCGCGGGATCTGGGCCATCCGGTCTTCTCCCGTGCCATTGTCGATGCTGTTGCCCCGGTTCAGGACTCGACGATTCTCCACCTGTTGCCGGTCTACCGCTCGCGGGCGCCCCTGGACTCGCCGGAGCGGCGTCAGGCCGCACTCCTGGGCTGGGCGGGCGCCGCCTACAGTGCTGCCGCCCTCTTTCCCGACCTCTTCCAGGGAGCGTTGGCCGACCTTCGCGTCGAGGTCTTCGACGGCTTGGCCGTAGGCCCTAATGCGAGCATCTACGACAGCCATCCGCAATGGGGCCCTCCCGATACGGAAGTTTCCCTGGTTCGCGACTCCCGTGCCACCCTTTCAGGGAGGACGTGGACGCTGCGCTTCTCTCCGGGGGACTCCTTGCGCACGACCGGCGGCGGCCCGAATTCCGTCATTCTCCCGTTGGCCGGTGCCACCATGGCCTTTGCGGTCGCCTTTGCCGCCTGGGTCCTTCTTTCCGGACGTGAACGCGCACTTTCCCTGGCCCTGCGGATGACCCGGGCGCATCGGGAAAGCGAGGACCGTCTCCGTCGGACCGTCCTTTACGCCCCCATTCCGATCATGATCCACGCCGCCGACGGTGAGTTGCTCCTGGTCAACTGGCGCTGGGCGGAGATGTCCGGCCACCCTCCGGAGAATGCTGCCACCCTCTCGGCCTGGATCGAACAGAGCTGTCCCCGGGAGCATGCCGCTGAGGCGCTTGCCTGTCTGGGAGCCGATTTCGGTCCGGAAGAGCCCTTCAAGGAGGGGGAGATTCATGTTCGTGACCGCCAGGGGGGGGAGTATGTTTGGTTCGTCCGTTCCCGTCCCCTGGGGGATACCCACGATGGTCGCGGCATGGTCATCTGCATGGCCATGGATATCACCGAGCGCAAGCGTACCGAGGATCTTCTGCACAAGGCCAAGCAGGAGGCTGAATCCGCCAACCGCGCCAAGAGCGAGTTTCTGGCGACCATGAGTCATGAGATCCGTACGCCGATGAACGTGATCGTCGGCATGGCCGAGGTTCTGGAGGAGACCCCGCTCTCCCCGGAGCAACGTGAGTATGTTTCCGTCTTCCGGCGGGCGGGGGACAACCTCCTCGAACTCATCAATGACATTCTCGATCTTTCCAAGGTCGAGGCGGGCCGTCTCGAACTTGACCGGGTTCGTTTTTATCCCCGGAGAATCCTGCAACGGGCCGTCGAGTTCATGGACGTGAGGGCGCGGGAGAAGGGGCTCTTTCTCAAGTACGAGATCGATCCCGAGACCCCGGAGCTTCTCGTCGGCGATCCCAAGCGGCTCCGTCAGATTCTGTTCAATCTGGTTGGCAACGCCATCAAGTTCACCCAGAAGGGTGGCATCACCATACTTTTGGAGCCCGACCCCGAGGTCGACCAGCCCGGGGCCATTCGGTGCCGGGTTACCGACACCGGAATCGGCATTCCCGAAGAGAAACTGGAGACCGTTTTCGAGGCCTTCACCCAGGCGGAGAGTTCTACTACCCGTCGTTTTGGTGGCACCGGCCTTGGACTCACCATCACTCGCCAGTTGGTGACCATGATGGGAGGCGCGATCCACGCTGAAAGTCGTCCCGGGCAGGGCAGCACCTTCCACTTCACCCTGCGCCTCGAGGTCCCTCCCTCTGAGTTTTGTGACGATCAGGTTGTACTCGAGGGGCTCCGGGTCCTGGTGGTCGATGCCGAGTCCGACAGCCGACTCGTCCTGGCGAGGATGACAGAGGTTCTCGGTGCCCGCACCGAGATCGTCCCCGACGACTCCCGGGCGGTCGAGTCGATCCTACGCGGTTTGTCCGAGGGGGATCCTTTTCGCTTGGCCATCATGGTCCAGCCGGTGGACGATCGGGATGTTCTGGCGACGGTCGAGTCCCTGCGTCGGCAGACCGGTCAGGAACACCTGCCGGCGGTGGTGGTCAGTTCCTACCATCAGGAGGGAGAGCTTGCGCGGGCAAGAGAGCTCAAGGTAGGGATGCTGCTCAAGCCGATCAAGGGGGCGGAGCTGCGGGAGGCGATCCAGCGGGCGCTGGAGTCAGTGCTGCCCCCCATGATGGCCCTGACTTTTCCCAATGATTCGCGAGTCGTGCCGGAGGG
>JADGCL010000074.1 GCA_015229005.1 Magnetococcales bacterium
CGGAAAAGCGACGCCTGGGGCCTGAGGGTTTCCCGCACCGGGCGCCGGAAGAGTAAAGGCATCATCAAATCCAGCAGAACCAGATCGAAGGCCCCCTGTCGCACGGCCTCCAGACCTTGGACGCCGTCTTCCGCCCCGGTCACGGAATAATACCGGTCGAGATTGGCGCGGATCACCTCGCGGTTGATGTCGTCATCATCCACGACCAGGACGGAAAACTCGCGGTCACCCCCCGCAGGGGCCGGAAGCGGCGGCAGGAACTCCTGGGGACTCATGGGAGGAGCCACCTCGCCGTAAACCCCATCGCCGCAAGCCCCGGCTTCGACATCCGCCAAGCTCCGACGCTGCGGCTGCCGCAACCAGAGATCCAGCAAAGCCTCCCGATCCATCCCCCGCCGCTGCGGCAGGAGAATGGTGAAAACACTCCCTATCCCGGGCCGGCTCTCCAGATGCACCACCCCCTGCAACATCTCCAGGGCATCCTTCAGGATGGCGAGCCCCAGCCCGGAACCCTCATAGGCCCGGTTCTCCGAGGCGAACCCCTGCTGAAACCGTTCAAAGATTTTTTCGTGAAATTCCGGCGCGATGCCAATCCCGGTGTCGGCGACGACGATCGCCACCGCCTCACCCTCCAGTGACTCGCCGAAGATGCGCACCCAGCCCTGGTGGGTGTATTTGAGCGCATTCCCGACCAGGTTGCCCAAAATCGTCTCCAGCAGGGCAGGGTCGGTCCGCAACACCAGGTCGGGAGCGACCTCGCTGCCGATCCCGATTCCCCTCTCCAGGGCCTGCCCCTCGAACTGGCCGATGAAGGCGGTCAGATAGGGCCGCAGCACGATCTCCTCGATCCTGGCGACCGCCCCTTTCCCGCGCGCGAACGTCAGGATCTGCAGGGTCAGCCGGAGGAGCCGGTCGGCGGAGGCGACGATCTGGCCGACGGGCCGGCGCAAGGTATCGGCCATCGCCCCATAGGCCCCCTCCTGAAGAGCCCGCCCCAGGCCGAGAATACCGTTCAGGGGGGTCTTCAGCTCATGGGTGACGTTGGCCAGAAAGTCATCCTTCAGCCGGTCGAGTTCCTGCAACTCGGTATTCTGGCGACGAATCTTTTCGTAGGAGAGGGTGAGATCCTGCCGCGCCTCCTTGAGGTCCGCCACCATGGTGTTGAAACTCTGCGCCAGGGAGGAGAGTTCCCGGATCCGCCCCATGTGGACCTGGATATCCAGAGAGCCCGACCCCACCTGCCTGGCCGCCCGGGAGAGCCGAATCACCGGCTCGACGATCCGCCTCACCGAGACGTAGCTCAAGAGCATCACCAGCAGAATGCTCGTCAGGGTGATCCCCGCCACGACCCACTCCAGGGGACGCGACTTGGCGTGGAGATCATCCTCCCAAAGGACCGCCACCAGGGTAAGGGAGTCCGGCAACGAAACCCCCTGGATCAGGGCCGGCCTCGTGAACAGGTCGGTGCGGATCGGCTCCGGGAAGTCGGCTTCGCTCACCCCCGCCGCCGTGACCCGGGCCACCAGTGGCGCCGGCAATTGCGGGGGAAGATCGACCCAAGAGGGGGCAAAGAGGACTCTTCCCCCGGGGTCGCAGACCAGCAGGAAGCCGCTGGATCCAATCCGGGTCGTCTCGATTTCCTCCTTCAACAAATCCGCACGGATGGTGACGGCCAGATATCCGCGAAAGGTCGCTTCCAGGGAGGGATCCTGACCAACGCTGCGAAAAAAGAGTTTCCTGGATACCAGAAACGCCCATTCATCATCATCCGAATTTTGAAACAACTGGAGCGAATGGTCCCCTCCCGCTTCACGCAACCGCTGAAAATAGGGACTGCGGCTCTCGTCCTCCGTCCTGTTTTCCAAAGATCCCCTGACAACCCTGGCATCTTCCCTGCCATCCGGCATCAATATTCGAATCTCGTCATAATCGGGGTAGGCCGAGACATAGCTCGAAAAAAGATTGAGCAGGGGAAGCTGCAGAATACCGTAACGAGTCCTTTCGTTCTCGGTGGTCACAAAATCCTTGACGAGCTGCGATCCGGAAAACAGATCCACATTGGCCCTGGCCGTGTCGAACTGCGCCAGAAGATCCTTTCTGGTGATACGCAACAGGTTTCCGGCTTCGCCCTGAAGATGCAGCGTCGTATTTTGGATCAGGTAATCGCGGGCAAGCCAGCCAACCACGATCAAAGGCAGAGAAACCAGAGGGACCAGCAGAATCAACAGATAGGTTCGCAGCCCGACCTGACCGAATCCCGACAATGAACCGACAAGTCGCATCATGAGGCGCCGTGATGGGTTACCCCATCCCATGGAATCCGGCCTGCCATCCCCGGCGAACCGGGACCCGTCCGGCAACGGGTCGTCAACGCAGCAGATCGTGAAGCAGGGCCTTCATCCGCCTCTCGGCCTGGACCGGGATCGGTTCGAGAAATTTGAGTTCGGACTTCTCCACCACCTCTGCGGGAGGGTGGATGAGCGCATTGTTCACATGCTCCGCAGGCAGGAAAGAGCGGGTCTCCGGGTCGGTCGAGGCATAACCCAATTCCCGGGAAAGTTTCGCGGCATTTTCCGGCTCATGCAGGAAATCGATGAATTCATAGGCGGACTTCTTGTTCCGGGAGCCGTTCAGCACTGCCATGCAATCCATCCATAAGATGGGCCCGTCTTCCGGCAAGACGTATTGGATTCTCGGCTCGATCCCCTGCAAAAACAGGGTATCCCCGTTATAGAGGGTCGCCGCCCAGATCTCTCCGGTCACCAGACCGGATTTTTCGTCCATGGAGGGGTAGCCGTAGTCCTTCACGAAGGGTTTTTGGGCGATCAGCAACTGCATCGCCTCGCGAAGCGCCTCCTCGCCGAAGGCATTGGAGGATCCCCCCAGGGCCTTCAAGGCGACAACCAGGAGACTCCGGGAATCCTTTTCCATAAGGATCTTGCCGCGCAGCTTCGGGGAAGGAACCAGGAGGTCCCGCCACCGGGTGATCGTCTCCCCCAGGAGATCCGGGCGATAGGCGATCCCGAAGGTCCCCCAGAAATAGGGCAACGCATACCGGGAAACCCCAGGGTAGGCCTCGAGCCAGCGTTTCCCGATCCGCCTCATGTTGGGAACCAGGGTGGCATCGATCGGGGCCAGCCAGCCTTGTTCGGCATAACCACCGACCCGATCGCAAAAAATGTCCGCCACATCGAACCCCTCGCCGCCGGCACGGGCAAGAAGTTCGTCACGGGTCTCGTCGGTCTCGAAATAGACCATCCTGACGGAGACCCCCGTCTTCTTCTCGAACTTCTCCAGAAGGTCCGGGTCCATGTAGTCGGGCCAGGTCAGCAGGACAAGTTCCCGCTTCTCCCCTGCCTGGGGCACCTGCTTCTCCCCCGCCAGGGGCACCTGCGGGAAATTCAGGACGACCACCATCAGGATGGCCATCCCCCACTGGGACGCACGCAACCGCCAACGGACCGGCAGCAACGCCCGTCCCTCGGAGCTCACGCAGAACATGCGGAAAACCCGGACCGGAATCGACACAGGGAACTCCCTCTCGCCCGCAATACTAGCAGACAGGCAGGAGAGATGCCCGGCATTTCTTCCCATCCGCTCCTCAACGGGCGAGAAGCAACCTCTCGGGAATGGGGATGTCAGGACGGCAATGATTTTAATAAAACAACTTATAATTTTGCCCTGCAAATACCGCCTCCAAAGCTGGAAAGCGCCCTCCCGCTCGAGGCTACAACACGCTGTCCCCGTTCCCGGAATGCACTTTCCCGCCCCCGGCGACCAGTTGCAAACCCGGCCCCATCGATTCCATTGGACTTTCCAGTCGATATTGCCTAGAGTCCCGCAGGTTGGTTGGTGGTCGCCGGCAAGGTTTGGCATGACCGACGGATAGCCAGAACCAAGCCCCCGCCACCGGCCCGACCGGCGCATGGTCGGCGGTGGGTCCGTGGCTCGCACGCCGCCCTCGCCGTCCCCTCTTGGTGGGAGTCTCCCGTGCCTGGTCGCTGGGAAGGTCCCTGGGAAGGTCGCTTGGAAAAATGGCGCGATCTCCTGTTTAATCCCTATCTCCTCCCGGTGGCGCGTCCCTATTCCATCACCGTCGAGACCATCAACACCTGCAACGCCAAGTGCATCTTCTGCCCCTATCCCTACAACATCTCCGCGCGGGAAAGGGGCATCATGTCGATGCCGCTCTTCCGCAAGATCGTCGACGACTACGCCGAGTGGGGCGGCGGGAATCTTTGTCTCACCCCCATCACCGGCGAGATTTTGATCGACAAACACCTCGAAGAACGAATCGACTACGCCCGCTCTCTTTCCCCGATCAAAACCATCGAGTTCTACACCAACGGTCTCCTGCTGGACGGCGACAGGCTGGAAAATCTCTTCGCCCGCGGGGTCACCCGCCTCTTCATCAGCGTCGCCGGCCACGACCGGGAAAGCTATCGGCAACTCATGGGGGTCGATCGCTTCCAGCGCTTCTGCGCCAACCTCGAGGCCATCCACGCCACGGCCCTCCGCCTCGGTCGCCTGACCTCGGTGACGATCGCGGTCCGGACCCAGCTCGAACTGGAGAGCTATCGGCAGACGACCTTCTATCGCGAACACCTGCAACGTTTTCCCCAGGTCGATCTGATCAATCGCTTCAGCACCTGGGGCAACTCCATCGAACTCGCGAGGCTCCCCATCCCCCTCACCGCCGCCAGCCTGGGGGAGGAACACCGGCACCGGATGCAGCGACTCAAGTGCCCGTGCGCCATCCACTACGGGGTCTCCGGAGGGATGATGATCACCTGGAACGGCGTGGTCTCCTATTGCGGCTGTCGCGATTTTATGGGAAATACGGATCTCGTGATCGGCGACGCCAGCCGCGAGAGCCTGGTCGATATCTGGAAGAGTCCGGCGAAGAAGAGGATCGTCGCCGGCTTCGAGCGGGGGGAGCCGCCCTTGTTCTGCCAGCAGTGCGACAAGTACACGCCGATGACCAGAATGAATCGCCTCCAAAGGATCAGGCGCCTTCTCGGGAGAGGGGGATGGTGAGTTGGCGTCTCGAACAGTTCAGGCGGGCCGCCGGACGTCTGCTCCATCGCTGCACCTCCCTCCCCGATCTTGCCCGCCATGCCCCCCTGCCCCTGATCACCCCCACCGCCGACGGCAGCGGCCAGGTGACCCACCCGGACGTCATCGCCTTTCCCTCCCCATGGAGAGGGCACCGCTTCTGGATGGTCATGACCCCCTTCCCCTTTCTCGACGCCACCCTCGAAAATCCCTCGATCCTGGCAAGCGACGACGGCTTGACCTGGGCCCCCCCCTCGGGCCTCGTCAACCCGCTGATCCCGGCCCCGGAGCGGGGGTTCCATGCCGACCCCGATCTCATCCATCACCCGGAAAGCGACGAACTCTGGCTCTATTTCCTCCACACGATCCGTGGCGAAGAACAGCACCTGATCCGCATGGTCTCGACCGATGGTCGTCACTGGAGTACGCCGCAAACCCTCTTCTCCGTGACCTATCAGGAGATCCGCTCACCGGCCCTGGCGATCCACGCCGGTCGGGTGACGATGTGGTCGGTCAACATGCGCGTCGGGGCAACCCTGGAGGTACGTGAATCGACCGACGGCATCACCTGGGAGGAGCCATACCCCGCCTTTCACTACCAGCCCGGCTTCCGCCCCTCGCACGTAGATGTGGTCCGCGACCCCCTTCGCGACTGTTGGTGGATGGTGGTGCAGGCGACGCCCTTCACCGGAGGTGCGAATCCGCTCTTCCTGGCCGGAAGCCCCGACGGGCGCCGCTGGTGGAGTCACACCCGCCCCCTGTTGGGCACGGCGCTGACCCCGGAGTGGGCGAACCAGACCCTCTATCGCTCGACCCTGGTCATGGAGCCCCCGGAGGACCCCCGCCGGGGAGGGGGAGGACGCCTGTGGTATGCCGGACGGGATGCCGACAATCGCAATCGGGTGGGCCATACCCGGGTCCCGGCGACCGCATTCGACGCCCTCCGCAAGCGATGGACATGAAATCCCGGGATCGGTCGTCCCCCCTCAGAATGGCCTATGTGGTCTCCCTGGATCTGCCAGGAAACCGCCGGGCGCACGCCGTGCAGGTGATGAAGAACGCCCAGGCCTGGGCCAAGATCACCCGGGATTTCGAGCTGGTAACGAACGTCTCCTGGGGCAACCACCGCCGCATCGATCCCGAGCGGTTGGCCGTCGACTACGGGATCATGCGCCCCTTTTCCCTGCACGCGCTGCCCCTCCTGGGGTTGGAATCCTCCTCCATCCGCTGGCTCAACTCGCTCTTCTACCGCCTCGCTGCCCGGCGCCTTGCCCGCCGCCGAACCGAACTCGTCTACACCCGGAACACCCGCTTTCCCGGGTTCTCTCTCAAACGCCGAATTCCCACCCTTGTCGAGGTCCACGGCCCCCCGGGAACGGCCACCGATCAGGAAGCGCTCCGTCCCTGCCTCCAGGATCCCCTGCTGCTGGGGTTGGTGACCATTTCCGAGGAGCTGGCGCACCGCTACCAGGAGTGGGGGACCCCACCCGAAAAGATCATCGTCGCCCCCGACGGGGTCGACCTCGAACGCTTCCACTTTCCGCTGACCCGCGAAGAGGCCCGTCAACGGCTGGGACTTCCCCTGGATCGTCCCCTGGCGGTCTACGTCGGCCACCTCTACCCGGGACGGGGGATCGAGGAGATCCTTGCCGCTGCCCGGGAGCTGGGCGAGGTCGACTTCCTCCTCGTGGGCGGCATGCCGAACGATCTCGCCCGCTGGCGGCAGGAGGTGGCCGACACGGCCCTCGCCAATGTCCGCTTCGCCGGTCATGTGGCCAACGACCGGGTCCCGACCTACCTGTGGGCGGCCGATGTCCTGCTCATGCCCTACGGTCGCCACTGCCCCACCTCCCAGTGGATGTCCCCCATGAAAATGTTCGAGTACATGGCGGCCTCTCGCCCGATGGTGGCGACTGACCTTGCCGCCCTGCGCACGGTGTTGCGCCACGAGGAAAATGCCTGGCTCGTCGCCGCCGACGACGGCAAGGCCCTGGCCGGCGGCATCCTGACCGTGTTGACCTCCCCGGAGCTGGCCGGAAGGCTCGCCGCCACCGCCCGCCGGGAGGTCGAGGCCTTCAGTTGGGACAGGCGGGTCGGCTCCATCCTGGAGCGGATCGGCCTTGCGTCACACGCCCCCGACCCGGAAGAGAGACCCGCCAAGCCATGACCCCAACCCCCCGCTTCTTCACGCCGACGGGCTACACCGACCGACGCTCCAAGGCTGCATATGTGTGGCGGAAGTACGGTTCCATCCTGCAGGGGGAGATCCTGGATGTCGGCGCCGACGAATGCCACCTGCGCCCTCTCCTGCCGTCACCGGCACGCTATACCGGCATCGGCCTCTCCGGGCAGGTGGACCGGGTGGTCGACCTCGATCGCGAGCCGATCCCCTTCGACGATGGCCGGTTCGACTGCGTCCTCTGTCTGGAAGTCCTGGAGCATCTGGAAAGGATTCACGCAGTCTTCGACGACCTCTGCCGCGTCAGCCGAAAATATATGATTCTCTCTCTTCCCAACCCGTGGGGAAGTTTCTACAAACGCCTCCTCTTCGACTTTCCCCAGGTCGCGGCGGATTGTCCGGTCAAGTTCTACGGCCTGCCCAATGAACCTCCCGAGGACCGGCATCGCTGGTTCTATTCCCCGACCGATGCCCGTCGTTTCGTCGCCTACCGGGCCGCCAGGAACGGCATGCGCATCCTCCAGGAGGACGCCGAAGAGGCCGAGAGCGAGGGCGTGGGCTTCGGTGGCTGGCTGCGCCGCCTGGCGCGTCGCCGATTGCTGCGCCAAAGCCTCGACCCGAACGAGCTGTTGGGCTCCTGCATGTGGTGGGTCCTGGAAAAACCGGCGAAGGAACCTTGATTCGACGGGCTGGCGGGTATATCCCTCCCGCAGGGGAAGGGTCGGAATCGGGTCGGGTTCGCGCCGCCGGAAGAGTGGTCCGCCACCCGGTGCGACCCGAAGAGGTGCCGAAAAGGTGACGGTACGGACAGACCATGGCAAGTGTCAGATATCTTCTGGTGTTTCACGGTGTCGTCGACGACGGGGAGGATCTTGCGACCGTCAAGCGGCGGCTTCAGTGCGAGTTCCAGAAAACCCCGGGCGAGATCGAACGCCTCTTCGAGTTTGCACCGACCATACTCGGTCGTTCCTCGGATCTGGCGGCTCTGCTCCGTCACAAGAAGCGCTTCGAACGCTCCGGGGCCTTGTGCAATGTCGAACGGATTCCCGAGGGGAGCGTAGCTGCGAACTCACCTCCACCACCTGCGTCGAGCCCTCACCTCCACACCCACCCCGCCGACACCGGCGAAATCCCGGCGGCCTACCTGGAAGAGATCCGCAACCTGCGCACGGAACACTGGGCCCCGGGGGCTGACTACTGGAACGATGAGTGGACCGTCGGCATCCGCACCATCGACGTGGACCATAAAAACCTGGTGGGAATGATCAACCGTCTCGCCGATGCCTCCGTCAGGACCCTCGCCATCCGGGAGCTGCTCCCACCGCTGATCCGCTACACGGTCGACCACTTCCGCACCGAGGAATCGATGATGGCCGCGACCGCCTATCCACACCTGGAGCGCCATCGCGGCGAACACCAGGGATTGGTTCAGCACGTCTCCAAGGTCGGGGAGGTCATTCGCGAGTGGTCGGATCCGGAACTCCCGGACGATCTCGAGAATTTCCTCCGCGATTGGTTGATGAACCACATCATGAAATCCGACAAGCGACTGGGCCGGCACCTCCGGGCCCATGGCATGACCTGACAGAACATTGGGCGCTATCCGGCCCCGAAGGCCTCTGTTCCCGATCCAGTTCCGCAATCAGCTTTTCCCAGGAATATTCAGCCCGACCACTCGCTTCTCCCTCCTGAAGGGCTTTCTGCAGTGTGGCCAGTCTCAATTCCTGCTCTTCCAACAACCGCAATCCGGCACGGATAACCTCGCTGGCGGTCCCGAACCGACCGAGGGCGACCTGTCGACCAATGAATCCCTCGAAATGGGAACCGAGCTTGTCACTGGAATCCTCCCGCATGGGCCGCCCGCTCCTCAAAAATTCGGCGAAAACACAACGCCGGTATAAACCATTTACCATCGTCAGGTAGCGTAAAACACTCTGCCGAGGTCGTCACCCCGGCAACCGGTGGGCATCCCACCACAGGGTCATCATGAGAAGAACCGCGATACGCGCCGACCGGAACGGCATTCCCGGCGCCACGAGTCGTCGCCAATCCCTGGCCCAGTACCCCCCGCAGACCCATCCCCCCCGGGCGATGCGCCCGAGCGCCGCAACCTCGTCCAGGCCCGAACCGACCCGCAGACTGAACCCCTGCTTCGGCCTCGCGAGGACCGCCTCGGGCACCCTCCCGCGCAAATAGGCCCGCAACATCGGCTTCGAACCGTCTTCCCCCCCACCGGTCAAGGGCAAAGACAAGGCCTGCTCGACCAGACGCCGATCCAGAAAGGGGACCCGGACCTCCAGCGCGTGGGCCATGCTCGCCCGATCCACCTTCGCCAGCGCCAGATCCCCGCAATAGGTCATGAGATCCACCCGCTGCAACGCCCGAAGGAGCGGCAGGCGCGGCTCGAAGTGACGCGAAAGCGGCGCCAGCAAGGTCTCGTCGTCAAAACCCCGCAGCCCCATGGGCGCCAGCAGATGCTCCGCCTCCTCGGGAAGAAACCGCGGAAAGATCCGCCAGGCGTGGCGATGCAGCACCGAGGTCTGCGCAAACCCATTGACCGCGAGCCGCACCAGGGCCGCCGGAGCCCCCCAACGCAACAGCGGTCGCAGACGCCGGCGCCAGCCACAGGATCTCCCCCCCAGGGGGCGGTCCAACTCCCGATACCAGTCATATCCCCCGAAAAGCTCGTCCCCCCCATCGCCGGCCAGGACCACCTTGAACCCGCGCGCCGCCTCCCGACTCACCGCATACATCGTCGCCAGCGCCGTATACCCATAAGGCTCATCCGCCGCCGCCGTCACCGCCGCCAGAAGATCATCGACCGCGTCCCCCTCCAGGGGAATCGCCCGCCCCCGATGCCCCAGGTGCGCCGCGCTCGCCAGCGCCACCACCGATTCATCCCGGGCCGATCCCGGAAAAGCAATGGTGAGACTCTCCACCCGCCGGCCCAGACGGTTGAGCGCCAGGGCCACCGCCGTCGAATCGAGCCCCGCCGAGAGAAAGAGCCCCAGCGGCACGTCCGCCAGCAGGTGTTCCCCCACCACTCCCTCGAAAAGCTCGCCCCAGGCCTCGACCGACAGGAACACCCCCGGGTCCACCTCCCGCGGCGGCTCCCACCAGGTGCCGGTCGCAACCCCTTCCCCCGCCCGCCACTGCAACCATTGCCCCGGCAGGAGCTTGGCCACACCCCGCCAGATACTCCCCGGGGCCGGGATGTAACCCATCGTCATGACCTGCGCCAGCGCCACCGGCTCGGGCGAGGGCGGCGTCGGGAGAAGACGCCGGAGCGACTCCGCCTCCGAGGCCAGGGCCAGACCACCATCCGGGGTCGGCGCGAAAAAAAGCGGCTTCATCCCCATCCGGTCGCGGGTCGCCAGGAGGATCCGCCTCTCCCCGTCCCAGAGGGCAAAGGCGAACATCCCTTCCAACCGCGTCAGGGCATCCCTCCCCCACGCCTCATAGGCGTGGAGGATCACTTCGTTGTCGCTGCCGGAGGAAAAAACATGGCCCAGCCCGCGAAGCTCCTCCCGGAGCGCCGGGGCATTGTAGATCTCGCCGTTGCCGACAAGGTGAAGCCGCCCATCCTCGTTCACCATCGGCTGATTGCCGGCGGCACTGAGATCGACGATCGACAACCGCCGATGGCCCAAGGCCACCCCCGCCTGGGGATCCAGCCACACCCCCTGATGGTCCGGCCCCCGATGCGCCAGGGCCGCCAGCGCCCGCTCGAGGAGCGGCGCCAGGTCACCCCCTCCGCCGACCCGGGCTACGATGCCGCACATGCGCCGCCGCCAACCGCGCAGGATGCAGTCCCGGTCTCCCCCCCGTCCGGACGATCCGCAGAGACGGCAGGCGGCGGTCCCCCCGCAGCCGGATCCACAACCAGCGGTCGATGTTCCAGGAGACGGAAATCGGAATGCGGTTGATAGACACCCCCGTCTGCCTTCGGCCCAGCCACCCGCATCGACAGAACCCCGTGGTGGTGAAACCCTTTCTTGCGAAAGGGACCCGTGGATATATCGAAAGAAACCGCATAAACCCCGGGTTTCAAACGGATCTCCGACCAGCGCAGAAGGAAATGGTTGTCGCCGGCCAACAGACGTTCCAGGTCGACCAGATCCCAGATGACCAGCACCCCCTCCACACTCTCGACCATGACATGAACCGAGAGGATCTCGATCTTCTCCGCCAGGCGGAAGGTGAAATCGAGGTCCACCGGCTCCCCCTGGACCACCGTCTCGATCACCCCCCCCTGCATGTCCCTGAGAGAGGCCGAAACCAGCGTCGCCCCAACAAGATCGTAGAAACGTCCCGCGCCACGCCCACCACCGACCGCCGCCCGGAGGATCTCTTCGTAAACCTGGATCCCCTCCTCGGTCCGACCGACATACTTGACCTCCCCGCGATCGAGTACCACCACCCGGTCACAAAGACGCCGCACCCGGAAGAGGTTATGGGAAACAAAGAGGATACAGCGTCCCCGCGAGCGAACATCCTCCAGGTGCATGAGACATTTGTTGTAAAAATTGACGTCCCCGACTCCCATCACCTCGTCCATGAGAAGAACGTCGGCGTTGACGAAGAGGCCCACCCCAAACCCCAGCCGCACCTGCATACCGCTGGAGTACATGCGCACCGGCCTGTCGAACCACTCCCCCAATTCGCAGAACCCCTCGATGTCACCCATCCGCTGCGTCACCTCCTCGCGGCTTAACCCCATCACTGCCCCGAGGAGATAGACGTTCTCGCGCCCGGTCAACTCCATGTGGATGCCGGCATTGAGTTCGATCATAGGAAAGAGCGTGCCGTCGATCCAAACCTGCCCCGCCGAGGGAGGCGAGACCCCAGCGAGGATCTTCAACAACGTCGATTTGCCGGCGCCATTGCGCCCGATCAGCCCCAGGGTCTCCCCCGCCCGAACCTCGAAGCTGACCTCCCTGAGCGCCCAGGGAAGGATGGGAGGCGCCTCCCCCGGGAACCCGAAAGCCCCCCGCAAACGGTGCCAGCCCTCGCGGACGATCGGCATCAGCGGCAACCCATACCGCTTCCACACCCCCTCGACGCGAATGATGCTCTCTCCGGCCACGGGGGTCACCACCTTTCAACCATCTGCCGAGAATCACAGAACATCGGCGAAATACTGCGATACCGAACGAAACAGGGGCCAAGCCAGCCCCCAAACCAGGAGAGTCACCGTCAGGGAGACCAGCAACATCTCCGTATCCGGCGCCGTTCCCCGGATCAGGACATTGCGGAACCCTTCGATGATCCCCGCCATCGGGTTGAGGTCGAAGAACGACCGCCACTGCTCCGGCACCTCGCTCGCCGGATACATGACCGGCGAGGCCAGAAGCCAGAACTGCATAAGAAAGGGGATCCCATAGATGACGTCGTGCTTGTAGGTCCCTACCGCCGCCAGACCAAGCCCCATTCCCAGGGCAAGAAAGACCGTCATCAGCACCAGCAAGGGGATCCACAACAGGGTCCACCCCACCGGCGTCTGGAACCAGAGCATCATCCCCGCGAGAATGACCGAGGCGATCAGGAGATCAATCATGGAAGTGATCACCGCCGCGACCGGAAAGACCTCGCGCGGGACGGAGATCTTTTTCAATATGCTGCCATTGGCGGCAACACTCGGGGCACAGCGGCTGATGGCATTGGAAAAGAAGGTCCAGGGAACCAGGGCGGAAAAGGTGAAAAGGGCGTAGGGAACGCCTTCACTCGGGATGTCGAGAACCCCGCGAAGGAAGGTGAAGACCACCATGTAAGCCAGAGGTTGCAGAAAGGCCCAGGCCGGCCCCAGAATGGAGCGGCGGTACATCCCCTTGAACTCACGCGCCACCAGCGCCCGCGCCAGCTCCGCAAACCGCCGGGGGCCGTTGCCACGGGTCCCGGTCTGGCAATAACCTCGGCGACGGGTCTGTCCAAAGGAAACCCCGGATGAATCGCTCATGACCCGCCTGTATACCAGATCCCCCCCCCCAGGGCAACACCGGGGTACCCCCGCCTGGCCATGATCGGGATCCTCTACTCCGCCGATTATGAACTCTTTCTCGGCGGCAACCACCTCCCCGAAGAGCGGGTCCTGATCGACCCCTGCGACGAACTCCTGGCGACGGCTCGGGAACTCGGCATCCCCCTTACACTTTTTGTGGACATCGCCTGCCTGTGGCGCTACCGCGAGCTGGGATCGGACCGCTTTCCCGACGCCGCCGAGTCCCAACTCATCAGGGCTGTCATCGACGGCCACGACGTCCAGACCCACCTTCACCCCCACTGGCCCGGGACCCGCTTCGACGCCGGTCGTTTCCACTTCGACCCGGCCACCTACCTCGCCCACGGTCTCGGTCGCGGCCCCAAGGAGCGCGAGGCACGGGCGACCGCACTCCTCGCCCGCGCCGCCGAACACTTCACCCGTCTCTTCCGCCCCCATCGGACCGACTATCGCTGCGTCGCCTTCCGCGCGGGGGGGTATGCCCTGCAACCGGAACCCGCACCGCTCCTTGCCGCCCTGAGGGCGACCGGTCACCGCATCGACTCCTCGATCCTCCCCGGGGCAACCTTCACCAACGCCGTGCAACAGGTCGACTTTACCCGGGTCCCCTCTCTCCCGAATTATTGGATTTCGCCCGCGTCAGGTCTGGAGAACCCGGCGCCGGCGGGCGAAGGGCTCTTCGAAATCCCCATCGCCACCTGCCGCACCCGGGGGGGCGACGCCCTCCGCTTCAATGCCTCCGAAATCCGGCGCCAGGGAGGAATGATCCTCTCCGGCAGAGAACAAACAATCGGCGTTCGCGGGACCCCCTGCACCGAAACGACATCCCCTGCGGCGGGGGCCACGACCAGGGACACCCCCCTCGACCGCGCCCGGCACACCTATTGGCGGACCCGAAACCTCCTGCGGCAACGTTTCTGGCGGCTGGAGCTGCTCCCCAACCCGGGATTGATGCTCGCCGTCGTCGAAAGATACCTGGCCCCGTTTGCGGCCTCAACCGAGCCGCTCTTCTTCTCGCTCAATTGCCACCCCAAGGCGATCACCCCGGACCACCTCCGGGCTTTGGCGCAATTCCACCGGGCCCTCGTCCGCCGCCATGGCCAGGACCTCCACCCTCTGACCTTCCGCGCCGCCGCCGATCAACTTGGATTATGACACCCGCCCCAGAACGAAATGCCGACTCCAGCCTGCAGACTCCGGGAAGCCCGAAATGGCCGGAACCATCCCCGGTTCCGCGCCCGGCGGAGG
>JADGCL010000075.1 GCA_015229005.1 Magnetococcales bacterium
CGGCCCCCCGCCCCCTCGAGCCGCCGGCAAGACCCCCGTTGGGCTGTCATCCTGCCACACTCGCGAAAGCGGGCGCAATCCGTCTTCAGGAGATTTCGTCTTCGGGAGATTGCGTCACCCATCCGTTCCGAGAGGACGTAAGCGGGAGACGACCGGAAGAGGGGCCCAGGTGGAAAAAAACCTTCCCCTGGGAACCGATTGGGAGTTGAATACCCCCCCTCGGGAACGCCGATCCCGCCTTCGCCGCACCCGACCGGATGGACCCGGTTTTGCCGACGGCGATCATCAAGGGGTGTCCGATGCCTGCCAAGAAGTTATCACTGCGCCTGTTTCCGTTTCTGGCCTGGTTCCCGGTAAACTCACTCGTCCTCCGCGACGACCTGATCGCCGGCATCACCGGAGCCCTGGTCCTGGTCCCGAAGGCGATGGCCTATGCCCAGCTCTCCGGCCTGCCCGTCTACTTCGGGCTCTACACCGCTTTCGTGCCGGCGCTCCTCGGAGCGCTCTGGGGTTCCAGCCGACAACTCGCCACCGGTCCGGTGGCCGTGGTGTCGCTGATGACCGCCGCCGCCGTCTCCCCCCTGGCGGTCCCCCTCTCCGAGGAATTCATCGGCCTCGCCCTGCTGCTGACCCTCTTCGTCGGCATCATCCAATTCGTACTCGGCGTGGTCAAACTCGGCACCATCGTCAATTTCGTCTCCCACCCGGTGATCCTGGGCTTCATGAACGCCGCCGCGATCATCATCGGCCTCTCCCAACTCGACATGCTGCTCGGGATCCCCAAGGGGCGAAGCGACTTCTTCCTCATGGACGTCTGGGAGATGCTCGGCTACCTGCCGCAAACCCACCTGCCGACCCTGGCCATGTCGATCCTGGCCTTGGCCCTGATGCTTGCCCTGAAGAAGATCCGCCTCCTGGCCAAACCCAGTGTCCTGATCGTCGTGGTGATCACCACCCTGATCAGCCAGGCAATCGGCTTCGAGCGCAAGAGCGAATCGACTCCCGAGCGGATCGCGACCCATTCGGCCAAGGAACTGGTGACCGGTTACGCCGATGCCGACCGGCGGACCACCGAACTGATGGTCGAGATCACCTCCCTGTCGGCGGAACTCCGTGCGCTCGACAAAAAGGGAGACGCCCGTGCCGTCGCCGAGTTGAAGTACAGGATCGACCTGCTGGGGCTCGATCTGCAGGCTTTGAAAAAACTGAATGGCGTGCGCCGGAATCTGATCAACAAGCTGTTTCTGGAGCGGTCACAGGAGGCGGATTCGGCTCAGGCCACCCTCTATGTCCGCGGCACGGTGCCCGAGGGCGTCAAGACCGACGGTTATATCTGGCACATCAAGAAAATCGACAAGAACGGGATCCACCTCATCAGCGGCGGTGACGTGGTCGGCAATATCCCCGTCGGCCTCCCGGCCTTTCGCCTGCCGAACCTGCAACTGGACGCGGTGATGTCCCTCCTCTCCGCAGCCTTCGTCATCGCTCTGGTCGCCTTCATGGAGTCGATTTCCATGGCCAAGGCCATGGCCGTCAAGTCGAAACAGACGATCGACCCGAACCAGGAGCTGATCGGCCAGGGCATCGCCAACATCGGCGGCGCCTTCTTCCAGGCTTATCCGGCCTGCGGATCCTTCACCGGCTCGGCGATCAACCTCCAGGCAGGGGCCAAGACCGGATTCGCCATGGTCTTCAATGGCACCTTCGTCGCCGTTACCCTGCTCTTCCTCACCCCTTACCTCCACCACCTCCCCAAGGCCGTCCTGGCAGTGATCATCCTCCTGGCCGTCGCCACCCTGATCACCCCCGCCGCCCTCAAACATACCTGGCAGGCCAGCCGCACCGACGGCATGGTCGCCGTCATCACCTTCACCATCACCCTCCTGGCGGCCCCCCACCTCGACAAGGGGATCATGGTCGGTACCGTGCTGTCGCTGGTCCTCTTCCTTTACCACACCATGAGGCCACGGGTCGCCATCCTCGGTCGCTTCGCCGACGGCACCCTGCGGGACGTAAAGGTCCACCCGAACTTGCCCACCGATGATCGGATCGTCGCCCTTCGCTTCGACGGGCGTCTCTATTTCGCCGACATCTCCTACTTCGAAGATGCCCTGTTCGGAGCTGTGGCGGCCAAACCCACCGCAAAATACGTGCTGCTCGTCGCCGACGGCATCAACCAACTGGACGCCTCCGGCGAAGATGCCCTCCACCTGGTGGCGGAACGCCTGGAGGAACAAGGGGTCACCCTGGTCTTCTCCGGGCTCAAACGCCAGGTGATCCAGGTGCTGCAGGCCACCGGCCTCTTCGAGCGGCTGGGAGGCGACCGCAACCTCTTCGCCACCGAGCTGTTGGCCCTGGCAAGCATCTACGACCGCCTGGGGGCGGCGAAAACGGACCGCCCCCTCCTCGGCGAAAGCGCCTGACCCCCCCCGTCGAGAACCTGTTGCAAATGTGACTCGTTCCTGGACCCAAAAAACGCAGGCGGGCTGTCTCAACCCGACAGCCCGTCGATGGGCGTTTTGCGTCGGTCGCACATGGTCGAGTCAGTTCGTAAATAAATCCTCGGCTGGACTCGTTGATCAGGGAATAACCCTTTCCTGGGACCCTGTCACCGTTGGCCATGGACAACACAAAGTGGTTACCCGACAATAACCGCAAGACCGGGGATAAGCTCCACCACCGTCCGGCAGAGAAATTGTCAGCGGAAAACGGTAACATGGCATTACTGAAAGCAGCCATGATATGACCTGAATAAGAAAAAGGGAAAGTTCTACGACCAACCCAAGCCGTTTGGGAGCACATTCGGACGAAAGGAATCAAGGAACATGCGTGACCTGATCCGACGGTGGAAACTCAATCCGGCAGCGAGTGGTACGCTGATCTTTCTCGCCACCATGGCTGCCATGTTCGTCGAAAATTCTCCCTGGAGCCACCAGTACGATAGCTTCCTGAATATTCCTTTTTCCATTCAGTTCGGCGCGTTGATCATTGCAAAACCCCTGCTGCTGTGGATCAACGATGGCTTAATGGCGATCTTCTTTTTCCTGGTGGGACTGGAGCTGAAACGAGAATTCCTCGAAGGTCACCTGTCCCAGCCTTCAAACGTGGCCCTGCCCCTCTTGGGAGCACTCGGTGGTATCGCCGTTCCGGCCGGGATATATACTCTGGTAAACAGTTCGGACCCTGTGGCGCTTGAGGGCTGGGCCATTCCCACAGCCACCGACATCGCCTTTGCCCTAGGCATTCTGGCCCTCCTGGGAAACCGCGTCCAGCCCGCAGCGAAGCTTTTCCTCCTGACTCTGGCCATCATCGACGACTTGGCCGCGATCGTGATCATCGCCATTTTCTACACTGGAGATTTGGGTACCGGTTCCCTTTATGCCGCCGGCGGGGCAATGCTGCTGCTGGCGATCATGAATCGGGTGGGGGTCAGAAGCATTGCGGCTTACTCCCTGGTGGGAGTCGTGCTGTGGGTTTCGGTCCTGAAATCTGGTGTCCATGCAACCCTGGCCGGGGTAGCGCTCGCTATGGCCATCCCCCTGTTCAAGGGCGAAGGGGATCTCTCCCCTCTTCGCAAACTTGAACATGACCTGCATGATCCGGTCGGTCTGGGCATTCTGCCACTTTTCGCCTTTGCCAACGCCGGGATCCCCATTGACAACTTTTCTCCCGCCTCTCTGCTGGATCCAATTGCCCTTGGAATCGCCCTAGGACTCTTCCTCGGAAAACAACTCGGCGTTTTCGGCTTCGTATTGCTGGGGGTCAAATCCAGACTGGTCCGCATGCCGGACACCTTAACTTGGCCACAATTCTATGGCCTTGCCCTGTTGTGCGGCGTCGGCTTCACCATGAGCCTTTTCATCGGTTCCCTGGCATTTGAACACAGCGCGGCCTCCGGCAGCCACAGCGATGGATTCGCACGTCTGGGGATTTTGTCTGGATCCGCGATCTCAGGTCTTCTGGGCTTTCTGGTCCTGCATTTCACCCTGCCAAAACCCTTGGCAGCAAGCCACCAAACAAAGAAACCTTGATCCCAGATCCGACGGCTGGGGATGCGCACATGGCATGACGAGGAGCCTGGTTCCGCACCCCGGCGGCAGACGCCTGCCAGCCGGGGACCCGCTCCAGGGGATCCGACAGGGGGAGGTTGACGTATGATCCCACGCCACTTGCACACCAGCCGACAACAAGCGCAACCAGGAACGAATGGCGTACCCGCCCGCTTTGCAGCGCCCGATCCAGGGCGATAAAGCCGAACCCTGTCGTCAGAAACCAGAAATCGGCCGTCATGTAAGGGGAATAGCGGTTGGCGGCAAAGACCTGCAGAAAGACGAAGCCGGCAAGAATCGACGCAAACAGAACCTCCTTGCGTAACCCCCCCCTCAGGCCGATCACGACCCCGACCAGGGCCGGGACCAGCCAAATTCCATGAAAATCAACGACGATTCCTGCAAAATTCGGAATGCTGTCGAGGTTTTCCCGGACAAAATCCCACGGAGAGGCCGTATGCAGCCGTTCCAGAAACCAGTTCCCCTGCCCGGCCTCGGCAGAAGTGCTGTACCAACCGATCCCATGAATTTTCAAGTAAATCCAATAAACACCATAGACAAGACCGACAAAAATACCCGACATGACAACAGGAAACACCCGCAGATGCAGCAGGGAAAATACAATGACAGCAAAATACGCTGCCAAATTCGTCTTCGCCAACACAAGACAGGCATTCAATAACGACACCCCCATGACATTGACAAAGAAATGTCTGCGTAAAATAATGCTTCTGACGACAGCCTTCACCGACCAGGCCAAATACACGGGAGTCAGATACTCATAATCAGTCGAATGAAACAAATTGAACATGTAAATTACATGCTTGTGAAACAAAAACACAATGACCGATAGCAATGCGGATCGCGGCGACATGTACCCCGACAGCAGGTCATACAGCATCCATACACCGACAATAAATATGATCATCTTATAGGTGATAAAAGCAAAGACCATGCTTTCCACCTTCCTTCGAGGCGTCATCATCAGACTGAGTTCATTGTCGCCCCAACCCAGAAGCACAGCAATACTGTCGTAGAGGTTGCCGATCATGTTCACGATGAACGGCATTACCGGACGTTCAATGCGGGTTGCGCTCTCCTTGAAATGGTCCGGAAAATTCGTCGCCGCCCAAAAGAAATCCAAGGAATCACTGTTGAATTGACACATGAACGCGGAATTCCCGCCGGGACAAAATGCCGGTTCCTGGTTCGGCAGGGGATTGAGCCACAGAATATTCGCGGAAACAAAGGCCAAGAAAAGCAGGACGAGGAACAGAATCCGGTGATGCCGGACGGAAACGGGCGACCGATGAAAGCGAAACCGGCCCAACCCGGTCAGAGGCCGATCGCCACAGCCCGCGGAAAGGCGAAGAATAGTCATCCTCCAGGGGCCGGAGTCCGCCCCTCCTTCAGGTCATCGCCGGAGGCGTCGCGAGACCGGGAGGCGCGACACTCCGCCTCCAACTGCTCGACTCTTTCGCGAAAACAGGGGGGGAGGGATTCGATGACCTTCTTGACACCACCGACAGCCGCCCCAAGGGATCGTTCAACCATGACCGGGGCGTACAAGCTCAGCCCTCTGGGCAGATCGCGAACCGTCGCCGAAACGACCACGACCGCAACCAGAAAAAACAAGGCAACGATCACCCAGGGATTTCTGGAGAGAGGGGGGCGGCACAACCGGGAGGCGACAGCCCCTCCCCCCGGACCGGCCCCATGGGGAGGGGGGGGGACGGTACCGAGTTCAGCATACAGCTACAACAGGGCCGCCACCGCCTTTCTGGCGCCCGCGTAGCCCTCCTCCAGAGAGTCCGACTTGTACAGGACCCCCAGAGATTCCTGATGGAAAATGAAGCGCCCGCCCCTCTCGTGGACGGTCAACTGGTATTCGGAGCCCCCTTCACTGCCGCTCATGCCACGCAAAGACCTCACGGGAACAGAATGCCCTGCGGGGAAAGCTCGCCCATCACCCGCAAAAAGTCAACAGGCTCATTATGAGACTGTTGAAAAAGTCCATCCATGGACTTTTTCAACCCGGAAAGGCAAAACGTGGTTTTGCCTTTCCTTCCAAATTCAACGGGTTACACCATCCCGTCGAATTTGGCCGGCCATCCCTGGCCGGCGCAGCCCGTTTATCAACGGGCTGCTATCGCATATTTTCCCGACTTCCCGGTGGCCTGTCGCGAAAGCTGCCGCATTCCGCAACAGACTCTCAGAAGGCCGATCCCAATATCCCCAGAAACCCGCGCACTTCCGCTTGCAACTGCTCCCGACTCCGGATCTTCCCCAGCCGACGCAGGATCACCCTCGGACGCAGATAAAACCGGACATGCGCCCACCGATAGGCCCGTTGCAACTCCCTGGGAGATATCGTCGGCAAATTCAAATTGATATCGGAAACATTGAAATCGTTCCTCCCTTCATCCACAAGATACCCGTTTTCAAGAGCCCATGCGTACAATTCCGTGCCTCGATAGGCGGTGGTGATATTGAACTGGGCCTGATCGGGATCTATCTCCATCGCGAAACGAATCGTTCTCTCGATGCTCTCCCGAGTCTCCCCCGGGTTCCCGAACATGAGGGAGGCGCGGGTATCGATCCCGATCTGACGACACAGGCGGAAGGTTTCCCTGACGTCGTCCAGGGAAATGCGCTTGTTGATATTTTTCAACACCTCCGGGTCTGCCGATTCGACTCCGAACAACATCAAATGGCACCCGGCCTGCTTCATCAGGCGCAGCAGGGATTCGTCGGTGCGGTCGACCCGCGAGAAGCAACTCCAGGAGATATCCAGCTTACTGTCGATCAACATCCGACAAAACTCGGCCACCTCCTTCTTGAAAACAGTAAAGGTGTCATCGTAGAAGCATATTTCCCGGATGCCGTGGTTCAGGTAGAGATATTCCACCTCCTTGAAGACATCGGCGGCGTTCCGCTTGCGGACCTTGCCGCCGAAAGCACGATGGCAAAAAGTACAGCGACCGGGGCACCCCCGGGTGGCAAAGAGACTCATCGCCGGAAGACGTCTGAAGGAGCCTACCGCCGGTCGGTAGCGGTGGATCGGCAGGAGGTGATAGGCCGGAATGGGGATTTCGGAGAGATCCCTGATGAGCGGGCGCTCAGGGTTGTGGTGAACCCCGGCGTCGTCCCGCCAGGTCAGCCCGAGGATATCCTTCCACTCCCGACCATTCAGCAACTCCAGGACCGTCACCTCCCCCTCGCCACGAACCACGGCATCGACATGCGGCGACTGCATGACGCCGTCCGGATCGACGGAGGGATGCACCCCTCCCAGAATGACCCGGGACTCCGGCAACTGCTCCTTGCACAGTCGGGCAATGTGAATGGCATTATCAATAAGCGGACTGGTAGAGGTGATACCGATGAAACGGGGAGGATCGGCCTTGAACGCCTGCAATCGTGCCGCCACCCCGGCCACCGAGACCTCTTCGGCGGTACAATCCAGGATGCGACAGCCGTAGTGGCCGTATTTCTCCGCATAGGAGGCAAGGTAGGCAAGACCGAGGCTCGGCAGACAGCTCCGGACCCGCTTCCAGAGATTCCGGTCGTTGCTTACGATCCAGGGGGGATCGATCAGTAAGAGATCCACGGTGCTTGCCTTCTCCAGGCAGAGTGTCGAAAAAGTCCCTTGACAACCGGTCGAACTCGACAGGGCAGTGTAACCCGCTGAATCCGAAAGGGAAAGAAAAACCGGGTTCTCCCTCCCCAGGTTGAGATGTCCCTGTATGGACTTCTCAACAACCCGACAGCGGATTCATCCCCTCGCGGGATCCCGTACCCTGGCCCGGGCGGCCTTCCCGGAGGTCAGTTTGGCGATCAGTTTGTAGTTCTCCCTCTGCCGACGATTGATGCTGTCCAGGATCAGTCCCGTGGCAAAGCAGGTTATCCCCGACAGAACAACCCCGACGGCAAGAATCGCCGTTGGAACGTGGCGCACGTTCCGGGTTTCCATGAATTCCAGGACGGGGATCGTGCCCATGGCAATTCCGACAAAGATCATGATGAACGACAGGGTGCCAAAAAACGCAAGCGGGCGATAGTCCTTGAACATCATGAAAATGGTTCGCATCAAGAGGATGCCGTCACTGACCGTATTGATTTTTGACAAGGAGCCCTGGATCCTTGAATAATATTTCGAGGGAATCTCCTGAACGATGACTCCCTTGTCGAGCGCCTGCAGGGTGATCTCTGTTTCCAGCTCGAAACCTTCACTCAACAAAGGCAGTTCCCGGACAAGAGTGCCGTCGAATACCCGATAGCCGGAGAGGATGTCACGCAGATCGACCCGGAACAGCAGGTTGATGCTGCTCCGGATCAGGCGATTGCCGAACCGATGAAACCGGCGGAAAGCATCCGTGCCCGCCGGTTCCACACGTTGGCCGACGGTCATGTGGGCCCTGCCGGCAACCACCGGCGCCAGCAGGGCGTGGACATCCGCGGCTTCATAGGTACCGTCCCCATCCACCATCACGTAATAATCGGCGTCGACGGCATCGAACAATCGGTTGACGGCCCATCCCTTGCCCTGGCGGGGCTCGTGGATCACCAAAGCCCCGGCGGATCGGGCCCGCTCGGAGGTGAGATCGTCGCTGTTGTTGTCACAGACGACGATCGAAGCCTGGGGAAGCTCCCGTCGAAAATCGGCAACGACCTTCGCGATCGTGGTTTCTTCGTTGTGACAGGGAATGATAACGGCAACTCGGTGCGTCACGATGGGGCCCTCACATGCAGAATCACACCCGTCAACTCATTCCCGGGGCTCGTGCCGGAAAAAAGGAGAACGGATAAAACAAGTCCATGGACAGGCTTCGTTCAACCCTCCGAATGGCAACGGCTTTCGGTATCCTCACCCGACTTGCAGGCCACCATGAGCAGATTCTTGCCGACCGGCGGCGGAAGGAGCCCCTCGACCAGGCGACAGACCGGTATGACCAGCCGATCGTACCAGGACAATCCCTTCGGGTTGATCGACGTGGAACGGGTCAGCTTGATGATCCCCCAGCTCAGGACACCCAGCAGATCGAAATACCGAAGCATCCGCAGATGCAGGCCGGCCTCCCTGGCCAGGCTCCCGAGTTCACCGAAACGGTATCGACGGTAGTGTCCCACAGCCGCGTCGTGGGCACTGAAGAGCCACGGCAACGCCGGGACCAGGACCAGGAGGCACCCTCCCGGTTTGAGAACCCTGACCAGGTTTCGCACCAGGGACCGGTCATCGGCGACATGTTCCAGCATGTTGACCAGCAGGATGCAGTCGGCGGAGGCGTCGGGAGCCTCTTCCACCCAGGCCTCGGCAGTGAGCGGTCGGATGCGCACCCTGGGTTCTCCGCGAAAACGTTCCTCCAGGCCGGCAACGAGATTGGGCGCAGGTTCCACCAGGACCAGGGAGTCCACCCAGGGCAACACGTCGACGGCATTGCTCCCCAGTCCCGCACCCAATTCGACGGTGGCCCCCCAGGGCCGCAGGAAGGAGAGATACCAGGACCGATAGCGGCTTGCCAGCGCCATGGCCTGCAGATCCTCCCCGGGATAGAAATCCGTCGGCGTCATCGTCCCCTCACGGGCCGGAGAGCAGGAGCGTCCACGGCTGCTCCAGCCCCTCGCAGATCCACCGCAGAAAACGCGCCCCGTCCACACCGTCGATCAGACGATGGTCGTAGGAGAGCGCCAGCGGCAACATCAGCCGGGGGTGCCAACTCTCGCCGACCAGAACCGGCTCGCGCCGCCCCCGCGCCACCCCCAGGATCGCCACCTCCGGGGAGTTGATGATCGGAGTGAAACCCGTACCCCCCACACCACCCAGGTTGGAGATGGTGAAGCACCCCCCCTTCATCTCCTCGACCGTCACCTTCCGCTCCCGCGCCCGACGCGAAAGATCCGCCAACTCCGCCGCCAGCGTCAGGATCCCCTTCCGGTCCACATCCCGGATCACCGGCACCAACAACCCGTTCGGGGTATCCACCGCCACCCCGATGTGGACATATCCCTTCCGGATCACCCTGTCCCGGGCCAGATCCACCGAGGCATTGAACCCGGGGAACCGCACCAGGGCCAACGCCGCGACCTTCAGCAGGATCGCCGTCAAGGTCACCTTCGTCTCTCCCCGGGATGACTCCCGCGGGATCCCCGCACCACTCAGGCGAAAGGCCTCCAGGTCAGTGATATCGCTCTTGTCGAACTGGGTAACCTGAGGCACCGTCTGCCAGGTCGCGGTCAACCGCTCCGCCGTGAGCCTCCGCACATGCTTGAGGGGCTCCTCGGTCACCGGTCCCCAACGGGAAAAATCGGGCAACGCCTCCCCTTCCAGCAACTTCCGGGTCGGCGGCACCACCACCCCCGAGGGCAACCCCGCCTCGTTGCGACGCTTGACGAATCCCTTGAGATCCCCAAGCAGAATCCTCCCCCCGGGGCCCGTCCCCGTCACCTGGCGGAGGTCCACCCCCAACTCCCGCGCCTCACGCCGGACCGAGGGCGAGGCCGGAATCGGCCCGGCAGACACGATCACACCCCTTCCCGCAGACTCTCCGGGCGGCAATGAAACTGCCGTCGCCGGCGAGGCCGCAGCCACATCCCGAGGCACCGGCGGAAAGGACGTCTCCGGGACCGGGGTCGGCGGCAGAACCGGGGTCGGAGGCGGAACCGAAGTCGGAGGCGGAACCGAAGTCGGAGGCGGAGCCGAAGTCGGCGGCAGAACCGGAGTCACTTCTGCCTCCCGCGGCGTCAGAGACCCCACCTCCGCACCCGGAAGCGCCGAAGGGACAACCGGCGGCGGACTCTCCGATACAGACCCCCCCCCCTCTGCGACCCCGGCGGCCACCGCCCCGCCGACCGTCTCCAGCTTGAGGAGCGCCTGCCCAACCTCGATCCGGCTCCCGGCCCGGGCGTAGATCTCCACCACCCGCCCCCCGCTCGGCGACGGCACCTCGATCACGGCCTTGTCGGTCTCGACCTCCAGCAGGGTATCCCCCGCCCGAACCGTCGCCCCGACCTCGACCATAACCCCCACCACCGTGCCGGCACGGATGTTTTCCCCCAACTCCGGCAACTTCACCACCTCGGGCATCTCCACCTCCCCATCCGCTCCACGGCGCTCGTGAGACTCTCGTCCGACTCGAAAAGGCAAGACCTGGTTTGGCCCTTCCTTCCAACTTCAACAGGCCACGCCATCCCGTCGAAGTTGGTTGGCCATCCACGACCGGCACCGCCCGTGTGTCAACAGGCAGTCATTTCCGACTTCAGGGCGCTCCATGCGCCAATTCCCGGAGTTTATTCCGAAAATGGACAAAGCTCGGCGACCTGTTTTCCTCCACTTCCATTCTGGGGGCGATCCTTTCGGCCCATCGGGATTTTTCCCGACCGATTGCCCGCCACCCCTGGGAGGACAACCCCTTCGATCCCCCCGGGTGGATGGCATCGGCCAACCTCTCCCAGGTCCCGCAGATGCTGTCGTTCACATAACCCGACAGCACCTCCTCCCTGGCCTCGGGGTAGGCGCCCCTGATCGCGGCAAGATCACCCAGAAACCAGGCCTCCCCTTCCTCGATGGCAATGCAGAAACACGCGCCAGGGGCCAGAGAACAGGCCGCCGATACCTGACCAAGCTCTCCGAGAAACCCACTCAGCGCCCTGTCATCCAGATCACAAACAACGACAACAATAGCTCGATAATTCTTCCCGTAACCACGAAACGTCTCCGCGTACCCTCGCAGGAGCTTCGGCAACCGGTCCAACAGGATCCTCTTTTCCGGATCCGTGGTTCCTTTCAGATCCTTGGGAATCCGTCCCAACCCCTTATAAGAATGAACGAAAAATGTATGTTCCCCGTCGACTCCCTCTTCGCCGACAATCTTCGGAACCAGGATCTCCAATGCCTTTTGCCCAGACTGGTCCTCGACCAGGATTTCAAAGTGCATGGCGATCACCGCCCATCCAGATAATCACTGTACCAGAGCCCTCCCAACGGCAGCCCCTGACCCACCAGGTTCCTCACAAGAGGTTCGTCGCCTGCGCACCGGATCTGCGCAAAGCCGTCCTTGCCCTTTTCCATGACCCAGACCTCGTCGGGTTCGAGGGCATCGACCAGGTAGGGCTGGTGGGTGGTCATGAAGATCTGCGATCCCCCTTGGCGACCGGTGGCGTGTTCCCGAAATTCCCCGACCAGTGTCTCCAAGAGCTTGTGGTAGAGACCGTTCTCCGGTTCCTCGATACCGACAAACGGCGGCGGCGAAGGATCTTCCAGAAGAAGAAGATAGGCAAACACCTTCAGCGTCCCATCCGACATCTGCTGCGCATAAAAGGGATCCTGGAACCCTCGATCACCGAAACGAAGGAGAAGCCTCCCGTCCGGGGTCTTTTCGGTGTCGATCCTGTCGATCCCAGGAATCCGCTTGGAGATACGGTCGAGAATGGACCGGAATCGCTCCTTCTGCTCCCGCTCCATGAACTGGACGACATTGCCCAGATTATCACCGTGGAGATTCAGATGTTTTTGCGGCCCGGCCAGAGGCAACCCCCTCGCCGCATCGGGAGTGAAGTAGCTGAGATACCATCCCTCGACAAACCGTCGAAAAGCGGAAATTCTCGGGTGCTGCTTCAGGGATCCCAACGTGGCGATGCCAAGCCTTCGGGGATCCGACAATTCCACGTGTTCCGTCTCGGAACTCTCTCCCTTGGCATCGTCCGCCGATTCACGGAGGAGAGTGTCAAGATCAACCGGAGTCGCCTCCTCGTCAATCTGCCGACCGGCTTTCTCTCCCCGCCAGGCGACCCCCCGACCACCATTCAGGATCAGGAACGAAAACGGCCGCCCGGTCTTCGCGTGCAAACGCCGCTGTCTCAGTCTCTCCCTCAGGACGTAGGGCCGTCCACGTTTGTCCAAATCGATCGCCAGTTCGAAGGTGATCGGTCGGGAATGCCTTCCCTCCCGGTAGTACACCTCGAACTCGACAGGGCCTTTTTGCCCCTGAGAGCGGATCCTTCCGAACCCGCCCCGTCCACGCAGGTCACAAGCCTCCTCCACCCCCACCTTCAGGCAATCGGCCAGGAAGCCGAAGGCCTCGAACAGGGTACTCTTCCCCACGCCGTTCTTGCCGACGGCGACACTCAAGGGCTTCAACGGGGCCACCTTGGGGAGATTCCACAGTTTTCCCAAGGTGATGTTGCGCAGGCAGCGGAAATTGGTGACCCGGAACCCTTCGATCTTGGCCATCTTGCCCCTCTGCCCTGTGCATGGGGAAGGAAAACCCTCTCCCGTGCGCATCACTCCTCCGGGATCGCCACCAGGCGAAAACCGACCACCGACGAGCCCCGCTCCGGGGCCAGCCGCCCCCTGACCCAGGAGCGGACATGGGCCGCATCACCACGCCAGGCCCCGCCCCGGATCACCTTGGTGACCCCGGTCGTCGCCCCGGTCGGGTTCTTCAGACCGTCGCCGCGAGCGTAGGGACCATCGTACCAGTCGGCAACCCACTCCCAAACGTTGCCGCTCATGTCGAAAAGACCAAAACCATTCGCCGCAAGGCGCCCCACCGGCTGCGGCGACACCTTGCCACTCCCCTCGAACCAGGCGACACGGGCGGGATCCTCGTCGCCGCACCAGGTCTGCCCCGTGCGGCCATGGCAGGCGTATTCCCATTCTGCCTCGGTCGGCAGCCGGAAGCGACCTCCGCCGAGACGTTCCAGGCGGACGATGAACTCCTGAACCTCCCTCCAGGAGACATTCTCGACCGGAAGCTCCTCCCCTTTCCCCGACTGGGAGGGGTCGTGACGCATGAGGCGCGAATAGATCCCCCGGGTCACCTCGTGCCGTCCCATCCAGAAACCGTCCAGGCAGACCTCGTGGGCCGGGCGCTCATCGACCGGTCCCCGGTCCTGTCCCATGGTGAAACACCCCCCGGGCAGATAGCTGAAGAGCAGGCCGCTGCCGGCATGGCGCCACTCCTCCCCGGCCCGGTGAGATTCCGCCACCACGCCCGCCACCGGCCTCGCCGATGGCGGCTCCAAAGGCATGAGGGACGACCGAGACTCCGCAGGCGCCGACCGAGACTCCGCAGGCGTCGGTTGGGGCTCCAAAGACATCGGTCGAGACTCCGGAGACGTCGACCTGTACTCCGGGCCTGTCGGCCTCGACCCCGGACGCCCCGGTTCGACCTCAACACCCATCGGCCCGGACTCCGGGGTGACAGACTCCTTGCCGACAGCAGCCACGGCATCCCCGGTCGGGGCCTCCCGCTGGGCGGAATCGTCGCCATCGCCCCACCAGGAAAAGAGATCGAACCCCGACGCCGCCGGTTTCTCCTCCCCGGAGACCGCCGCCGGCTTCACGGGCGTCGCCCCCGACGCCGCCCGCTCCCCCTCCCCATTCTTCCCCCCCCCCCCCCCCCCCCCCCAA
>JADGCL010000076.1 GCA_015229005.1 Magnetococcales bacterium
CGGTTGCTTTCGGGAAGTGTGAACAAAATGCTGTTTTGGGAAAGGGAGGAAGGCCGCATGGCCGGTGATACGGACCGGGAACCAACCCGAAAGCTCTTCGGAACCGACGGCATCCGGGGCAAGGCCAACGCCTACCCGATGACAGCGGACGCAGTGTTGCGCCTGGCGCGTGCGGCCGGGCACGTCTTTCGGACCGGGGAACACCGGCACACGGTGGTGATCGGCAAGGATACCCGCCTCTCGGGCTACATGTTCGAGTCGGCGCTCCGGGCCGGATTCACCTCGATGGGGATCCATTGCCTGGAGGTTGGGGTGATCCCGACGCCGGCGGTCGCCTTCCTTACCCGCGCCCTGCGGGCCGATGCCGGGGTGATGATCTCGGCCTCGCACAACGCCTTTCAGGACAACGGTCTCAAGTTTTTCGGTCCCAACGGCATGAAACTGCCGGATGCGACCGAACTCCGGATCGAGGAGGTCTTTTTTTCCGGTCAGATGGACAAACACTCCCCGACGCCGCCAGAATTGGGGCGGGCGACCCGTATCGATCCGGACGGGCGCTACATCGAGTTCTGCAAGGTGGGCTTTCCGCGGCACCTGCGGCTCAACGGCCTGAGGGTGGTGGTCGATTGCGCCAACGGCGCCTCCTACAAGGTGGCGCCGGCAGTCCTGTGGGAGCTGGGGGCGGAGGTGGTGGCCATCGGCAGCGAGCCGGACGGGACCAACATCAACGCCGACTGCGGCTCGCTCCACCCGCGACGGATCCAGGACAAGGTGCGGGACGTGCGCGCCGACATCGGCCTGGCGCTGGACGGGGACGCGGACCGGCTGGTGGTCTGCGACGAGAAGGGGACGATCCTCGACGGGGATCACCTCCTGGCAATGGCAGCGGCAAACCTGAAACGCCACGATCAACTGCGCGGCGGCGGCGTCGTCGCGACGGTGATGTCCAATCTTGGGCTGGAACGTTTCCTGCATGAGCAGGGGCTGACCCTGGTGCGTACCCAGGTGGGGGATCGCTACGTCCTCGAACACATGCTGGCCCACGGCTTCAATCTGGGGGGGGAGCAGTCGGGACACATGATCTTCCTCGACCACAACACGACCGGCGACGGCGTGGTCTCGGCGCTGAAAGTGCTGGAGTTGATGGTCGATAGCCAGAGGCCGTTGTCGGAGCTGGCCTCCGGACTGCGCCTGGTGCCACAGCTTTTGAAAAATCTGCCGATCAGGCCAGGAAGCGACCCCCTGACGGACCCGCGTGTGCTGGAGGCCATCGCCCAGGCGGAGCGGGATCTGGGGAGTTCGGGGCGGCTCTTGGTGCGCAAATCGGGGACGGAGCCGAAGGTGCGGATCATGGTCGAGGGGGATTCGGAAGAGCGGATCGAGGCGATTGCCCAAGGACTCGGCGACCTGATCGCCGATCTCTCGACGCGGGAGTGAGGGAATGATCGAGGTGCGTTTACCCGATGGCGCGGTGCGGACGTTTCCCGAAGGGACCACCCTGCGGGAGGTGGCCGGGGCCATCGGCAGTCGCCTGGCGAAGGCGGCGGTGGCAGGCAGCGTCGACGGGCGGGCGGTCGACCTGGAGTATCGCCTCACGACCGCCGCCGCCGTTTCGGTGATCACCGCCGACTCCGAGGCCGGACTCGAAATCATCCGCCATTCGACGAGCCATCTCATGGCGCAGGCGGTGAAAGAGCTCTTCCCGGCGACGCAGGTGACCATCGGTCCGGCGGTGGAGAACGGCTTCTATTACGATTTTGCCCATGATCGCCCCTTCACCACGGAGGATCTCGGCCTGATCGAGGCGCGCATGCGGGAACTGGTGAAAGCCGATCTCCCCATCACCCGGGAGCTGCTTCCCAGGGATGCGGCGATCGCCCTCTTCCGCGAGATGGGCGAAATCTTCAAGACGGAGATCATCGGCGACATCCCGGAGGGCGAGGAGGTCTCGCTCTACCGCCAGGGGAACTTCGTCGACCTCTGCCGCGGACCGCACGTCCCCTCCACGGGACGTCTCGGCCATTTCAAGCTCCTCTCCGTCGCCGGCGCCTATTGGCGCGGCGACAGCCGCAACCAGCAGTTGCAGCGACTCTACGGGACGGCCTGGGCCGACGAGAAGGGTCTGAAGGCCTACCTCCACCAACTGGCGGAGGCGGAAAAGCGCGACCACCGCCGCCTGGGACGCGAGCTGGAGCTTTTTTCGTTACAAGAGGAGGCGGGCGGGGGCCTGGTCTTCTGGCACCCCATGGGCTCGCGGGTGCGGCACGTCATCGAGGAGTTCTGGAAGCAACAACACCGCGAGGCAGGATACGAATTCCTGCACACCCCGCACCTGGCCAATCGGGAGCTGTGGCGGACCTCCGGACATCTCGATTTCTACTCCGAGTCGATGTTCAATCCCCTCACGGTGGACGCGGAGCAGTATCAGGTCAGGCCGATGAACTGCCCGTTCCACATCCTCATCTTCCGCCAGGGGTTGCGCTCCTATCGGGAGTTGCCTCTGCGCTGGGCGGAGCTGGGGACGGTCTATCGCTACGAAATGTCGGGGGTGCTGCACGGTCTCTTCCGGGTGCGGGGCTTCACCCAGGACGATGCCCATATCTTCTGCCGCGCCGATCAGATCGAAGCGGAGATCGAGGCGATCCTGGAGCTGACCCTGGCGACGCTCAGGACCTTCGGCTTTGCCGATTTCCAGATCAATCTCTCGACACGACCGGCAAAATCGGTCGGCAGCGACGCAATCTGGGAAAAGGCGACCGCGGCGCTGCGGCAGGCCATCGCCCGGCAGGGGCTCGATCACGTCGAGGACGTGGGCGGGGGGGCCTTCTACGGGCCGAAGATCGATGTCAAAATCACCGACGCCATCGGTCGCAAGTGGCAATGCTCGACGGTACAGCTCGACTTCAATCTGCCGGAGCGCTTCGATATCAGCTACATCGGCGAGGATGGCCAACGGCACCGACCGATCATGATCCATCGGGCATTGATGGGCTCCCTGGAGCGCTTCTTCGGGGTCCTGATCGAACACTACGCCGGTCACTTCCCCCTGTGGCTGGCGCCAGTCCAGGCGGTCGTCCTGACCATCACCGAGGCCCACGACGCGTGGGCCGAAGAGGTGAGACGGACATTGCTTGCGGCTGGGCTTCGGGTAGAATCAGACTTGAGAAATGCCAAGGTCGGCTACAAAATCCGGGAACATACCTTGAAAAAGGTCCCCTATCTCTTGATCATCGGGGACCGGGAACGCCAGGAGCGGACAGTGAGTCTGCGCGGGCGCCAGGGCAAGGATTTCGGCGCCGTCCCCTTGGCGGAGTTGGTCTCGCGTCTTCTGACCGAGACTCGAACCAGGACCGCTACCCAAGGTCCCGGCCAATTGCAGGAGGAGACACCATAAGCAGACCATCCTTTCGGAACGGCCCACCCGCCGCGACCGACACCACCCGCATCAATGAAGACATCCGCGTTCCCGAGGTGCGTCTGATCGACGCCGCCGGGGGGCAGGTGGGTATCGTCAGCCGCAACGAGGCCATGCGCATGGCCTCCGATTCCGGTCTGGACCTGGTGGAGGTGGCCCCAGAGGCCAAACCTCCCGTCTGCAAGATCATGGACTACACGAAGTTCAAGTACCAGAAATCGGTCCGTGAGCGGCAGGCCAAGAAGAAACAGACCCGTATCGAAATCAAGGAGATCAAGTTCCGTCCCGGGACCGATGTCCACGATTACGACGTGAAGGTCCGGAGCATGCGGAAGTTTCTGGAATCGGGCAACAAGGTGAAGTGTACCATCCGCTTCCGGGGCCGGGAGATGGCGCACCAGGAGCTGGGAATGGCCTTGTTGCGACGGGTGGAGGGTGATATAGGAGAACTCGCCAAGGTGGAGCAGGTGCCGAAGCTCCTCGGGCGGCAGTTGACCATGGTCGTGGCACCGGCGCCTTCGGCGATCCAGAGCGCCGCCGCCAAGGCCGCCACGGTCGCGGTCGCGGCGGCCAAGGCCTGACCGGGAGTCGGGATAACCCTCGCCCGGGCAGCGGATCGGGCGAATCAGACGGGACGGAAAAGAGAAGAGAATGCCTAAAATCAAGACCCATCGGGGCGCAGCCAAGCGCTTCAAGGTGACCGGTTCCGGTCGGGTGCGGCGGAGCAACGCCTTCAAGCGTCACATCTTGACCTCGAAGTCGACAAAGCGGAAACGCAACATGCGGATGCCGGGAATGGTGGCGGACGTCGACGTAGCCGCCGTGCGCCGGATGATGCCCGGGAGTTTCTAGTTCCCGGCGCGACCCGGGTGGTCGCGTTGTTTTACGGTGCCGTGAGTGACGTGGGCGACCTGACACCGAGGGCAGTCCCGTCTGGCCATGATCAACCACTGACGAAGAAGGAGGCATGATCCATGCCGCGAGTCAAACGGGGTGTACCGGCGCATGCGCGCCACAAAAAGGTCCTCAAACTGGCAAAGGGCTACCGGGGTCGGAACAAGAGCTGTTTCCGCATCGCGGTGCAGAAGGTCGAGAAGGGGCTGCAGTACGCCTATCGCGACCGCAAGGCGAAGAAGCGCGAGTTCCGCAGACTCTGGATCATCCGCATCAATGCCGGGGCGCGGTTGAGCGGATTGTCGTACAGCCAGTTCATCCATGGCCTGGAGCGGGCGGGGATCGAACTCGATCGCAAGGTGTTGTCGGACCTGGCGATCACCGAACCGGCGAATTTCGCGGAGCTGGCGGCAAAGGCCAAGGCGGCATTGCAGGCGGCTTGATGCAAGCGGCTTGAAGAGGCCGGGATGATCGACGGGGGCCGGAGCCGACCTGGCGGTGTGGGTCGGCTCCGGCCCTTCGGTCTTCAGGGAAGGCTTCGTCATCGCCGATTGTTGAGCGGGTCTGCGCCGCCTTCGGCGGCGTGCCTTTCGCAGAGCCCGCTCTGCTCACCAGGGCCAAAAAACATGGCCCCGGCGACCAGAGCGCCGAGGCTCGCGCCTGCGCGAACCCCGCAAAAAACGCGGGGTTCGCTTGGTTTAATGGGGCGCGACAGGCTAAAACCAAGAGCAAGACCTTGGGGCGCCGCCCCAATCCCCGCCGGGGAGCGTGACGCTCCCCGGACCCCTGCGAGAGTAAAACCATACCGGATCGAGAACATGTTGCGTGATGAATTGCAGCGGTGGCACAAAGGGGTCCTGGCGGAGCTGGCGGCAGCGGCTTCGGTCGAGGCGGTCGAACAGCTGCGGGTGGCGGCGCTGGGACGCAAGGGGGAGCTGACACGGATCCTGCGTGGACTCGGCCAGGTCGAGGCTGCGGAGAGACCGGCGCTCGGAGAGCTGGCAAACCGCCTGAAGGAGAGTTTCAGTCAGGCCCTGGGGGAACGCCTGGGGGTGTTGCAGAAAGAGGCCCTGGCGGCACGCCTGGAGGCAGAACGGATCGATGTGACCCTGCCCGGTCGGGAACGGTCGGTGGGGGGGATGCATCCGATCACGCGGGCGATGGGAGAGATTACGGCGGTCTTCACGGCGCTGGGATTCGCGACCGCCTCGGGGCCGGAGATCGAGAGTGACTGGCACAACTTCGGGGCGTTGAACATCCCGGCGGACCACCCCGCCCGGGAGATGCACGACACGTTCTATCTGCCTGACGATGCCGGAGGGGGCAAGCGGGTGTTGCGTACCCATACCTCACCCGTGCAAATCCGGGTGATGGAGGGGCGGCAACCGCCGCTGCGGGTGATCGCCCCCGGCCGGGTCTTCCGCTGCGATTCGGATGTGACCCACACCCCGATGTTTCACCAGGTCGAGGGCTTCCTGGTGGATACGGGGGTCCACTTCGGGCAACTGAAGGGGGTCCTGGAACATTTCCTGCGCCGCTTTTTCGAGCGCGAACTTCCCGTTCGCTTCCGCCCCTCCTACTTTCCCTTCACCGAGCCCTCGGCAGAGGCGGACATGGGGTGTCTCTTCTGTCAGGGCGGGGGGTGCCGCATCTGCAAGGGAACCGGTTGGCTGGAAGTGCTCGGTTGCGGGATGATCCATCCCAACGTCCTGGCCAACGTCGGCATCGATCGGGAAATCCATTCCGGGTTCGCCTTCGGCATGGGGGTCGAACGGTTGGCCATGTTGAAATACGGGATCGACGACATGCGGGCGCTCTTCGACAACGACGTGCGCTTCCTGGAGAAATTCCGGCAGTAACCCCCTGGGGGGAGGGTCACCGTCGACCTGGGGCTTCGCCGCCAGACCCCCACCGGGTTCAGCAAGAACATCGTCCAATAACCCCGAGGGGGGTCTCCCCGCTCTTCCTGACCTGCGGCAGGGGGTGCCATGCGTGGAGACAGAGAGGCCTCTACCGTCCCAGGAGGCAGGGGACAGTGCCACCAGGAAGGCTTCCTCACTGGCTGGGGATGGCCGGCTGGCGAGGTTCCTGGGAGAGTGCCTGGCGCATTTCCTGGGCGGGTGGATTGACGTACTGCACCGGAGATGGCCAAAGGCGATTGGCAGTGGCCACCAACCCCACTCCGACCACGATCAGTCCGCCCAGCTTGATGACCATCCGAAGCTCAAGTTCCTTGACATCGCGCTTCAGGGTGGCCTCGAATTCCTTGATATCGCGCTTCAGGGTGGCCTCGAATTCCTTGATATCGCGCTTCAGGGTGGCCTCGACTTCCTTGATGTCCCGCTTCAGCTCGGCAACCCGGATCTCGATCTTCCCATCCAGGGCGGCCACGTCCTCCTTGGACGCCAACCTCTCGGCGAGGGCTTCGGCCAAGAGTTCGGTCTGAGCCTCGGCTTGAGGCTCGGAGAAACCGGCTTCCTTGAGGCGCTTGACAAACTTCAGGGTATCGAACGTGACGGCATGCGACATGGTGCTTCCTCCCACCGCCCAGTGTATCCCATGGCGTCCAGAGATTTCCACTTGCATCGGATCCCGGTCGGTATCGCAAAGGGCTTCCCAATGCTCCCACAGAAGCATGAATCCCAGTGGTCAGACCACCTTTGGATCACCCAATACCCAAAATAATTCTTCTCATCCAAAAATTAATTCATTTTAACATATCCTCACTCCCGCCGATCCATACTGAAAAGGGACCACCCAAATGCAGTTCCCTACTTTGCCCGTTTCGGGAGGCTCGGCTCATGATCGTATCCTACCAATCCGTCTCCATGTCCCTGTGGCGCAATGGCGCCCAGGCTGGAGCTTCGGCCTCGAAAGGGGTCAAATCCCAGGGAGAGAACAGCGCGGCCACAACCGCCGGCGTCGGCCCCCTCGGGGCCTTCGGGCGGTTGCCCGTCGAGATCAGCCCCGAGGCCTCGCGTCTCAGCCGCCTGGCCAGCCAGGGCGATTTTTCCATCCTGCTGGAGAGCTTCGACGCCACCATCACCACCGACGACCAGGGCCAGATCACCGAAATCCTGATCCAGCAGATGAACGCCTCCCTGGAAAAAACCCTGGGCGAGGTGGTCGCCACGCAACCCAACGAGGTCGTCACCCCGGAGATCTACTCCCCGGAGTGGACCGCGGATTTCATCCTCGATGCCGCAACCTCGCTCTTCCCGGCCTATACCGCCAATCACCCGGACACAGAGGCTCAAAAACGCCTGGAAGAGTTCCTCAGCCTGGTCAAAGGGGCCATCGAGAGGGGGTTTGCCGGCGCCCGCGAGACCCTGTCCGCCATGGGTCTCATCAACCCGGAATCGGACAAGGAAATCGACCGGACCTTCGACCTGGTGATGGAGGGATTGGGAACCTTCCGCGAGGCTCAACTCAAACTGATGGATCCCGTCACCGCGTGATCCCAGGGACACACCCCCAATCCGGCAACCGGACCTCACCTCACGGAGAGACGCCCCCCGCGGGGTCTGCCGCAGGACGACCGGGGCCAGCCTCCGGGGATGAAGGCCGGATGGAGGGTGTGTAACCGAAATGGCGACCAAGCAGGAACGGTTGCCAAGCGACCACGGCCCGCCGGAAACGGCGGGCCGTATTCAACGGGAGGCCAGCCCGCGCCTGATCACCACCCCCGCCCGTGAACTCATCCCACGAACAAAGACCCGCCGGGAATGCGCAAAATAGGCGAACCCCTGGGCCTTGGATATGGAATAGAACTGCATCTCCGGCCAGTTGTTCAACAAACGCAAAAAGGCCAAGATCGGCTCCGGAAGTCGCAGCAAACCCCCGATGAACCGAGCCAGGAAGGGAAACCTGACCAACAAAAAGGAGAGCGCCCCCAGGTTCTTTATGAGGTAAAAAGAACCCTCATCATCCCGGGCCTGGACCATGAATTCGTCCTCGCCGGCGCTCAGGCCATCACGGACGACGGACCCGGCCAGAACGGTCCCCTTGTAGATTTTCAAAACCCCCGTCCGCAGGATCGTCGGCTTCAGTCCCAAACAGAATTTCACGCTCCGCACCGCCTGGTCCAGCGTCTCCCCGGGCAGGCAGACCATGTTGTTGACCACCACCGCCAGCCCATGCTTCCGCAACAACCCGGCCGCCTTCACAAAGGTCTCATCCGGTATCCTCTTGTTCAACAACTCCATCCGCGCACTCTCGACGCCGCTCTCCACTCCAAAGACGACCCCCCTGCATCCGCCCTCACGGAAACGGACGATCATCTCCTCATCCAGCAATTTCACCGAAACATTGCAGGTGAAAGGGACCGAGAAATTGCGCCGATATTCGTCCAGAAACTCATACACCCACTTCCGGTTCAGATTGAACGTGTCGTCCGAAAAATGGAGCTGCCGGGTCGGATAGCGCGAGAGAACCTCCCGTATTTCGGCGATGACATAGCCCACACTGTGGCGGCGCATCACCTTGCCCTTTCCCTCGTACAACGCGAACATCGACGGCTCGAAACAGTAACTGCATCGATACGGACAACCAATCTGCGTCAGCATCCGCTTCAACCCCATGTTCCGCAACACGGGACGGGAAGCATAATAAAGATCCCGGTCCGGGAAAGGATACCGGTCCAAATCGGCCTGAATGATACCCACCTCGTTCCGAACCCAACCACCCGGACCCCTCGCCCAGATTCCCGGGATGTCGTCGACACGACCACCGGAATCCAGCCGGTCCAGGAGGGTCAGCAACGACTCCTCGCCATCGCCGACCACGATCAGATCCGCCAGCCCCTTTTCGGCCACATGCTCAGGCCGATAAGTCGCATGGGCGCCGCCCCAGACGATCGGAACCCCGACTGCCGCCCGGAGCAACTCCACGATCGGACGAAACACCTCCACCTGTTCAGTCATCACCGAACAGCCGACCAGGTCCGGATTGAATTCCCTGACGTGACGGATGAAATTTTCCGGGCTGCCATGCTCGGAGCGGAACGTCAAGCCAACCTGGTGCCCCCTGCTCTTCACATAGGAGCTGAGGCGCATGACCCCAAGGCTTTCATTGAGGAGATAATCGCCGACAAACAGAATCTTCGCCAACAAACCACTCCCAACGCCTCACTACCCGAGGCTATCCATTCCGCCTGGTCGTGGGCCAGAAAAGAAGGAAATCCAACAAAATAGACCCAACCGTGGCAAACCCGTTGCGGATGACCGACATTTTTCTGTCCCCCCCCACCCGCGCCGGCTCGTCCCCTGGAATCTCCGCATAGCGCAGGCGCAACCTGGCCGCCCTGAGACTCCCCGCCAGCTCCCAACTGTTCAGCCGCCAATAATCCCGACGAAACTGATTCTCCAAAGGAAGACGGTGCAGATTCATGGTACGAATGGCCTCGCTCCGATACCCCCGGAACATGCCCAGAAGATCCGTACAACGCGCCCCGAACAGCAGATTGGCCAGCCGCGTGAAGAGCCAGTTGCCGAAGCCCGTCATGATATCGTCGTCCAGACTCCGCGCCCCCTGAAGATACCGCGAAACCACGATCAGATCGTGATCACCCGCCTCCAGCATGCGGCAGAGGGCCGGCAACAGCTCCGGGATACAATTGCCATCGGGAGAGAAGGTCACGACCAGCTCCGTCGTGACCAGGGCAAAGGCCTCGTCAAGGGCGTTGGGAAGCCCTCGCCCACTCTGGACGATGACCTCCAGCCCCTGTTCCCGCGCATACTCGACCGAACCGTCGGTGGAACCCCCGTCGACATACAGAATCCGCGCAAACAGGCCCCGATCGATCCTCGGGACCACTGCCCGCATACCTTCGACCTCGTTCAGGGCGGGAAGGATCAAGGTAATGGCCAACCGCCTCTCCCTTTCGACCGTAGGGCCGCAGCCCGTTTCTCAACGGGCTGCTACGCCTTGATCACATATCCACCGGGATTCGGCGCCCAATCCAGCCTCCGGATACGCACCCCCTTGCCGGCAAAGAACTCGTCCACCGCCCGGCTCTCTCCTTCCCAGGGACGCAGTCCATACTCGTCGAACAGGACCACACCCCCGGTCACCACCCGCTCCCAGAAATGCTCCAGGGCCACCAGGGTCGGACGGTAAAGATCGCAATCAAAATGCAGCAGGCTGATCCTGAGCCCCGGGCGCTCCTCGATGAATCGGGGAACGCTCTCCTCAATGTTGCCCTTGATCAGGACCACCCGCGGCTTGTACGGAATGAACCGATCCTGATCGTAGATCCCGATGGCGTCCCGGAGAACCTCCTCGAAACTCCCCGGATCAAACCCCCCCACCACCTTCTCGACACCGGCTGAGGCCGGACCATCCTTGGGATCGAGCGCAGGAAAACCGGAAAAATTGTCGAAGCCGAAGACCTGTTTCTGCCGATCCCCCATATTGCGGATCTCGAGAAAATTGGCCCACCCCATCAGAGTGGCCCCACGGTAGACCCCCAACTCGACGATATCCCCGGGAAGATCCACCGTCATGCGGAAAAACTCATAGTGGGCGAGGAACCGTTTCAGAAAGATTCGCCGGGCATAGATCGGAAAATTCTCGGCGACCTCCAACGCACTGACCCCGAAACGACCGAAGTGCGCCTCCAACAGGGACTCGATGGTATCGTCGGCACGAAAATTCTGGCGACCATCGAAGGCCTTCTTCTCTCCGGTCGGCGCGGTCGGCGGATCGGACCGGGAAGGAGCCGGAACAGCGTCGGGGGTATCAGGGGACATGAAGAACCTCGGTCAAAGAAACGATCGGGAGAATTTCCGGGAAAATCTCCCAGGAAACCCAAAGGAAAACCTCCGGACCGACGACGACATCGGACCCGCCGGGCTGTCGAAAACTCCCGGGCGAAAGAGCTCACGAACAACGATGCAAGGCCCTTCCCACCCTCACGACAGACCGCTAATTTTGCGGTTCAGTATGCGGCCAATAAAAGAAAAAATCCAACAGAATCGCCCCGACGGTCGCCAACCCGTTCCGAACGATCCCCATCTTCCGAATGCCCCCGATGCGGGCGGGCTCGTCGCCCGCGATCTCCCCGCAACGGAGACCCAATCGGGGGGCCCTGAGACAACTGGCCACCTCCCAACTGTTCAAAAGCGGCATGGTCGCACGCAGCCGGCTCTCACGGGCAATCTCCGGCAGATTCATGGCACGAATCGCCTCGCTGCGATATCCGCGAAAGATGCTCAACGTGTCGGTAAAACGCGCACGGAAAAGCAGATTGATGATCCCGGTGAACATCCCGTTGCCAAAACCGGTCAGGAGATCGTCGTCGTCGCTCCGGGCACCGTCGAGATAGCGCGAAACGATGACCAGGTCGTGGTTGCCCTCGGCAAGGAGTCCACACAACCGGGGGAGCAATTCGGGGATACAATTGCCATCCGGGGAAAACATGATCACATACGCGCTGTCGACCTGGAGAAAGGCCGTCCGCTGCGCATTGTTCAACTCCCGCCCCTCCTGGAAAATCACCTCCAGACCCTGCTCACGGGCGTAGGCGACCGTCCCATCGGTGGAGCCCCCGTCCACGACCACGATCCGCTCGAACAGGCCCCGATCCAACCGGGGCACGGTCGCACGCAGGCCGTCGATCTCGTTCAACGTCGGCAGGATCAGCGCAAACGACATCGATGGACGGGCTCCCGACAATCCGCTCAGGGACCGTTGACGCGCCGCAGCCGATCCCGGTTGATGGCGCTCTCCTCGCTGTTGCACAATATCCCCGCCGCCTGAAACCGGCTCTCCACCGCCTGGATCCGCTCCATGGCCTTCTCTCTGGGCACCTGACCGGGAAGACGATGCGCCGGGGCATCCGGGGTGTCCATGTAGACACTGACCAGGACGTAGCGCGGGCGGTGACGCAACAGAAAGGCCACCGTCTCATCGATGTCCGCATCGGTCTCACCAGGAAAACCGACGATGACGTGGGTGTCGAACGCCGTGAAATTCAGGCGGTTCAGCCCGGTGAAGAGCCGATCCAGCTCCTCGCGGCTGTAGGTGCGGTTCATCCGCTTCAGGACCGACGCCGACGCCGACTGGATCGGCAGATTGAGGTGGCAGATCCGACCCGCCCGCAGAAACTCGAACAACGCCTCGGAATGGTTGATGAAGCTGGCCGGATTCAAATTATAAAGGGCCAACCGCAACGCCGGGTCGATCTCCAGGAGCCGCTGCATCAGCTCCGGCAGGCCCAGCCCCAGATCATGGCCGTACTCGCCCAGGGAATCGGCCAACAGCATGACATTCTTGCAACCGCTCGCGGCCACCATCTCCCGACACTGGGCCACCAGGCGCTCGGGGGAAAAACTGCGATACGCCGGAAAGGCAAGGCGCTCGGAACAGTAGGAACACTTGAAATTGCACCCTTCGGCCACGACCAGCTTGACAAACTGGTCGTGAAAGGTGGCATCCCGATCCGGATGGGCAGCACGGAAACTCGTGGTATCCTCGCACAGCGGGGCCTCGACGAAGACCGGCGGCCCCTTGGCCTCATCGGCCTTCCTGCCGAAGAGACGCTCCAGCCCCTCCTGATCGCTCTTCCAGGGAAGAACGGTGCCGGAAAAGCGCTCGCTCAACAGGTCCGGCGAGATGTCCGGTATGCACCCGGCCGCGACCACCTTCCCGGGCCAGCGCTCCTGATAGCGTTCGAGCTGCTCCAGGCTGTTGTCCCGGACATCGGCCCGGAAGCCGCACGTCCAGACGAGGATGACATCGCTCTCCTCGGGGGTGGCGACGAGCGTCTGGCCGTTGTCATGGATCACCTGGCGATAGCGTTCCAGGGTCTGACGGCGCATGACGCAACTGTTCAAGCCTTTGATGAAGACCTTCATGACATGCCCCGGGCAAGGATCCCAACACCGCTACATGCTACTCCTTCAAGGGCTGTCGCCGCGAGGGTGGACGGGTCAGAACGACGCGAATTCATCGTCAGATCGACCGTCGGGAAGGCTTTTGGGCGCAGGCGGCACCTTGGGGTGTTTCAGAGGAAGTTTCGCGAACATTCTACGCCGCCCAAGGGAATAAAGTCACGAGTCCACGATGGACCGCCTTGTTAACAGCCCGTTGATAAACGGGCTGCGCCGGCCAGGGATGGCCGGCCAAATTCAACAGGACGGTGTAACCCGTTGAATTTGGAAGGAAAGGCAAAACTTGTTTTTGCCTTTCCGGGTTGAAAAAGTCCATGGATGGACTTATTCAACAAGCTGTTAAAGATGTCCGGCGCGTCAGCGCTACCATATCGCCAGATTTGTCGAAAGGACTTTTATTCAACCAGGATTGGCAACTGTTCACCACCATCTGCCAGGAGCCAGTATTGCAGGGGCTCGGGGGTGGGACCTTCGGCTTGAATTTTAAAGGAAATTTCTCGCACCCATCAGAAACAGGGGTAACACTGGGGTAACACCTCTGCCCAGAATCCCAGTTGGAATTCGACAGTGGGATTCGAACCCACGGGCTGGATTACAGCCGGATTCTCGGCAAATTCCACGGCCAAATTCGCCCAAACCATCGGGTGCGGGAAATCATCCAGAGATGTATGCCAAAATCGGAGACTGTCTCCGCAACATATTCGCCAACAACCTCCCTGTGTGGGCTGTGGTGTGTTTGTACATCGTGGGCAGATATTCCCACTCCCGACGACAACACTCTCCACCCAAACTCAGCCGCCTTCATCAGCCTTGCAGGCCGCCGCAATGACAGCGTCCGACAGATAGTAGCCCGCCCTTTGCAGATCCATCAGGGTGGTACGCAAATGATCCAGCAAACCACGGCGTCTGGCTTCCACCAACAGGCCAGCAGTTCCTTTGACTTGCAGCCCGTACACATGCCGTGCAATCCGGCGACCTCGCTTTTCATCAATGATCGTCAGGCACGGCAACTGGATGCGCGCCAGGCCGATCACTGCCGCCTCACCGAGATCCAATTCCGCGATCAGCAGGGGATCGGATTCCGGCGCGGTGGAGACATGCTCCGTCCACCGCATACCAGCGAGCGTGTCTGCACCGGACCGTCCAAGACCAGCGACGGTCACCTCCCGATACACCGCGTCGGGAATCCAGAACTCACGGAACAGCACGGGCAGGAGATCAAGCTTCCCGACCAGGGA
>JADGCL010000077.1 GCA_015229005.1 Magnetococcales bacterium
TTGCGGGATCCGCGCCGGCGCGGGCCTCGGCGCCTGGCGTGGGACGGATCCAGCTTTTTCGGATCCGTCCCACGCCAGGCGTACTCTGCGCCAAGAGACGCCTTCTCTCCGCTCTCGACCTTCCCGCCCGAGACCCGTGAAAACCCGCTTCGGGGCCAGCTCCGCCCCCTCCCCCCCCAATCCAAAACCCGGATCGGGGGGGAGGGGGCGGCCAGGCTCGCGCCGGCGCGGATCCCGCAAAAAACGCGGGATCCGCTTGGTGTGATAAGGCGCGTTAAGGCAAAGTCAAAGACAAGACCTTGGAGGGGAAGAGAACTTCCCCTCCAAACCGCCCCATCCTTTTTTTAATAGTAAAATCAAAGTCAAAGTCGAAACCAAAGTCACAACCTGTACCCCGCCGCCCTGGCATCATCATAAAACATCTTGACCGTCTCCAAAGAATACTCATCCAAATCCTTCCCAACCAACGCCAACTGATCCACAAATCCCTGCGTGATCGTAATGATATGACACCCACAATCGTTCGCCTGAAACACGTTCAACAACTCCCGCGGACTCGCCCAAAGCAACTCCACCCCAGGCAACCCCCCCAACAAACGCAAACTCTCCACCATCGTCGGAACCGGATCCAACCCCGTGTTGGCAATCCGACCCGCAAAAACCGACACCACCGCCGGTACCCCCTCCCGCAACGCCCCGGCAATCACCCCAACCTGCGCCACCGTCATCACCGCCGTCACATTCACCCGTACCCCATCCGCCGTCAACCGCCGAACGACAGGCGCCGTCGACTCCCCCCGCGTATTGGTCACCGGAATCTTGACGTAAGTCCCCGAACCCCACCCGTGAATGATCCGCGCCTCCCGCTCCATCCCCGCAAAATCATCCGAAAATACCTCGAAAGAAATCGGCCGATCCCCAACAATCCCCAATGCCTCCTTCCCCCAAGTCGCATAATCCGTGACCCCAGCCTTGCGCATCAAAGTCGGGTTCGTGGTAAAACCACGAATCAGCGGATTCTCCCGTACCGCCCGCCGCATGGAATCCAAATCCGCCCCATCCAGAAACAACTTGATGCGAAGATCAGCGACACCGGCCACGGCAAACCCTCCCTCGAAAATATCACCAATAAAAACCTCATCCCCCGTGCCGCAAAATGATATCAGAGGCCTCCGTCAAGGTGTTAGCGCGAAAGTGGGGAGACGACGAACCCGCCTTCGAACCCGCCCGGGGATTGGCCAACTGAACGGTCCGACACCCCGCCCGCAACCCCGCCTCTACGTCACTGTCCCGATCCCCGACCATCCAGGAACGACCCAGATCCCACCCGTGCCGCGCCGCCCCCAACACCAGAAACAAATGCCCCGGCTTCCGCTCCAGGGAAGGACCGGAAAAACCCGGCACCACCCCCTCAGGGTGGCTGTAGGAATAGAAAGCGTCCGCCAGTTGGACCCCCCCCCGGGCAAGCAGCTCGACAAAAACTTCATGAACACGGAGAAGCGACGCCAACGCCACCTTGCCCTTGGCAAAGGCCGCCTGATTGGAAACCACCGCCAGCGGCCACCCCGCCCGAGTCAACGCCACCAACGCCTCCAAGGCCCCGGGAAGAAGCTCAAGATCCCCCGGCTGCATCGGCGCCTCCCACTCACCGCTCGAAGGATAGAAAACCTCCCGGGTAATGACCCCGTCCCGATCGAGGAAGACGACCCCAGCCGGTGTCAACGAACCGATTCCCACTTCATCTCATGGGCAAGCAGACGCGGGTGACTGACCAGCAGATGCCAGATGACCGCCTGAAAAGCCTCGGTATGGGGCGTGACCGTCTCCGGGTTGACCACCGGCACGACCAGAACCGCGTCGCCAACCCGGGCAGCATGTCCACCATCACGACCAACCACACCAAGAATCGACGCGCCAACCTCACGCGCAAAATCAAGGGCGCGAACGAGATTGGCGCTGATGTTGCGCTTGGCATCACCACCACCGACGGAAAAAACCAAAAGCGCATCCGCCGCACGGAGATTGCTCGTGGCCAGCCAGCGGACAAAGACCGTCTCCCAACCCTCATCATTGACTCGGGCGGTCAGCTCCGAAACATTGTCGGTGGGCGCATACGCCTCGATACCACAGATCTTGCGGAAATCGTTGACGGCATGGCCGGCATTGCCGGCGCCACCCCCCACCCCCAGAACGAAAAGGCGACCACCCCGCGCCCGCAGGGAAACCAGCAGATCGACCATGCGGTCCACGGCAGCCGGGTCGATCCGGCGGACGACGGCGACAACCTCGTCCAGATAAGTCGCGGTAAAATTCGAATCGGTCATAGCCTCCCCACTCTCAACCGGTCCCCTGCGTCTCCGGCGCTCCCCCCCTCACCTCAGGTACGGATTCCGCCGCCGCTCCTCGCCGATGGTCGTCGTCGGTCCGTGCCCGGGAAAACAGACGGTATCATCGGGCAGGGTCAGCAGGCGCTCCTTGATCGACCGGATCAACTGCCGATGCTCGCCGCCGGGAAGATCCGTCCGCCCGATCGATCCCTGGAAGAGGGTGTCCCCAACCACCACCCCCCCGGACCAATGAAAACAGACCCCCCCGGGCGAATGCCCCGGCGTCGTCAGCACCGTCAACTCATACCCGGCCAGCCGGATCACCTGGCCATCCTCCAGGCCGCCATCGACCCGCGGCGCCCGACCAAAGGGAATCCCCCACACCGCCGCCTGTCGCGGCGCCGCAAGCGCCAGCGCCCGATCCCCCTCATGGATCCAGAATTGACACCCCGTCGCCTCCTGCAACTCCCACACCCCACCCAAATGATCGAAGTGGCCGTGGGTGTTGATGATGTGGGTCAGGGTCAATCCCTTTTTCTGCAGATACTTGAGGATCTCCGGCGCATTCCCCCCCGGATCCATCAGGATCGCAACCCCCGTCCGACTATCCGCCAGAAGCTGGCAATTCACCTGCAACGGCCCGGTCATGAACGCTTCGTGTATGTCCGACATCGAATAAACCCTATTCTCCCCCTTCCATGAAGAGCGCCATGGCCGGATTGAGCCCCTCTTGAATGACCAGCTGATACCCCTTCCGCTGAAGCTCCCGGCGCAATGACAACAATGCCTCCACCGCCTCCGCATGGGTCTCGTAGGAGACCTGCCGCAAGGTCCCCGGAGAACCCGACCTGCCCCACTCGCGCAGGACCTGCCAATCCCCCAGAAGGTCCCGCTGGATCTGGATGGAATAATACCAGACCCCGTCCGACCCCGGTTTGAGACGCTGCAAGTAGGCCTTCATCCCCCTTCGCCTTCCCCAGCCAACGAGACACAACCTCCCCCGTCGGTATGGTAACCCCGCCAACCCGACCGCACAATGGCCACCCGAACCGCCTCCAGGCCCGCGCCATCGCCAATACGATCGGAAAAAAGAGCCCCCGGGGACGAAGATGGATTTTTCGGATGAGATCGGGGAGAACGGCTGTTACAATGGCACCCTCTCGCGGCAGCCCGGAAATCCGGTGCGCGGGATCGGAATCCTCCTGCACAAGGATGCGGCGAAACGATCATGTGGGTGATTCCCCGTCCCATCGTCAACAAGGTGCTGGGGCACGCCCAGCGCACCCTCCCCGAGGAGTGCGTCGGTCTCCTCTCCGGCCACGGACGCGAGATTACCCACTGGCACCCGCTGGTCAATGTCTGCCGGGGCGGGCGGCGGTTCGCCGTCGATGACGCCGAACTCCTCGCCTGCCAGCGCGAAATCCGCGAGGCCGGGCGCGAATGGGTGGCCACCTACCACAGCCACCCGACGACGGCGGCAGTCCCCTCCCCCAGGGATCTGGCCGAGGCCGATCCCTTCTACCGGCGGACGCTGCAGCTCATCATCTCCCTGGGCGTGGCCGGGCGTCTGGAGATGAACGGGTTTCTGCTTCAGGATGGCGCCTCCCTCCCCCAGGAGTTGACCATCACCGGTTGACCGTCGGCGGTCGGCCTCGCCCAGGGGCCTCGACCGTCGCCCCCCGGACGAATACCGGCGCTCCCCGACGACCGAATCATTGAGCAAGGGATTCCGCCAGTTCCAGGAAGGAGCCGCAGCCATGCCCGAATTCATCCCCGAACCCATCCCCGGATACGTGAATCTGCTGGACGTGAGCCCGGCGCGAAGCCGCCTGGTGGCGATCCTGCGCGAATTCGACCACCTCCTGGTGGCCTTCTCCGGGGGGGTCGACTCGACCTATCTGCTGGCCGAGGCGGTCTCGATTCTGGGGAACCGGCGGGTGGCGGCGATGATCGCCGTCTCCCCCTCGCTGCCGCAGCACGAATTGATCGAGGCCAAGGCCTCGGCGCTGCGCATCGGCGCCACCCTGCATCAGCGCGAGACCCGGGAACTCCTGGATCCCCAATTCTACGAGAATCCGCCGAACCGCTGCTGGCATTGCAAGTCGGCCCTGTTCCGGGAGTGCCGGCAGTTGCTCGCCTCCTTCCCCGAGCCGGACCGCTGGAGCATCGCCTACGGGGCGAATCTGGACGATCTCGGCGAGGATCGGCCAGGCATGCAGGCGGCCCAGTCGATGGGAGTGCGCGCCCCCCTGCTGGAGGCCAAAATGGGCAAGGAAGAGATCCGCGCCGTCTCCCGGGAGTTGGGCCTGCCGACCGCCGACAAACCCCCCCTGGCCTGCCTCTCCTCGCGTTTTCCCACCTTCACCCTGATCACCGAGGAGCGGCTGCGGCGGGTGGAGGCGGCGGAGGGGGTGCTGCGGGCCGAAGGCTTTCGCCTCTTCCGGGTGCGCTACTCCGGCAACGTCGCCCGGATCGAGGTGGGCGCGGACGAACTCGAACGGCTGCGCGAACCGGGGTTGCTGGGCTTCATCAGCCGGCGGATCGAGGATGTCGGCTTCGATCGGGTCGAGGTCGACCCGCGTGGCTATCGCCCGGGGGGAGCGAACCAACAAGATGGCCCGGGAATGGGCGAGAGGCTCCCGCCCCCCGCCTGACCGATCCCGGCAGCGCCCCGTCACCTTCGCCCCCAAGGGAGACACCACCCATGAAAAAAACCTTGAAAATCGTCTCCCTCCTCGTCGCTGCGGGGATCCTCATCCTCCTCGCCGCCGGCCTCATCGTCCCGCGGGTCATCGATCCGGCGACGCTCCGGGACAAGGTCGGCGCCCTCCTCCAGGAGCGGAGCGGTCGGGAGGTCGCCATCACCGGCGCCGTCGAGCTCTCCTTCTTCCCCTGGGTGGGGGCCTCCCTCGGGGAGGTCACCATCGGCAACGCCAAGGGGTTCGACACCGGGCCCATGGCCCGCTTCAAGGCCATGGATCTCAAGGTCAAGCTCCTTCCGCTCGTCGCCGGGAGGGTGGAGGTCGATCGCATCCTGGTCAAAGGCCTCGACCTCTCCCTGGGACGGAACCAGGATGGGACCACCAATTGGGACGACCTCGTCGCCCGCGCAACCCCGCCCGTCACCCCGAAGGCGGGGACCCCGGCAGAGACCCCCGCCGCCGGCAAACCCCCGGCGGTGACCGGCGAACCTTCCCGCGACGGTTTTGCCGCCCTGACCGCCCTCTCCCTCGGCGGCATCAGTCTGGAGGATGGCCGGCTCCACTGGCAGGATCGCCGCTCTGGCACCGCCATGACCCTCGACAAGATCAACCTCAAGACCGGTCCCGTCACCCTGGGGGCGCCGGTGGAGGTCACGTTCGCCGCCGATTTCTCCCGCGAGGCCCCCCGCCTTTCCGGTCATCTCGAAGGGGAGTGGCAGCTCGTCTGGGAGGCGGCGACCAAGTCCCTGCGCCTCGATGAAACGACCCTCTCCCTCGCCGCTGCCTCGGACTCCTGGCCCCTCCGGAAGGTGGAGCTTGGCTACACCGGGCGCATCGCCGCCGATCTCGAGCGGATGTTGCTCAGCCTCACCGAAAGCCGGATCACCCTCAAGGGCGAGGGCGGCCAGGATCGCCCCCTCGCCGCCGTCGAGCTGACCCTCGCCACCGCCGCCGCCGGCTACGATCTCACAGCCGAGCGCCTGACCTTCAAGGAGGCCAAACTCTCGGGCCAGCTTCAGGGGGGGAAGGGGCAACCCTACGGCGAGGCGACCCTCGCGATCTCCGGCAGTGGAGCGCTTGACCTGCAACCGGCCAGGGCCGCCCTCGACCTCCCGGGGGCGGTGATCGATCTCGCCGCCAAGGGGGGATCCCTGCCGCCGGCAGGGGTCGTCCTGGGAGTGCGGGGCGATATCGCCGCCAATCTCGGGGAAGGATCGGTACGGATCGCGAAGCTCGACCTCACCGGTCCGGAGGGGCTCAAGCTCCAGGGGAATCTGCACGCCACCCGGCTCACCTCCGATCCCGCCCTTGCCGGGCAATTGCAGGTGGCGACCTTCGACCCCCGCGCCCTGATGGCCGCCTTCGGCCACCCCCTGCCGGTCACCGCCGACCCCAAGGCCCTCACCGCCGTCGGCGGCAAAATGGCGCTGGAACTCGGGCTGGACCGGGTCAAACTGACCGACCTCGATTGGAAGGTGGACGATTCCCGGGTCACCGGCGCCGTCGGGGTCAAGGGACTCCTCCGCCCCTCGGTGAACCTGGAGCTCGTGGTGGACAACCTCGACCTCGATCGCTACGCTTCACCGCCGGCGAAGGAGAAGGCCGCCGGGACGGCGCAAGAGGACAAAATGCCGCCGCCGGTCGGGGCCTCCGGGACAGCCGCCGCCGGGGCGACCGTCGCCCCCGAAGCTGCCGTCGCGGTGATCCCGGCGGAGATCCTCCGGGTCCTGACGATCGAGGGCAAGGTGAAGGTGGGCCGGCTCGCAGTCGGCAGCGGTCACTATCAGGAGGTCCTGGCGGTTCTCACCGCCAGGGAGGGGCTGCTTCGCCTCGATCCCTTCCAGGCCAAACTCTACGGCGGCACCGCCCACACGGTGGCGACCCTCGATGTCCGGGGGGAAGAGCCCAAAATCCAGGTCGACAAGCAGTTCAAGGGGGTCCAGGCCGAGCCCCTGCTCACGGAGATGGCCGGGGTCACCGGTTTCTCCGGGACGGCGGACGTCGTGACCCACCTGACCACCCGGGGAGCCACCGTCGCGGCGATGAAGCGTCACCTCAACGGCAGCGGTTCCTTCGGCGTCTTCAAGGGAGAGGTGGCGGGGGTCAACATCGTCAATCAGGTGCGCCAGCTCTTCGCCGCCGTCCAGGGCATTCCGCCCCGGCTGGAGGCGGGAGAGGGGACCCGCTTTTCCGAGCTGACCGGGACGATCAAGATCGTCGACGGCGTGATACGGAACGAAGATCTCCTGGCCGTTTCGCCGCTCCTCAAGGTGACCGGAGCGGGATCACTGGATTTGGGGCGGGATTGGGTGGACTATGAACTCAAGGCCGACCTCCTGACGGCATTGCAGGGGCTCGAGATCGAAAAAGTGGAGCGGTTCAGGGGGGTGATGCTGCCGCTTCATCTCAAGGGGCCGATGGCAAGCCTGGGCAAACCGAAAATCGACGACAAAATGGCCGGACAACTCCTCCAGGAGGCGGTCAAGGCCAGGGTGGTACAAAAGCTCACCGAAGAGGGCAAGGTGAAGGAAAAGGTGCAAAAGTTGGAAGAGCGTCTGGGGGGCAAGGTCCCGGTCGGCGACCTGATCAAAGGACTGGGTTTTTAAGGGAAACCATTCCAGAATCGAGGGAGAGAAGGATGCGCAACAGACAGGGCGGCAGGGCTCGGGCACTCGTTGTCGGGATTCTCCTGGCGGGATCGACCGGAGCGGCGCTGGCCGGGGATCACCCCGGGGGAGCGGCGGCACACCACTGGGGATACGAAGGCGCAGAGGGACCGAACCAGTGGGGCTCGCTCGGCTTTCCGGCCTGTTCCACAGGCAAGAGCCAGTCGCCGATCGACCTGCAACCGGCCACCGAGGAGGCCGCCGAACCGATCCCCTTCGATTACAAACCGGCCCCCGTCAGCGTCGTCAACAATGGCCACACCATCCAGTTCACGATGCCGGGGACGAGTTCCATCACCCTCGGAGGCAAGAAGTTCACCCTCGCCCAGTTCCATTTCCACAGCGGCAGCGAGCATACCCTGAAGGGCAGGGCCTTCCCCATGGAGGTCCATCTGGTCCACAAGGCCGAGGACGGGGAGCTGGCGGTGGTCGGGGTGTTTCTGACCACCGGGGAGGGAAATTCAGGGGGAGCCGGCGGGGCGGCGAACGCCACCCTGGACACGGTATTCGGGGCCTTGCCGGGAAAGGCGGGGCTGACCCTGACCTCGGAGGCGACGATCGATCCGGCGGCGCTCCTGCCCGCAGAGCGGACCTACTACAAATACAAGGGCTCGCTCACAACACCGCCCTGCTCCGAGGGGGTCAACTGGTTCGTGATGGCGACACCGATGACGATCTCGACGCGGCAGTTGCTCCACTACACCTCGGTGTTCATGAACAACGCCCGCCCACCACAGCCCTTGAACGGAAGAACGCTCTCCCTCGCCAAGTGAGAGGATCGGGTACAGGGAGCATAACCCCGGTCAGGGGAGGCATGTTATTTCGGGGGCTCCGCCCCGAACCCACCGAGGGGGCAGGCAGAGCCTCCCCCTCGGGCACCCCCAACCACCTTCGATATTATTTTTGTTGTCGATTTTCGTCTTGGTTCAAGGGGCTCGATCGTGAGACCCTCCAGAACAGAGGACAACAAAAAAGCCGCCAAGGTTGCGCATGCCAGGGGAAAACCCGAGGTATAGGCGCGGCGGCTATGTTGGTCTCAGAATAGACAACATGACGTAAATTTGCAAGTTATTTTGCAATTTTCGTGACCGTTCACAGGCTGCGTGGCGTAAATTTGGTTGATATTATCTTTTCAGCCGCTCTCACGGGCTTCTGGCCAGGCGAATCCCGGCCCCGGGGTAGGCCTCGGTCTGGGGATCATCGAAGCTGCGGTAAACACAGCGGTGCAGCCGACCGCCACCTATGGAAGCAGAATTGCCCCGTTTGGCCATCCGGTTGCCGTGTGTGGTCAGGGGGTTAAAGCGTGAATGCCTGGTGTAGGCCTTTTCGTCGTACCGGTCCTGCACCCACTCCTGCGCGTTCCCGGACATGTCGTGCAAACCGAGTCCGTTTGCCTGCTTTGTTCCGACCGGGTGCCACCCGCCATCATCGGAACCGGCGGTCCAGGCGACAGCATTCAAGTCCATTCCCCCGGAATATTTTTCTTCCCGTCCCCCCGAGCGACAGGCATACTCCCACTCGGCTTCGGTGGGGAGCCGGAATTTTCCGTCACTGTTCATATTCAATTTGGCGATGAACTCGACGACATCGATCCAGGAAAGAACGTCGACGGGATCGTTGTCATAGTTCGCGTTGTCCTCCGGGCTCCCTTCCTGACTCTCTTCAGTCGGATTCCTCCCCATCACGGCCCGCCATTGGGCCTCGGTCACTTCGTATTTCGCCAGCCAGAATCCCTTGAGGGTCACCAAGTGCAGGGGACGCTCATCGTCATAGCACTCCTCGACCCAGGATCCGCACCCCATCCCGAAGGTGCCCCCCGGGACCCAGACGAATTCCAGCCCGGTCACGGGATCGCGCCAGCTCCGAGAGCCGTCGGGGGAAAGCTCCTGAAGGTTGGCCGTCCGGACCTCGCCGGCGACTCTCTCCCAGGCAAGCTTGTCGCGCTCCCCCTTTCTCCTTTTCGACGCCAGCTCGTTGCTTTTCTGTATCCATGCCGCATCCTCGGGGACCTCGGGGGGATGTTGCCGATAAAATTTCAGGATACTGTAATCATCGGCGATCTGGAACGCGCACGATTCCGGGTTGGGCCAATCCGGGATTTCATCCGTGGGCTGGAATTCCTTTTGATAGACAGCAAAGATCTTTTCGAGGGATATCCGCCAGGGCGGCGGATCGACGACGAACCAGGCGCCATCCCGCCGTTGCAGCTTCAGGGTGACCTGGTCGTGTTCCCGTTCCCAGTCGTCGGGAAACAGTCTCCGGGAATTCCCGATCCGCCTGGTGGATAGCAGGCGATCATAGTCAACCTCCGCGATCCCCTGATCGCCCTCGGTCCTGACGTGCTGGATGTTGTAACGCGAGACCACGATCAGTTCGTCTTCCCGGGCATCCTGGGTTTCCGGCAACTCCCCGCCGCTCCCGGAGAGGATCGCCAGATGTCGGCGGAGGCTGCCGTCACCCTTGAACTCGAGCCCGACGAACCTCTGCACCACCTGTCGAGGATCCGACCCATCCCATTTTTCGTCGGGAAGGATTGGTGCCGGCGGAGGGATGGGCGATCCCTTGCCGCACCTGCCGGGAATCGCATCCGTCGAAGGTGGTTTGTCGTGCCTGTATTTCTTGAGATGTTTCAGAATTTGATAATCATCAATTTCACGATAGTCAACTGACTTCGGATTCTCCGGACGCTCGGGAGGTGCGAACCGGTTTTCTAGTTCATAGTAATCGTAACCACTCGGAACTTTATCTATGGAGATGCGCCAAGTGGGCGGATCGACAACAAGCCATTTGTTGTCGTATCTTTGCAGATTCAACTCGACAATGTCGTGTTCTTTTCTGTCAACAAAAATCCTCCTGAATATTCCAACCTCACTTGTCGACGCCAGCCTGTCATAATCGATTTTTGCCTTTCCTTTGTCCCCGTCGATGTCTATAGACAATATATCGTACCTTGATGCAATAAACAATAAATCGTCACGGAAGTCGAGGAACCTGCCGAGGGTACTGATATCTGCATATTCATTGCTGTCATCCTTTTCATCCGCATCGAAAAATAAACCTATTCTCTTACTCTCCCTACTGTCAGGCGTAAAATGCGCAAATTCCCCTCTCAATGTCTCTGGATTATTAAATTCAGATTCAATAAACAAGCGAACAACACTGTACGGGTCCGACTTATCACTACTATTTGATTCGACGACAGATAAATCTGCACTATTCAAGGCACGAGACCACGAGAAAGCCACGATTGCAATAATAAACACTCTCATGATCATCCTGGTTCTCCTGTAAGCGACACAAACCATCCAGGCGGCTGTCGAAATCACAGCCGCCTGGACGGACCATCATTGGTTTTGTCGGATAGTTGAGCAGGCCCGTCCACAGACCTGCCAAACTTGCCTGCCAATCATGGCTGGCGAAACCGGATCATCAAAAGGTTGTACCGTGTCCGGCGGTTGAAAGTTATCTGTCTTTTGCTTCAGTGTCTTCGCTTATACTGTGAAGTCTGTATACTGCCTCAACCCTTCCACCTTTCTTGAGAAGACTTTCCAGGGTGGCTGATTTAACCATATTCGCAGTGGGTGAGGCATGCCGGATGTTATGCCATTTTTTCTTGTCAGCCTCTAAATCGTACATAACGACATGGTTGGTTGTCTGTCCAGGACGACGTGGGTCAGGCAAAACCATCTGAATCGCGTCGCCATCATCGACTTTGCTCTCACTGAAGCTGCCCTTTTGTACCTCGATCCAGCCCTCGTTGGAAGCAAAACCTAGTACTGGGGAATAAGGCGTCTTCTTAAACCCAGCTTTCTGGGCAACGACAAAGAGCAATCCGGAGCAATCGGCACCCACACCCTTTTCTGATTTAGCTCCCAAGGGCTTATAGGGGGTGCCGTCCATATCTCTGAGTGCGCCAGTAAGCCTCTTGCGTTCTTCCACGGTGAGACGTTTTCCACCTTTGTCAGGCTCGGGTTTGGACTCCCTGCCCGAGCTGCCCCTCGTCCCGCTTGTTGCAGGGCCAAGATCGGTACGGGTGTCGCCAGTGGAACCCTCGGCATGCGAAGGAGTTCATCATATGCCAGACGTAACCGTTCCACCTCCCGGTCTCCAGGTTTCAAGGATCCACCCCTCGCCGTCGGCCCGGGGTTCGGTGATCCGGAATCCTAAATGCCGGAGCGAAGCAGGAACACTCTCCAGGGGTTCGCCACCGCTCAGGCGAACGCGAAGCCGCTCCCCCGGCGCCATCCTCTCCAGCTTCAGCTTGACCTTGACAAAGGTCATCGGGCAGCGATCCTTCGTGATATCGATTTCGGCATCCGCCATGGGCTTGCATTCTCCCGAGGTGATCGTTCAAAGTGACATGGGCTGGGGTGTCATCCTATTGCTTCAGGGGCTTCGCCCCCGAACCCCCACCAAGGGGGCAGGCAGAGCCTCCCCCTCGGACTCCCCCAACAACTCTCGATATTATTCCGCTATTTCAGGGGCTTCGCCCCCGAACCCCCACCAAGGGGGCAGGCGGAGCCTCCCCCTCGGACTCCCCCAACCACTTTCATTATTATCTCTTTTTTGCCGATCCCGGATCGGTATCGGTCAATCTTTGGTTCGAGAAGCCGGGTGGCCTGGAGTATAATCCGAAGCATGCGTCCCCGGCGACCGGGGGCGATCCCTTTCCTTCGCTCCCGGAGACCACAACCGTGACGGCCATCGACGGCCATACCCGACTCCTGGCAGTACTGGGTGACCCGGTACACCACTCCCTTTCCCCGGCGATGCACAATCTGGGCATGGAGCATTGGGGACTGAACTGCCGCTATCTGGCCTTTCACGTCTCGCCCGCCGGTCTCCCACAGGCGGTGCGGGGACTGGCGGCCCTGGGGGCCGTCGGTTTCAACGCCACCATCCCCCACAAGGAGGCGCTGGTCGGGCTGATGGACGAACTGGACCCCACGGCGGCGGGTGTCGGCGCGGTCAACACGGTGGTGATCGCGGCGGACGGGCGGCTCACAGGTCACAACACCGACACCCACGGCTTTCTGGCAGCAATGACGGCCGCCTTCGGCAAGGGACCCCGGGGGCTTCGGGTCCTGGTCCTGGGGGCCGGGGGCGGGGCACGCGGGGTGGTGGAGGGGCTGATCGGCGCCGGGGCGCACGAGATCCTCGTCGCTAATCGAACGCCCGCACGGGCCGAGGCCCTGGTCGGGGCAGCAAAACAGCGCCCGGGTGACGCCACGCTGGAGGCCGTGCCCCTGGATCACGCCCTTCCCCGCCTCGGGGAGATCGAACTCGTGGTCAACACCACCAGCCTGGGATTGACCCCGGAGGCGCCGGAGTGGACCCTCCTGCACCGATTGGTCGAAAAGCTCGCGCCCGGCTGTGGCGTCATGGACATCGCCTACGCCCCTGGCGAAACTCCCCTGGTGACCGCCGCCCGCAGCAGAGGACTGCCCGCCACCGATGGTTTGGGAATGCTGGTGCATCAAGGGGCCACCGCCTTTCGTCTCTGGACCGGAAAGGAGTTGCCGATCGAGGCGGTGACACACCACCTACGGAAGAAGTTGAAGGAAAGGGAAGGGACCAAGAAAAACCGAGGGTAGCCGTTCAGAGGAGTATGGACTGGAATATCAAACGGCTGTTTCAGGGGCTTCGCCCCCGAACCCCCACTGAGGGGGCAGGCGGAGCCTCCCCCT
>JADGCL010000078.1 GCA_015229005.1 Magnetococcales bacterium
TCCTCAAGCACCTCCAGGCGACGGCCTCCGAGATCCCCATGAGCATCCGTTTCCGGCTCGGTATGATCATCGCGACCACTGCCTGAATTCTTTCCCCGACCGGCGGAGAATTTTCCTGGACTTCGGGTGACGGCTTCGTCTAGCCTTCCCGCCTTCGCGAGTTTGGGGTGCTTCCTGTGGTTTTTTCTGCGAGGTTGCCACCGTGGGAGTCGGGAGCGGGGGGGGGGCCGGGTTTGCACGGCTTGGCTTGGGAGGGGTTTCTCCGGGAGGGGTTTCTTCCGTGGGAGGGTTTGCCCGTGGTTCTCCCGTGGTCTGGTCGGGCATGGCGCCCGTGAGTGACCGGAACGAGTGAATCGAGCGAAGATTTCGGAGAGGTGTGGAGAGGGTCGGGCCATCGGCGGCGGTCGGGTCGGGGGCGTGGCCGGGAAACAGGGTTGCCGGTGGTTCGGGCGGTCGACCGGTCGGTCGGGCGTGCGGCTGTCGGTGGTGAACGAGGCCTCAAGACGGGATCATTGAAACATGGCGATACCCACCCGTGCGTTGGAAGAGCTGCATGAGCGGCGTGAGAAGGTGTTGGCGGCGGCCGGCAAGGAGAAACTGGCCCAACGGCGTGAAAAAGGGCTCATGACCGCCCGGGACCGGTTGGAGGAGCTGTTCCAGCCGGAGACCTTCCAGGAGATCGGCCTGCACGTCCGCCACACCTGTACCCACTTCGGGATGACCGACAAGGAGATCCCCGCCGACGGCGTCGTGGTCGGGACCGGCTACGTGGACAACCGGCAGGTGGCGGCGGTCAGCCAGGATTTCACGGTGATGGCCGGGACCCTCGGCAAGATGCACGCGATGAAGATCGTCGCCGGCATGGAGTACGCGCAGAAGATGGGGATCCCGGTGGTGGCCTTCAAGGATTCCGGCGGGGCGCGGATCCAGGAGGGGGTGGATTCTCTCTCCGGGTATGGCAAGGTCTTCTATCAGAACGTGATCCTCTCGGGCGTGGTGCCGCAGATCGCGGTGATTCTTGGGCCCTGCGCCGGTGGCGCCTCCTATTCGCCGGCCCTCATGGATTTCATCATCATGAGCCGGAAGAACGCGCAGATGTTCATCACCGGGCCGCAGGTGATCAAGGCGGTGACCGGCAAGCAGTGTTCCATGGACGAGGTGGGCGGCGCCGAGATGCACGCCTCGGTGAGCGGCAATGTCCATTTTCTTGCGGATGACGAGTCCCATGCCATCGCCATCGCCAAGAAGCTCCTGAGCTATCTGCCCTCGAACAATACCCAGGACCCCCCGCATCAGCCCTTCCCGGAACTCGACATGAGCCTGGATTCGGAGATGGGTGATCTCGTGCCGGAGGACCCGAAGCTGCCGATGGACGTCAAGGCGGTGATCACCCGCCTGGTGGACGACGGGGATTTTCTCGAGGTGCATGCCTCCTTCGCGAAGAATATCGTCACCTGCTTCGCCCGCATCCAGGGGATCGTCGTCGGGATCATCGCCAATCAGTCGATGGAGAAGGCCGGCTGTCTGGATATCGACTCCTCGGACAAGGGTTCGCGGTTCATCCGTTTCTGCAACGTCTTCAACATCCCGGTGGTCAACCTGGTCGATGTCCCGGGCTTCCTGCCGGGGATCGAGCAGGAGCGCGGCGGCATCATCCGCCACGGGGCGAAGATGCTCTTCGCCTACGCCTCGGCGACGGTGCCGAAGGTCACCGTGATCCTGCGCAAGGCCTATGGCGGCTCCTACCTGGCGATGTGCAGCCCGGAGATGGGGGCGGACGCCGTCTACGCCTGGCCGACGGCGGAGATCGCGGTGATGGGGGCGGAGGGGGCGGTCAATGTCCTCTATCGCAAGGAGATCGACGAGGCCGCCGACAAGGCGGCCAAGGCGAAGGAGCTGGCCCAGGAGTATCGGGACAAGTTCGCCTCTCCCTATCTCTCCGCGGCCCGGGGCTACGTCACCGGGGTTCTCGACCCGGCGGAGACCCGTGGGGTGGTGGCGATGACCCTGAGGAAGACCCTGACCAAGCGGGAGCTGCGCCCGCCCAAGAAGCACGGCAACATCCCGCTGTAGGCCGCTTGCGGACCCCGGGGTCGGGTCCCTTCTCCGGGGTCGTTGTGGGGGGGGCGGTCGGGTTGGCGCTGTCGGGGTTTTCTCCCCCGGGGGTGGTTGGGTTGTTTGTCTCAGGAAGGAGTGGGGAGCCATGTCCAATTTTGGGCTCGCCGTCAGTCAGTCCCTGGCGGCGTATGCGGTCTTGATCGTTGTTTCCACCGTGGTGGCCTATGCCGTCAAGTTCATCGTCTCCGCCCTGGCGACGAAGGGTGGGGCCGAGGCGAAGGTGGCGCCCTTGCCGGCGACGGTGATCCCGGCGCTTCCCTCGGGGATCCCGGCGCATCACCTGGTCATCATCGCGGCAGCGGCGGCGGAGGTGAGCGGGCGCTCCCGGATCGTCAGGATCGACGACCTGGGGGCGGGGACCTCCTGGGCCAGCTCCGGGCGCAGCATGCACCAAGCCTCCCACGCCGGTTTCCGGCGTTGATGGTCCTGAAGCGGTCGAGGGTTGGTGTTGTTTTCCCGGGTCGGATCCGGGTTCCGGCGGCGGTGGGGCGAGCGGGTCGCACGGGGCCCCGTCGTGGTTGGGGTGTCGGGGTTGGGGAGGTAGCGGGCTTCGGTGGGGCTGGGTAAAAAAGGTCAACGTCTCTGTTTGTGAGGATCGATAGTCATGCCGTCAACCATGCAAAGAAGGCTTCAAATCACTGTCGAGGGCAAGCAGTACGAAGTTCTGGTGGAGGAGCTGCCCACCGGCGATGGGGATCGTCTCTATTCGACTGCGCCGATGCGGGCGGCGGCGGTGGTCAGTGCCCCGGCGCCGGCGGCGCCTCCGCCTCCGGCGGCTTCTGCCGGACCGGCGGCGGCGACGGATCGCACGGCGCCCCTGGGCGGGGTGATCGTCTCGATTGCGGTGAAGGAGGGGGCCAAGGTCAATCAGGGGGATCTGGTGGCCGAGATCGAGGCAATGAAGATGAAGACCGGGGTTCACGCCCATCGTGGCGGGACCGTGAGCGGCATTGCCGTCAAGGTGGGCGATGCGGTGGAGGCGGGCCAGCGGTTGATGACCATCTCCTGACCTCCATTTGTGGCGTGGTCGCCGGTGTGTCGTGACGCGCTGCCCGGGCTCTTTGCGGAGACTGGGGACCGGTCGTCGGGGTGATCCGGGGAGGCTACCGGGGGTGGTGCGTCCGGTTTTCCAGGACGGGTGATGGTCCCGGGATCGCCCCGGGGGTATGGGCGGGCAACACCTCTCAAAGAGAGGGAGGGAAGCGGTGAGTGAGTTCAACTTTCTGGATCTGTTCCAGGGGATAGCGACCCTGGTCCACAGCTTCGAGACCCAACCGGAAATCGCTCTCATGAGGATCTTCCTGATCTTCCTGGGGGGGCTTCTCATGTATCTGGGATACAAGGGGGTCCTCGAGGCGCTCCTGATGATCCCCATGGGGTTGGGGATGGCGACGGTCAATGCGGCGGTGATGTTCGTGCCGGAGAGCATGTCGGTGCCCAGCCAGGGCGGTCTCGGGACCCTGTTTCTCAATCCCCTCATCTCCGAGGGCAAACAGTTGATGGACATTCTCCAGATCGACTGGTTGCAGCCGGTCTATGTCTTCACGTTCTCGAACGGTTTGATCGCCTGTCTGGTCTTCCTTGGCATCGGCACCGTTCTTGACGTGGGCTTCTTGATGGTGAAGCCGTTCCAGAGCATGTTCCTGGCGGTGTGCGCCGAGCTGGGGACCCTGATCACCTTCCCCCTCGGGACCGCCTTCGGGCTGACGGTGAAGCAGGCGGCGGCGACCTCGACCATCGGCGGTGCGGACGGGCCGATGATCCTCTTCGCCTCGCTGACGCTGGCCAAGGATCTTTTTGTCCCGATCACGGTGGTGGCCTACCTCTACCTGGGTCTGACCTACGGTGGCTACCCCTACCTGATCAAGGCGCTGGTGCCGGAGCGTTTCCGGGCCATCCCGATGCCTCCGGTCTCGACGAAGCACATCACCCCCGGCCAGAAGATGGTTTTTGCGGCCGTGGTCTGTGTTCTTCTGAGCCTTCTTTTCCCGATCGCCGGTCCTCTCTTCTTCTGTGTCTTCATGGGGGTGATCATTCGCGAGAGCGGGCTGAAGGAGTTCAACGCGTTCTTCAGTGGCCCGGTCCTCTACGGGGCGACCTTCTTCCTGGGGCTGATCCTCGGGATCCTTTGCGAAGCGAGCACGTTGCTGGACGAGCAGGTCTTCATCCTGTTGGTTCTCGGGATCACGGCGCTGACTCTGTCGGCCATTGGTGGGCTCCTGGGCGGGTATTTTCTCTACTGGTGGACTGGTGGCAAGTTCAACCCGGTGATCGGCATTGCGGCGGTGAGCTGCGTTCCGACCACGGCGAAGGTGGCGCAGAAGGTGGTGAGTGCGGCCAATCCGAGTGCGGTTGTCCTGCCGGATGCCCTGGGGGCCAACATCAGTGGGGTGATCACCTCGGCCATTCTGGCGGCGGCGCTGATCTCGATCGTCGGTGGTGGGATGGGCGGCTGATCGGATGGTTTTGGCCGGGGCCTGCCGCTGCGGTGTTGGTTGCCGGGGCGGGGGGCTCGCGAAGTCGATTGATGGTGCGCGGCGGGGGAGGGAAACCTTCCCCGCCGCGTCGTTTTTCGTGCCCTCACACTCAGGCGGATCCCGCGTTCGACGGATGCAATTCTTGATCTGCTCGTGTTAGGGTGGGAGAGTTGCTGGCCAGAATGGAGTTCGACATGACCACCGCCATTGCGTTTGATACCCACAAGTTCATTCGTCGCCTTCGGGATGCGGGGGTCGAGGAGAGGCAGGCCGAGGCTTTTTCGGAAGCCCTTCGGGAGGCCCAGGAGACCCGATTGCAGGATTTGGCCACCAAGGCCGATCTGGACGCGAAGTTTGAAAAAGAACTCTCCCCGATTCGTATCGACCTGGCCGTCATCAAGTGGATGCTTGGTGTTCTCATGGCTGGGGTCATTGCGCTCATCTTGAAATCCTTTTTTCCGCACTGATACGGGGGAGGAGAGCACTTCCCCGGACGCTCCAGGTTGGCGCTGTGGTCCGATTTTGGGTAACATGCCGTGGAGCGTGTTTTTTGTCATTTTTCCCTGATCGCCAAGGAGCCTGACAGACCATGACGGAAGCGGCGACCACCCATTTTGGATTCCAGAGCATCCCCCTGGCCGACAAGGTGCGCCAGGTGGGGCGGATTTTCGACTCGGTCGCGGGCAACTACGACCTGATGAACGATCTCATGTCGCTGGGGATCCACCGCCTGTGGAAGCGCTACGCGGTCCACAAGCTGCGGTTGCAGGCGGGGGAGCGGGTCCTGGACCTGGCCGGGGGGACGGGGGACCTGGCCCGGCTCATGAGCCGGGAAGTGACGGAGACGGGGCGGGTGGTGATCTGCGACATCAACGGCAACATGCTCGAGGTCGGGCGGCGGCGGTTTCTCGACGAGGGGCTGGTGGCGGGGGTGGATTGGATCCAGGGCGATGCCGAGGCGATTCCCTGCCCGGACAATCAGTTCCATGCGGTGACGATCGGTTTCGGGATACGCAACGTGACGCGGATCCCGGAGGCGTTGGCGGAGATGGTGCGGGTACTCAGGCCGGGGGGGCGTCTCATGGTCCTGGAGTTTTCGCACCTGGTGATCCCGCTGTTGCGACCGCTTTACGAGGCCTATTCGTTCAAGATTCTCCCGGAGATCGGCCATTGGGTGGCCAAGGATCGTGACGCCTATCAATACCTGGTGGAGTCGATCCGTCTCTTTCCGGACCAGGAGAGTTTCAAGGGGATGTTGCAGGGGGCCGGTTTGGGTGGGGTTCGTTATTACAATCTCTCGGGCGGTATTGCCGCGGTTCACCTTGGCTGGAAGGTATGACGATGAATCTCTCCTGGCTTTCTCTGCCCTTGAAGGTCGTTCCGCAGCCGCTGACGGCGGTGTCGCTGGGGGTGACGCTGAATCTCTTTTTCGGGCGTTATCCGGAGCTTCGGCAGCGGCTGACGGAGCTTTCGGGCAAGGTGTTCGAGTTTGTCGTCGAGGACCTGGGGCAGACCTACTACATGCGCGTGGCCGATAGCGGCCAGGTGAGCATCCACACCTATTCCGACGATGTCCCGAATGTGACGATGAGTGGTCAGGGGGGGGCGTTTCTGGCGTTGCTCTTTGGTGGCGCGGACCCGGATTCGCTCTTTTTTTCGCGTGAGCTGGCGCTCTCCGGGGAGACGGATACGGGGCTCAGGTTCAAGAACATTCTGGACAATGTCGAGATCGACTGGGAGCGGGAGCTGGGCAATCTTCTGGGGCCGCAGGTGGCGCGTCTGCTGGTCAAGGCGCGGGAGCGGTTGCGGGAGGCGGGGGCTCGGGGACGGCAGGCGGTCGAGTCGGAGCTGGAGGTATTGCTTCAGGAGAATGGCCTGCCGCGGCAGGGGCAGTTGCGGGAGACGATGGCCGAGGTGGATGCCCTGGTCAAGCGGGTGGAGCAGTTGGAGGGGCGGATTTCGCGGGCGGGCAAGCGGGTGAACTTGAGCCGGCACGGGCTCGGCCCGGAGGGTGGGGGGGGGCCGGGGAGGACGGAGAGGCCGGCGGCGCCGGAGGGGGATGGCTGATCGGCGATGTTGACGGCCTTTCGTACCCTGGTCCGCCTGGCTGGGATCGTCGGCACCCTGATCCGGTATGATCTGGAGCCGATCTCGGAGCGTTTTTTTCTTTTCCGGGCGTTGGCCTTTCTGGCGGGGTTGCATCCCGGGATCTGGATGATGCGGCGGCGTTATTCGGGGCCGGCGCGGGTGCGCAAGGCGCTGGAGGAGCTGGGGCCGACCTTCATCAAGTTCGGGCAGGCGTTGTCGACCCGGATGGATGCCTTGCCTGACGAGGTCGGCCAGGAGTTGAAGAAGCTTCAGGACGAGATCCCGCCGTTTCCGTTTGCGGTGGTGGAGGCGACGATCGAGCGGGAGCTGGGTGGTCCGGTGCTTCGGTTTTTCCGGGAGTTCAATCCGACGCCGGTGGCCTCGGCCTCGATTGCGCAGGTCCACCGGGCGGTGACCCGGGAGGGTCGCGAGGTTGCGGTCAAGGTGATGCGCCCGGGCATCGAGGTGACCATCGGCAAGGATATCCGTCTGCTTTACAGCCTGGCGGACGGGATCGAGCGGTTTGTTCCGGAGTGGAAGCGGTTCCGGGTGCGGCAGGTGGTGGACGAGTTTGCCCGGACGATCCGCAATGAGATGAATTTTCCGGTCGAGGGGGCGCGTGCGCAGCGTTTCCGGTCGAATTTCCAGAACGATCCCGAGCTGCATATTCCGGCGGTGGTGTGGCCGCTGACCTCGCAGCGGGTGTTGACCATGGAGTGGGTGACCGGGGTCCCGATCGATGACCTGTCGCGGTTGGGGCCGCAGGTGGACGTGACCCGGGTTTCGCGCAACATCATCACGGTATTTTTCAAGCAGGTCTTCCGCGACGGCTATTTTCATGCGGACCAGCACCCGGGCAACATCATGGTCCAGCCCGATGGGACGATCACGATCCTCGATTTCGGCATCATCGGGCGGGTGGATATGCAGACGCGCATCTGGTTGGCGCGTCTGCTGGAGGGGTTCATCAAGCGCGATTACCAACTGGTGGCGCAGGTTCATCTGGATGCCGGGTATGTGCCGCTGGACACCAATCTGGAGGAGTTCGAGGAGGCGTGCCGGCTGATCGGGGAGCCGATCTTCGGGCAGCCCTTGAAGGAGATTTCGATTGCGCGGCTGTTGGGACAGCTTTTCAAGGTGACCGAGCGGTTCGACATGGCGGTGCAGCCGCAGCTTTTGCTGTTGCAGAAGACGATGATCACTCTGGAGGGGGTAGGGCGGGAGATCAATCCCAACCTCAACATGTGGTTTCTGGCGGAGCCTTTGATCCGCGAGTGGATGATCGACAACCTGGGGCCGAAGGGAAAGCTGCGGCAGGCACGGAAGAATCTGCGGGAGCTTGCGGATTTCACGGGGGCGTTTCCGGAGCTGTTGCAGACGGGCCTGAAGCGGTTGGCCCAGGATCAGATACATTTGCGCATTCATCCGGAGAGTCTGGAGCCGTTGGCGAGAGAGATACGGGTTGGATTTGGGCAGCAGACGACGGCGATATCGGGCGGGGTGTTTTTCCTGGGGGCATCGTTGCTGGCGGCGACCGGTTTCTCGGCATGGTTTTACGGGCCGTTGATGGTGATCGGGGGCTGGGGGTTGCTGCGGGGGATGCGCCGGAGCCTTCCTTGAGCGCCGCCGCCGTTCCTGATTCTTCTCCCGAGAGCCTTCTCCACGCGGAGATCCGGACGCTTCGCGAGATGGTCGTGGCCTTGCGCACGCGGCTGGAGGAGGTTGATTCCGGTCGCCGGGCCGATTGGCAGAAGGCCCAGGCCGATAGTCGCAATGACCTCTCCCTTCTCGAACGCACGGTTGGTGTCATGCGGGAGGAGCTGGAGGCGGTGCGTCGGGAGAAGGCGACCGCGATTCAGTCGACCTCGGTCGATTTTTCTCTGGAAATCAATCAGCTCAAGAATACCATCGGGGTTCTGCGGGAGGGTTTGGAGGCGACCCGTCAGGAGAAGCGGGAGGCCGTTCAGGCCACTGCCGCCGGTTTCCGCCGTGATCTGGACGGGTTGCAGGAGACCGTCGCCGCCTTGCGTGACGGCCTGGAGGCGATGCAGCGGCAGAAGCGGGATGAGGTCCAGGCTGCCGTGGCCCGCGGGGTCCAGGAGAGTCAGGTCCTGCAGGAGACCATCCAGTCCATGCGCGACGGCATGGAGGAGCTTCGTGGCGAGAGCCGCCGGTTGATTCAGCAGGCCGTTGCCGAGGGCCACCGGGAGTCGCTCCAGTTGCAGGAGACGATCACCGCCCTGCGGGAGGAGCTGGAGAAACTGCGCGACGAGAAGCGGCGGGCGGTGCAGCAGGCCGAGGCCCGGGCGCAGGCGGAGATCCTCGAATTGCGCCAGACCGCCGGGCAGCTTCGGGAGGTGATCGAGGAGGGTCGGCGGGAGAAGGATCGCGAGCTTCAGGAGGCACGGGCCGGCGCCCGTCAGGAGGCGGGGCTTCTGGAGGCGACGATCACCGGGCTGCGGTTTGAGCTCGAACGGTCGCAGGAGGAGAAACAGAAGGCCGTGCAGGAGGTGAAGGCTCAGGCGGGTCGGGAGGTTCAGCAGTTGTCCGAGACCGTGCAGCGGCTTCGGGATGAACTGGAGGCCCGGGAGGAGGGGCGGCGCCGGGAGGTTCAGGAGGAGCGTGCCAGGGGCCGGCAGGAGGTGGAGTTGTTGGAGAGGACGGCCGCCGCCCTGCGTGACGAGCTGGAGGAGCTCCGGGTCCGGCATGGTCGGAAGGTGCAGGAGGTCTATCGGGATGCGCACAAGGAGCAGGAGCAGTTGGAGGGGATGGTCAAGGCGTTGCGCGAGCGGCTGGAAGGGGGAGCCGGTGCGTGAGCGGGGTGCTTGGGGGAGTTCTGCGCATGAGTGAACCGGGCAAGACCGAATCGCCGCCGCGGCGTCAGCCCTCTGCTTCGGTGGTTGCGGCCAAGCGCCGGCTGCGTCACCTGGAGCTGTTGCTCGATCTCTCCAAGGAGGTCGCCGCCCAGGACGAACTGGACGCCATGTTGCGCATCATGGTCGATGCCATCGTCCTTGAGATCGATTGCGAGCGTGGCTCGATCTTCCTCAACGACGAGAACACCGGCGAACTTTATACCCGCTATGCCCAGGGGCAGTTCAAGCGGGAGATCCGTATTCTGAACAATCGCGGGGTCGCGGGGTACGTCTTCCAGAATCAGGAAGGGATCATCATCCACGACGCCTATGAGGATGATCGCTTCGACTCTTCGGTCGACAAGGAGACCGGTTTCACCACCCGCAACATTCTTTGCGTTCCCCTGCGCACCCCGAAGGGGGCGGTGATCGGCGTCGTTCAGGCCCTGAACAAGAAGAAGGGGCGCTTCGTTCAGGACGACCTGAAACTGCTGGAGGCCCTGACGATCCAGACTGCCGTCACCCTCCAGGGGGCGCAGGCGATGGAGAAGATGCGCCGGGATCGGGAGAAGGAGCTGGAGTTTCTCAACATCGTCTCGGACCTCACCTCGGAGATCGACATTGATCGCCTGTTGCAGAAGGTGATGAAGGAGGCGACCGAGATGCTGAAGGCGGACCGGGGCACGCTCTTCCTGAACGATGCCCGCACCAACGAGCTTTTTTCGCGGGTGGCCATGGGCAGCACCATGGGGGAGATCCGTCTGCCCAACAGCGCCGGGATCGCGGGGGCCGTCTTCACCTCGGGCAAGACCATCAACATCCCTTACGCCTACGCCGACCTTCGGTTCAATCCGGCCTTCGACAAGAAGACCGGTTATTTCACCCGCTCCATCCTCTGTGTTCCGATCGCCAACAAGGATGGCAGGACCATCGGTGTCACCCAGGTCCTCAACAAGAAGGGGGGGGTCTTCTCCGAGGAGGACGAGTCCCGCCTGCGGGCCTTCACCGCCCAGGTCTCCATCGCCCTGGAAAACGCCAAGCTCTTCGATGATATCCAGAACATCAAGAACTACAACGAGAGCATGCTGGAGAGTATGTCCAACGGGGTCATCACCATCGGCGCCGACGGGGTCATCGTCACCTGCAACGCCGCCGGGTTGAGGCTTCTGGAGAGCGAACCCAAGCACATTCTGAAGCGCCCGGCCAAGGATTTCTTCGAGGCTGACAACGCCTGGGTCCTGGCCCGGCTGGAGACCCTGAGGGAGAGTGGTCAGGCCGATAGTCTCATGGATGCCGAACTCAGGGTGGGTGGCAAGACCCTTTCGGTGAACGTCACCTTTTTGCCCCTGGTGAGCGGCGACGGCAAGAGCCTGGGATCGATGATCCTGATCGAGGACATCAGCAGCGAAAAGCGGATGAAGTCGACGATGTCGCGTTACATGGATCCGGGCCTGGCGGCGCAGATCATGGCGGGCGGGGAGGATCTTCTGGGCGGCAAGAGCATCGAGGCGACGGTGCTTTTCTCGGACATCCGCAGCTTCACCACCCTGACGGAGACCCTGGGGGCGCAGGGGACGGTGGCGTTGCTCAACGAATATTTCACCCTCATGGTGGAGTGCATCCAGAACGAAGGGGGGATGCTCGACAAGTTCATCGGCGACGCCATGATGGCCGGTTTCGGCCTGCCTCTGCCGCATGGTGACGACGAGGATCGGGCGGTCCGTGCCGCCATCGCCATGATCAACGCCCTCAAGCAGCTCAACATGGTCCGGGTCGGTCGCGGCGAGATGGAGATCAAGATGGGGATTGGTCTCAACACCGGGACCGTCGTCTCCGGCAACATCGGCTCGCCCAAGCGGATGGACTACACCATGATCGGCGACGATGTCAATCTGGCCTCGCGCCTGGAGAGCGCCTGCAAGCAGTACCATGCGCAGATTCTCATCAGCGCCAACACCTACGATAAATTGAAGGGGACCTACCGGTTGCGCGAGGTCGATCTGGTGGTCGTCAAGGGGAAGACCAGGCCGGTGGCCATCTATGAGGTATTGGATTATCACAATGCGGCGTCGTTTCCCAACCTCATGCCGGTCGTGAATCATTTCACTTCCGGGTTGAATTATTATCGGGAGGGACGGTTTCCGGAGAGCATCGGTTCTTTCGGCGAGGCGCTGAAGCTCCATCCCGGCGATCTCCTGTCGCGGACCTACATCGGGCGCTGCGAAGCGTTGATCAAGAATCCGCCCGGGGACAAATGGGACGGGGTCTGGGTGATGCAGAGCAAGTAAGGGGGGGACGGTGATGGGTTTGAAGCAGGTAAGGGAGGGATGGCGATGGGTTTGAAGGTTCTGGTGGTGGGTGGTGGTGGGCGGGAGCATGCCCTGGTCTGGAAGATTGCCGCCTCTCCCCTGGTGGATTCCGTCATCGTCGCCCCCGGCAACGCCGGTATCCGGGAGGAGGCCGAGTGTGTCCCGGTGGCGGCGGAGGATGTCGCCGGTCAGCTTGCCCTGGCGCTTGCCCGCAAGGTGGATCTTGTGGTGATCGGGCCGGAGGCGCCGCTGGTGGGGGGGCTTTCGGATCAACTGCGGGCCCGGGGTATCGCCGTCTTCGGCCCTTCGCAGGCGGCGGCGGCCCTCGAGGGTTCGAAGGCCTTCATGAAGGATCTCCTGGCGCGTTACCGGATTCCGTCGGCCGGCCACCGGACCTTCACCGACCCGACCGAGGCGCTCGCCCACCTTCGCGTGTCGCCGGTGCCCGTCGTCATCAAGGCCTCGGGACTGGCGGCCGGCAAGGGGGTCATCGTCGCGACGACGCGGGCCGAGGCCGAGGCGGGGCTTGGGCGGATCATGGTGGAGCGGGAGTTCGGGGAGGCGGGCGCGGAGGTGGTCATCGAGGATTTTCTCCCGGGGGAGGAGGCCTCGTTGCTGGCGCTGGTCGATGGCGAGCGGGTGTTGCCCCTGGCCGGGGCGCAGGATCACAAGGCGGTGGGGGAGGGGGATCGGGGTCCCAACACCGGTGGGATGGGGGCCTATTCGCCGGCGCCGGTGCTGGATGCGGCCCTGACGGCCCGGGCCATCGACGAGATCCTGTTGCCGACGGTGCGGGCGATGGCCCGGGAGGGGCGCCCTTACCGGGGGGTTCTTTATGCGGGGCTGATGATTCACGAGGGGGGGATCCGGGTCCTGGAGTTCAATGCCCGTTTTGGTGATCCCGAGACGCAACCGATCCTGATGCGGATGCGTTCGGACCTGGTGCCTCTGCTCCTGGCGACGGCGACGGGTTCGCTGGCGGGGCAGGTCATCGACTGGGATGAGCGGGTGGCGCTTTGTGTGGTGATGAGCGCGGGGGGGTATCCGGGGGCTTACAAGAAGGGGGATCGGATCGAGGGGTTGGAGGCGGTCCGGGGGATGGCGGGAGTGAAGGTTTTTCATGCCGGGACGGAGGCGACCGAGGCGGGGATCGTCACCGCCGGGGGGCGGGTTCTGGGGGTGACGGCGCTGGCGGACGACGTTGCCGCCGCCCAGGGGCTGGCCTATGCGGCGGTCGACCGGATCCGCTGGCGGGGGAGTTACTGTCGCCGGGATATCGGCTACCGGGCGGTCGGGAGGGAGAAGCGGTGAAGGAGGGGCCGTGTCACCGTTGGCTGTTGGCAGTAGTGCGACCGCAGGTTGTACTACCCGAAGGGGGCTGGGGGTCTGGGTGCGCCAGGATAAGGCGCGTGTATTCAGCGGGTGGAAATCCCGTCCGTGCG
>JADGCL010000079.1 GCA_015229005.1 Magnetococcales bacterium
GGGACCATGAAACTGGCCGTGTGCATCTACGAGGGCCCCTACAACCACGAAGCCTCGGATAGTGCCTATAATTTTATCCAGGCGGCGTTGCGGAAGGGTCATGAAATCCGGGGAATTTTCTTCTACCATGACGGTGTCTACAACGTCACCAAGCTGATGGAGCCGCCCCAGGATGACCGGCACATCGCCAATCGGTGGTCGGAGCTGGGCGGCAAGGGGATCGACATCGTCGTCTGCATCGCCGCCGCCAAGCGCCGCGGTATCGTCGATGACGTGCTGGTGCCCAATGTCCGGATTTCGGGGCTGGGCCAACTCACCATGATGGCCATCGAGGCCGACCGGATGGTGGTTTTCGGGGACTGATACACCTCTCGCCACCGGCGACAGGTCCTGGAGTCAGGGAGATTGGGAGCATGTCCGAGGACATCAAGAAGATCATGTTCACCGTGCGCAAGGCCCCGCATGGCAGCATCTATGTGTATGAAGGGCTGGAAGTGAAGTTGATCATGGCCGCCTATGACGCCGACATCTCGGTGGTGTTCATGGACGACGGGGTCTTCGCCCTCAAACAGGGTCAGGATACCAAGGAGCTGGGGATCAAGGGCTTCGCCGCCACCTACGGGGTGATGGTCGACTACGAAATCAGCAAGATGTTCGTGGACCGCCAGTCCATGCTCGACCGCGGGATGACCGAAGAAGACCTTCTGGTGATCGGCGAGGACGAAGAGACGGAAGAGCCGGTGAAGCCCAAGGTGGTGGACGCCGCCGAGATCGCCGCCATGATGAAGGAACAGCACAACATCCTCTGTTTCTAGTCCGGGTCGGCGGCGACGCACCGGAGTCGGCGGTGCGGTCAGCGGCCCCCTCCCGGCACCACCGGTCCGGATCCCCTCGGGATCCCTCCGGGCAGGGAATGCGAGAATGAATCCCGGGGGGCGAACCCCGGGAGTGGCTCAATCGGAACGATTTGCAGCGGAGAGTGTTCGATGCTCCATACGGTGAACAAATCCCCTTTCGGCAACGGCACGTTGGAAAGCTGCCTCAGGTTCGTCAACCCCGGGGATGTGATCCTGCTCCTCGAGGACGGCGTGTTCGCCGCCCGGGCAGGAACGGCAAAGTCCGCCCTGGTGGCCGAGGCGTTGAAGAAGAATGAGATCATGGCCCTGAGCGCCGACGTCAAGGCGCGCGGGTTGGCCGAGAATCTGATCGCCGGGGTCAAGGTGACGGATTACGATGGGTTCGTCGAGCTGGTGGAAAAACACACCACCCACGCCTGGCTCTGACCCTCCCGGAGAGGCCCGGCAGAGGGCCTTTCCAACGTCCCGGTCGGGATGAGTGAGCTCCCAATACCGGGGGGGGTGCGTTGTGGGTGTCCTGGCAGCGGTTCCGGGACCGGATCCTTGTGTCGTGAAGGGAGGCTCCAGTGGCTTGGTTTCGACCCGTGGTGGTGGCGATGGCGCTCCTGGCAGTGCTTTTCGGCGGGGCTGGTGGGCCGGAGGCGGGCGCGAGCAGTCTCGGGAGTGGACCTCCCGGAGGCGGCTCCCAGGGCGGGCCGCAGCTGGCGAAGGCCAAAGGCGATGCCTGTGTCAAGGATCGGGCGTGGATGCGGCGCAACCACATGGACTTCCTGAAACATCGGCGGGATGAGACCGTCCGCGAAGGGATCCGCATCCGCGACGAGAGCCTGCTCAATTGCCAGAGCTGCCACACCTCGCGGACCGAATTCTGCGACCGTTGCCACAGCTTTGTGGGGGTGCAACCGGATTGTTTCCACTGCCACAACTACAAGTAGGGATCCGCCGACGGGGGCGTTGAGCCATGACGATGGACAGGAGAACGGTTCTGGGTTTGGGGGGTGCCGTCGCTGCGGGGAGTCTCCTCGCGCCCGGGGTGTACCTGGTCGCGGCGCCCAAACCGCCGGCACGGACGGAGGTCAAGGCCGGACGACGCTGGGCGATGCTGATCGATGTCAACCGCTGCTCCCCCGATTGCCGCGCCTGCACCCAAGCCTGTCGCACGGAGAACAACGTCCCCCTCTTCGGGGATCCCGAACGGGACATCCACTGGATCCGCAAGGTCGAAATCCGGGACAAGTCCCACAAAAGGCCGTCGATCACCCTGCCGGTCCTGTGCAACCATTGCGAGCATCCGCCCTGCAAACACGTCTGCCCGACGGCGGCGACCTTCCAGCGTCAGGACGGGCTGGTCCTGGTCGACATGCACCGTTGCATCGGCTGTCGTTACTGCATCATCGCCTGCCCCTACAAGGCCCGCTCCCTGGTCTATCACGAGACGCACCTGCCGGAGGGGGGGAACCCCAAGGTCCCCATTCGCGGCAAGGGAGTGGTGGAAAAGTGTACCTTCTGCGTCCACCGGCTGGACGCAGGAGAGGAACCGGCCTGTGTCGAGGCCTGCAATCGCGACGGCGACAAGGGAATGATCTTCGGCGATCTGAACGACCCGGAATCAACCATCGCCAAGCGGGTCCTCGAAGCAAAGACCACGACGATTCGTCCCGACCTGGGGCTGGGTCCCCAAGTCTACTACAAGGGGCTGTGAGGGAGGGATCACATGAACAGCGACTTCACGGCCATCGAAGGACGCTCCCCGGGGTACTGGCAGTTGGTGGTGGTCCTGGGAGTGGTCCTGGCCATCGGGATGGGGGCCTTCCTGGCGGTGGAATTCCTCGGGCACGGCATCACCAACATGACCAATCGGGTGGTCTGGGGGTTGCCGCACGTCTTCGCCATCTCGCTCCTGGTGATGGCCTCCGGGGCGCTCAACCTGGGGTCGATGTCGACGGTCTTCGCGGCCAAGCAGTACAAGCAGTTCGGACGCTTCTCGGCCTATCTGGCCATCGCCCTCCTCTCGGGCGGGTTGATGGTCCTGATGCTCGATCTGGGACGGCCCGACCGGATGCTCCTGCCGATGCTGCACATGAACTTCTCCTCGATGTTCACCTGGAACGTCTTTCTCTACTCAGGATTCTTCGCCCTCTGCTTCCTCTATCTGTGGAGCATGTTCGAGTACCATCAGTTCACCAAGGTGGTGGGATCGGCGGCCTTCGGCTGGCGTCTGATCCTGACCACCGGAACGGGGTCGATCTTCGGGGTGGTGCAGGCCCGGGATGTGTTTCATTCGGCGATCACGGGCCCGACCTTCGTGGCCTTTTCGCTCTCTTCGGGTACGGCGCTGTCGGCGATCCTCCTGATCCTCACCTACCGGCACACGCATCGGGAATTGGACAAACGCCTGGTCTTCGGATTGCGCAACGCCCTGATCTTCTTCACCCTGCTGGTGCTTTACATGCTGGTGGTCGAGAAGTTCACCAAGTTCTACTCGCCTGCCTTCTTCGAAGTGGAGAGCTGGCTCCTGACGGGTCCCTACGCCTGGCTCTACTGGGGGGGCGTCGTCTTCGCCGGTGCGGTGTTTCCCCTGGCGGTCCTGTTCCTCCCGAAATCGGGCAACTCCGTCGACGGGGTGCTGCTCGCAAGCGCCTCTTCAGTGCTGGGTGTCTTCTGTTTCGTGGGCCATGTCCTGATCGCCGGGCAATCCTATCCCTTCGACATGTTTCCCGGGTATGAGATCGTCAACTCCGTCTTCCAGGACGGGGTGGCGGCAAGTTATTCGCCGGGCGCGGTCGAGATATCCCTGGGACTGGGGGGGGTTGCCCTGTCGGGGTTGATCTATCTCCTGGGGATCAAGTTCTTCCGCCTGTTGCCGGAGAAGGCGGTCGTTCCCAAGGGATGGGAAGTACCCTGGAACCCTTGACGGCTTTCTAACAGAAGCCTGTGCCGGTCGCCTCCGGGCCGCCGGTCGGGCTTCTCAAAGGGGCCTGTGTCATGTCCTTTTTTTCCAAACTGGCCGGTGAGTTCGTCGATATCGTCGAGTGGATGGACGACTCCAACGACACCCTGGTCTATCGTTTCGAACGGCACGGCAACGAAATCAAGTACGGTGCGCAGTTGGTGGTTCGAGAGGGTCAGCACGCCCTGTTCGTCAACGAGGGACAACTGGCCGACGGTTTTACCCCGGGCACATACACCCTGGAGACCCAGAATATTCCGGTGCTTTCCACCCTCAGAGGCTGGAAGCACGGCTTCGCCAGCCCCTTCAAGGCGGAGGTCTATTTTGTCAGTCTCAGGGGATTCACCAATCTCAAGTGGGGCACCAAGCAACCGATCATCGTCCGTGACCCGGAGTTCGGCCCCGTCCGCTTGCGGGGATTCGGCAGCTACACCATCCGGGTGGTCGATCCGCGCAAACTCCTGACCGAGATCGTCGGCACCGACGGCCACTTTACCGTGGACGAGATCAGCGGCCAGTTGCGGGATCTCTTCGTCTCACGCTTTGCCAATCTCCTGGCCGAGAGTCGCATTCCCCTGTTGGACCTGTCCACCCGGTATGACGCACTGGGCGATCTGCTGGAACAGCGCCTCGGCCCGGAATTCGCCGAGTATGGTTTGGCGCTCGTCAATCCTCTGGTTGAGAACATTTCTCTGCCCGAGGAGGTGGAACAGGCCCTGGACAAACGCTCCAGCATCAACATCGTCGGCAATCTGGGGAACTTCAGTCAGTTTCAGGCGGCCACCGCCATGGAGAAGGCCGCCCAGAACACCGGTCCGGCTGGTGGCATGATGGGCGTCGGGGTCGGCCTGGCCATGGGGCAGCAGGCTTCGGCACCCGCCTGGCAGCAGCCGTCGACACCGACGCCCCCAGCACCCCCACCATCGGCACCACCGGCACCGGAGAACGCCCAGTATCATCTGGTGATCCAGGGGCAACAGCAGGGGCCCTACGACCTGACCGGGGTGCGACAGTGGGTTGCCGCCGGTCAGGTGCGGGCGGATTCCCTGATCTGGAAGAACGGCCTGCCCCAATGGGTAGCTGCCGATCGACTGCCGGAGCTGGCCCCCCTTTTCGGCGCCGCATCTCCCCCGCCACCGCCTCTCCCGCCCGGGGGTGGGCCACCGCCCCTGCCGGAAGGGTGAAACGAGGATCCGGACGATGGCCATAGCCACAAAGAAGGGGCCACGCACGGAAGAGACCCCGCCGCCGATACCGGACGTCGTCGGCCACGAGCAGCCACGAACCCGCCATTTTCCCTGCGGCGGTTGCGGCGCCGGCCTGAGCTACTCTCCCGGAACCAGCTCGCTCACCTGCCCTTATTGCGGTCACTCCCAGGAGTTGCCCTGGCTCAAGGGGGGCGACGCCGAGCTCGACTTCCGGGCCTGGTTGGACAAAGCCGGCGCCGATGGCCTGCTGGAAGAGCGGCTTGCGGTCGACTGCAGCGGCTGCGGTGCGAGCGTCGAACCCGACCCCGAGGTCACCGCCATGAATTGCCCGTTCTGCGGCACCAGTGTCGACCTGCGGGGCGAATCGCGGCGATTGATCAAACCTGCCGCCCTGCTGCCGTTTACGGTCGACACGGGAAAGGCCCGGGAATTGTTCCGCGACTGGGTCACCAGTCTCTGGTTCGCTCCCGATAAGCTCAAGAGTACGGCTCGGCGCTCCCCTCCCCTGAACGGTATCTACGTCCCCTACTGGACCTTCGACGCCCAAACCGAGAGTACCTATCAGGGACAGCGGGGGACCCACTATCTGGTCACGGAGAGCTATTCCGCAGTGGAGAACGGCCAGAGCGTCACCAAAACCCGGACGGTGACGAAGACCCGCTGGAGCCCGGTCAGCGGTCGGCTCTCGCTCTGGTTCGACGATCTCCCGGTGATGGCCTGCAAGGCCCTCCCCCGGTCTCTCGCCGATGGCCTGGAGCCTTGGAAACTGGGGGAGCTGTGCGCCTACGATCCGCAGTATGTGGCCGGGTTCAAGGCACAGCAGTACGACGTGGGTCTCGAAGAGGGATTCGAGCTCGCCAAGGAGCGCATGGAAGTCGTCCTGAGAGAACACATCGAACAACAGATCGGCGGTGATGAACAGCGGATCGACCGGCTGTCCACGGTTCACGCCGACGTCACCTTCAAGCACATCCTGTTGCCCATTTGGATCAGCGCCTACCGCTTCGGCAGCAAGAGCTACCGCTTTTTGATCAATGGTCGTACCGGCGAGGTGCAGGGTGAACGGCCCTACAGTTGGGTGAAGATCGGCCTGCTGGTTACGATCACCGTTGCAGTGATCGGGGCGTATGCGTGGTTTGCGCAGTGAGCCCCCGGTCGGCGGCATGACAACCACCACCGACCGGGGATGCTTCAAAGGTTTACCGGCTACCCGTCAGCGGTTCAACCGATGATGGCGTTCAGGGTCGGGCTGGGGCGTTGCGCCTTGGCCACTTTAACGGGGTCGGTGTGGTAGTAGCCACCCAGGTCCATGGGCTTGCCCTGACCGTTCTTCAGTTCCTCCCAGATCTTGGCCTCGTTCTCCCGCAACTGCTTGGCGATCGGAGCGAAGTGGCTCTTGAGATCGGCGTCTTCGTTCTGCTCGGCCAAGGCCTGGGCCCAATGCAGGGCGATGTAGAAGTGGCTGCCCCGGTTGTCCACCTTGCCGACGGAACGGCCCGGGGACATGTTGTTGTCCAGGAGCTTGCCGATCGCCAGGTCCAGGGTCTTGGCAAGGACCGCCGCCTTGGCGTTCTTCCGGGTCACGCTCAGGTGCTCCAGGGAGGCCCCGAAGGCGGAGAACTCGCCCAGTGAATCCCAACGCAGGTGCCCTTCCTTCACGAACTGCTGCACATGCTTGGGAGCGGAACCGCCGGCACCGGTCTCGAAGAGCCCGCCACCCTGCATGAGGGGAACGATGGAGAGCATCTTGGCGCTGGTCCCCAACTCCATGATGGGGAAGAGGTCGGTCAGATAGTCGCGCAGCACGTTGCCCGTCACCGAGATGGAGTCCTTGCCCTCCTTCATGCGGGTCAGCGACAGCCGGGTGGCCTCCCGCGGCTGAAGGATGCGAATGTCGAGCCCGGAGGTGTCATGATCCTTCAGGTAGACTTCCACCTTCTTGATCAGCTCGGCATCGTGAGAGCGGTCCTTGTCGAGCCAGAAGAAGGCCGGGGTGTTGGAGAGCCGGGAGCGATTCACCGCCAGCTTGACCCAGTCCCGAATGGAGGCATCGGTGGCCTGGCACATGCGCCAGATGTCGCCCGCCCCGACCTTGTGTTCCATCAGGTTCTTGCCGGCGGCATCGACGATCCGGACCGTGCCATCGGCAGGAACCCTGAAGGTCGTATTGTGGGAGCCATACTCCTCGGCCTTTTGCGCCATCAGGCCCACGTTGGGAACGCTGCCCATGGTCGCCGGATTGAAGGCGCCGTGCTGCTTGCAGAAATTGATGGTCTCGTCATACACCCAGGAGTAGCTGCTGTCGGGGATGACCGCCTTGGTATCATGCTCCTTGCCATCGGGGCCCCAGCCCTTGCCGCTGTTCCGGATCATGGCGGGCATGGAGGCATCGATGATGATGTCGCTCGGCACATGGAGGTTGGTGATCCCCTTGTCGGAATCCACCATGTACAGGGGGGGCTGGTTGGCCATGCAGGCCCGGATATCCGCCTCGATGGCCTGGCGCTGACCGTCGGGGAGCTTGCCGATCTTGGCCAGGAGATCGCCGAAACCGTTGTTGACATCGACCCCGAGTTCCTTGATCACGGCAGCATGCTTCTCGAAGACCTCCTTGAAGAAGACCGTCACCGCATGACCGAAGATCATGGGGTCGGAGACCTTCATCATGGTCGCCTTCATGTGTAGGGAGAAGAGCACGCCCTGCTTCTTGGCGTCCTTGATCTGTTCATCGATGAAGGTGCGCAGCGCGGCGATGCTCATGAAGGTGCCGTCGATCACGTCACCGACTTTGAGGGGCACTTTGTCCTTCAGCACCTGCACCGAACCGCTGGCGTCGACGAACTCGATCCGGGCATTGCCGGCCTGGGCGGCAGTGACCGTCAGCGACTTCTCGTTGGAGCGGAAGTCCCCGCTCTTCATGGAGACGACATGGGTCTTGGAGTCCGGGGACCAGGCCCCCATCTTGTGCGGATTTTTCTTGGCGAATTCCTTGACGGAAAGGGGCGCCCGCCGATCCGAATTGCCTTCTCTCAGGACGGGGTTGACGGCACTCCCCTTGACCTTATCGTAGCGGGCCTTGATATCCCGCTCGGCATCGGTCTGGGGATTTTCCGGGTAGTCCGGGATATCGTAGCCCTGGGACTTCAGCTCCGCGATCGCCGCCTTGAGCTGGGGAACCGAAGCGCTGACATTGGGCAACTTGATGACGTTGGCTTCCGGGGTCTTGACGAGTTGGCCCAACTCACCGAGATCATCGGGCTGCCGCTGGGCCGGGGAAAGCTTTTCAGGAAAGGTGGCGATGATGCGCCCAGCCAATGAGATGTCCTTTGTCCCCACGGTAATGCCCGCCGGGCGGATAAACGCCTTGAGGATGGGGAGGAAAGAGGCACTGGCCAGCTCGGGGGCCTCATCAACCTTGGTATAAATGATATCGATCTGCCCATCCGCTTTCTGATTTGACATCTCTCTTTCCTCCCGTTGCAAACGAGTTGACGACGTTTTTCGATTTTTCGACAGTTTCTTCAGCCCCAGCCAGCAGGACACAACCCTGGCGTGCAGCACCCACGGCCACCCATCATCCACCCAGTCCCGGCCTTGCCGCCGGGATCGACCTGATCTTGATTCAACAGCGGGAATTGAGTCTTGAGGCTCTTGCGATGCGGAACTTGAACCAGCCGGCGATCCCGCATCGTGCCCCATCGCCATTAAGGGGATGGGGGGGATGGTGGGAGCCGGCCTTCGTCAGGCGCACAATTCCACATGCTACCACACTGAAAATGCCCTCTCAAGGGGAGACACTTCGAGGTTGGGGGGACTTTGGGCGATTTTTTCGGGACAGCCCGTTGATGACCTGCTGCGACGGGATGGGCGTGGAATGAGGCCTTCGGCAGCATCATTCCGGCCCGCTCCGTGGGAGGGCGCACCCCGGATAATTTATTTTGGACAAGGATGCAACAGGACAATCCTCTCACTTATCTGCCTGTTGAAAAGTCCATGCTTGGACTTTTCAATCCGGGAAGACAAAACGTGGTTTTGCCTTCCCTCCCAAATTCAACAGGTTACACCATCCCGTTGAATTTGGCCGGCCATCCCTGGAAGGCTCTGCCCGTTTATCAACGGGCTGTTATCCTCCCCCCTGAACGGTCACAAGTAAATCAGCCCTTATTTTCCCGAGGCCCCTCCGGAAAGAATGACCGCTTCCATTTATTGAACGCCCGCTTGATCTTGGGAAGCTTCTCGTTGGGTCCCTGCCAATCGCCACCATTGACATCACCAATAATCGCATCTCCCCAGCCATTGAGCTGACGAATATCATTCAACCACCGAGTGTGGATATAGCGATTCCGTTGCGTTCCCGAAGAGAGAACGATCTTGTTGGAGCTGGAGTGAACAATTTCAGCGGAATTTCGCGCCGCCTCACGATCCTTCCTTTTGATAGCGTCCTCGAGAACATCAATCTGCTTTCCGACATGCTCTATCAACCATTGGGGATTGGCCGACTGCAGGTATCCCAGATGGGTCAATAATACCCCAATCAGGTAAACCGACTCGACCGCATCTTTCCCATCCGCAGCCTCAACCAATTCCGATGAATGGTGGTGAAGATTGCTCGCATCGTATTTCCAATTCGGGTTTTCATCCTTGTCGGCCAAACGGCTGAGTTCGTCGCCTTGACGCTCAAGCTCACGGGCAATCACGGAAGCCTGGGGCCACTTTCCCTCTGTAAAGGCCTGGATGAAGGCCTCGGAGGTCTCCTCAAAGGAGGTGAAAAGACGGGAGAAGGAGTCGTTGTCCAAAGCCAGAACCGTTCCTGACGAGGCGCCAAAGAACAACGCCAGACCTGCCGCAACAACAAACCGATACCCGGATTTTTTGGTCATGAAACTCTCCGCTTGACGAATGCAGGAAATCACCGGACCACGAATGGTCATTCTGCGAAGGACCCTTGAAAGACGGTCAAAATCTTTCAAAATCGTCCTCCTGGTGACGGGGAGAGGCCCCGGTCGCGGCATCCGAAACGAGCAGGGGCGCATCCCCCCTGGCTGGGGCGCGATCAACCAGCGCTTTGTTCCCCGCCCTACCCTTGCCGCCAGAACTGGTCGTCGCCACACGGGGGCGATGGACCGCCGGTTGCGCCCTCACGCCAGCTGGTCCCAACTGGAAGAAACCAATCACCTCTTGAAGGCGATCCGACTCCTGCGAAAGAGCCCGGACGGTATCCAGCATCTCCCGGAAGTGCTGGACATTGGTCTGAATGACCCGATCCAAATTCTGCACCGACTGGTTGACCTGGGCCGCACCCTTGTTCTGTTCCTGGCTCGAAGCCGAGATTTCCTGAACCAGGGAGGCCGTCTTCTCGATATCCGGCACCAACTCCCTGAGCATGGCTCCAGCCCGCTCCGCCACCAGCACGCTGGAGGCCGAAAGCTGACTGATTTCCCCCGCCGCCGTCTGGCTTCGTTCGGCCAGCTTGCGAACCTCCGCAGCAACAACGGCAAACCCCTTGCCGTGTTCTCCGGCCCGAGCCGCCTCAATGGCGGCATTGAGGGCCAACAAGTTGGTTTGCCGGGCAATTTCCTCGATGATGGAGATCTTGCCGGCAATATCCTTCATGGCACGCACCGCTTCCTCCACAGCCTGTCCACTGCCACGAGCATCCCCGGCCACTTTGCTGGAGATTTCCTCCGTGGCCCGGGCATTGTCGTGGTTCTTCCCGATGCTCGCGACAATCTGCTCCATGGCTGACGAAGTCTCTTCCACGGAAGCCGCCTGTTCCGAAGAGCCCGCATTGATGCGATCAGAAATGTCATTGATCCGATCCCCGCAATCCACCAAATGGTCTGCCCCCCCCTTGACCTGGACCATAACCTCTTTCAAATGTCCGCTCATGTCCACCATCGCCGCGTAGATTCCAGCAGCTCCGGGACGGACCTCCTGGTCAAGCCGACCTTTGGCAATATTGGCTGCCACAGTCACAATCTCCGCAGGCTCGCCTCCCAACTGCCGAATGACCCCCCGGATGATGAAAAGACCAGCACCGAGGGCGGCAAGGATCATGACGACCCCCACCACGGAAACCCCTTGGATCAAACGAAGGACAGGCTGGGAGACTTCATCCGTGCTGATTTGCGCCAGAAGCGCCCATTTTTGATCAAATGCCGGGAAGGCAGTGTAGGAAGAAACAACGGTTTCTCCCTGATAATTGGCCTCCCGGGAAGTCCCGCTGGCCCCGCCGAGGGCTGCCTTGAGGCTGTCAGAACGGATCTTCCCGCCGTCCCCGGACGAACTCAGAGAGGCCTTCACCGAGTGGCCTCCAGCATCCCGACGCGAGTCGGATCGCATGCCTCCATCCGAGGCGACCAGAATGGTCTCCCCGGTCGTTCCCATGCCCTCGGTGCGTCCCAGAACCTCGGTGATCGCACTGGCAGAGATACGAAACGCCGCGACGCCAGCCTGAGCCCCGGATTTCAAGCGCACGGAACCGGCAAAAAAGGCTGAGGGCTCCCCCTTGTCGGGGGCATAGTTGCTGAAATCCTCAAAGACGAGGCCCGTGCCACTCGCCCGTTTGAATACCCTGCCCAACCCCGAGTTGGCGAGTTCGGAATCCTTGGCGACATTCCGTTTGAACTCAGCCGGATTGCCTGTGGAAGAAAAGAGGACCGTCCCATCCCCTGAGAGCAGGTAAAAATCGGCAAATCCGCGGGCATAACTCGCCAGGGAAGCCTGATATTCGACCACAGCTTCCTTGAACTCGGGAGATTCAAAGCCGACATCCGGATCTTCGACCAGGGCCTCCAATTCAAGAGCGATGCTGAACAGAGTCGTGGACCCGATGGCATATTCCGCCGATTCGTGAAGACCGGACAACCGTTCTCCCAACCAGAGTTTCTTCAACTCTCGTACCGCCTCCAACTGGCTTCCCGAGCGGTCCAGCAAGCCCTCGGACGCGACCCTGACGCTCCACCAACCGACAACCATGATTGGTATGATACTGACCAACAATACAAGACCCGTCAGCTTCGCCTTCACACTCAACTCGCTATTTCGATTCACATCCTTCTCCTCTATCCCGTTGCAGAACGGTCCAGGAAACCGTACCCGCAAGCCCTTCAGCCGGGCGCTGATCCGTGTCCGTCGATCTGCTCGTCGATCCTCGGGCAATGCCTCGGTGAACGCTTACTCGGCTCAGACAACCGACTCTCCACGACGCGCCGCAGGCTCCATGGTGAACTGTTTTGCGGTCGTTGCCGTCACTTACCGGCCCCCCTGCCTTGTATCCGGCGCCGTCGGGCTTCACCTTCCCTGGGAAGAGTTGGGCGCTGGACGGGCCTGACCACGGGAGTGCCCTCACACGGGGGAAGAGCCCTCCTGCGGGATGGACGCGGAATGAGGCCTTCGACAGCACCGTTCTGGCCCGCTCCGCGGGAGAGCGCAACCCGGGGAATTTACCTTGAACAGGGATGATTGGGAATCATTCCCAAACGAACTTGTACAGGCTAGCAAACCATGAACAATGCCGCAACGGAGGAACAGATATATTTAAACATATAATATCCCGTCGAAGAGGAACAAATATATTTAAAAATATAGTATCCCGATGAAATTGTCCGGCCTCAGTCCGGAGGCCGGATCTCTACGACCATGGTCAATGGAATGACCAAGACCTCCGGCAGGCACCCCATAGCAGCCCGTTGATAAACGGGCTGCGCCGGCCAGGGATGGCCGGCCAAATTCA
>JADGCL010000007.1 GCA_015229005.1 Magnetococcales bacterium
CGGCGGTGATTGATCTCTCTGCATTGGACGGAACCAACGGCTTCCGCCTTAATGGTGCAGTGGCCTATGACCAGAGCGGGATCTCGGTGAGCGGGGCCGGGGATTTCAATGGTGACGGTTTCGCCGATATCCTGATCGGGGCTTGGAAGAGCGATTCCGCCTACACCGATTCTGGTTCTGCCTATGTGGTCTTTGGTGCGCCGACCCAGGCGGCCACGATCTCTCTCGGCTCTCTGGATGGCCGGAATGGAGTCTGCCTGGTTGGTGACGCCGATGGCTTCAGCGGCGCCTGGGTGAGTGGTGTCGGTGATGTCAACGGCGATGGTCTGGCCGAGGTCATGGTCGGGGGCAGCACCTCGGGGGCGACCTATGTGGTCTTTGGCCAGGCCTCCGGCTCTGCCGCCACGCTCGATCTTGCCACCCTGGATGGCAGCGCCGGTTTCAGCCTCATCTTCGATGGTAACGAGGGGGACGGCTTGGTCGTGAGCGGGGCCGGCGATGTCAACGGCGATGGTTTTGCCGACCTCATCGTCGGCGCCGGCAAGGCCGACTCCGATTCTTACTACGACGTTGGGGCGAGCTTTGTCGTCTTTGGTCGTGCCTCCGGTTTCGGTTCCCCGATCGATCTCGCTCTCCTGGATGGTGTGGACGGATTCCGTCTTGAGGGGGCATGGGAATATGACCAGAGCGGTGTCGCCGTCAGTGGTGCCGGGGATATCAACGGCGACGGCTTCGATGATCTCCTGGTCGGCGCCTATGGGGTTGATCGCGGTGAGGAGGTCAGTGTTGGTGCGAGCTATGTGGTATTTGGTCGGGGAGGCGCCTTTGCTCCTGTGACCCTCCTCTCCGGACTGGACGGGCGGACCGGTTTCCGTCTGGAGGGGGTTGCGGCCCAGGACTTCAGCGGCTACGCAGTGAGCCGTGCCGGGGATATCGATGGGGATGGGTTCGATGATCTCCTGATCGGGGCCTACGGGGCGGATTTGGGTGCCGTCGACACGGGGGCCTCCTATCTCTTTCTCGGGGGCAACCTCACCGAGGCCCCGACAACTGCCCTGAGTCTTGGCGGGAGTTCCGCCGCCGAAATCCTTCGGGGTGGTCTGGGGGCCGACTCCTTGACCGGTGCGGGCGGTGCCGATGTCCTGATCGGCGGGGCCGGCGATGACCTTCTGTTCGTCGGGGATACGACTTTCCTGAAGGTCGATGGCGGTGGCGGTCGCGACCTCCTGCGCCTGGAGGGGAGCGGTCTGGCCCTGGATCTTTCTCTGCCGGGTGTTGGAACTCGGATCCAGGATATCGAGATTGTGGATCTTGGTGTGGGCAATACCCTCAAGATCGATGTCGCCGCTCGTGTAAGCGGGATCTCCGGCAGCGACAGGACCCTGCGGCTGATGGGCGATGGTTCTGACCGGCTTCTCCTGGGTGATGCCTGGTCGTTTACCGCCGATGCCGTCGTCGATGGCGGTCTGAGCTATGACCTCTATGTGAATGGCGGCAACCGGCTTCTGGTTGATGCCGGGATCGAGGTCCTCCGTTCCGTGGTTTCTCTGGCCTCTCTGGACGGCGGCAAGGGTTTTCGACTTGCGGGGGAGGCCTACGACGCCAGTGGTGTTTCGGTGGCTGGCGCCGGGGATATCAATGGCGATGGTCTCGATGATTTCATCATTGGCGCCATGGGGGCGAGCCCCGGGTTTCCGGGGGCGGGGAGCAGTTACGTCGTCTTCGGAAACGTCGGCGGCTTCTCTGCCTCGATCGATCTGGCCGATCCCCTTGTTCTGGACGGAGTCGCCGGGTTCCGCATCGATGGAGCTGCCGCCGCCGATCTCAGTGGGATATCGGTCGCGGGTGCGGGAGATGTCAATGGGGATGGTTTCGACGATCTTTTCGTGGGGGCCCTGCGGGCAGACCCGAACGGCAGTGATTCCGGTGCCGGCTATGTGATATTCGGCAAGGCCGGAGGGTTCACCCCAGCCCTGGACCTCTCCAGTCTCGACGGAACCAGTGGGTTCCGTCTGGATGGTGGGGCGGCGGGCGATTTCACCAGTGCCTCTCTGACGGGCGCCGGTGATGTCAACGGCGACGGCTTGGATGATCTCATTATCGGTGCCCACCAGGCCGATTCGGGCGCTGCGATGGATGCTGGTGCCAGCTATGTGGTTTTCGGCAAGACCGGCGGGTTTGCTGCGACCCTGAATCTCGCGACCCTGGATGGGGTCTCGGGATTTCGCCTGAGTGGGGGGGCGGCCTTCGATTCCAGCGGTTTTGCGGTGAGCAGCGCCGGTGATGTCAACGGCGACGGCTTCGACGATATCGTGATCGGTGCCTACCAGGCCGATCCCGGCTCTCTTGCTGACTCGGGGGCGAGTTATGTGATTTTTGGCGGGAGTTTGGGGTTTGCCGCCGAAATCAGTCTGTCGGGTTTGGATGGTTCCACCGGTTTTCGCCTGAATGGGGTGGCGGTCGGTGATCAGAGCGGCTACTCGGTGAGTGGTGCCGGGGACATCAACGGTGACGGTTTCGACGATCTTCTCATCGGTGCCCCCTATGCCGATACGGGGGGCGGCAATTCCGGGGCGAGTTACGTTCTCTTTGGCCAGGCTACCTGGACGGTCTCGGTAGATCTGGCCAGCCTGGATGGTACGGCTGGTTTTCGCCTGGATGGGATCTTGGCCGGCGACCAGAGTGGCAACTCTGTGGCTGGCGCCGGGGATATCAATGGCGATGGATTCGACGATCTTCTCATCGGATCCAATTATGCCGATCCGTCAGGGGTCGATTCCGGCATGAGCCATGTGGTTTTCGGGAAGGCCGGGGGCTTCGCTCCCAGCCTTGACCTGACCACTCTGGATGCCCTGAGCGGGTTGCGCCTGGACGGGGTGGCCGCGGGGGACAAGAGCGGCTATGCGGTCAGTGGCGCTGGTGATGTCAATGGAGACGGTTTTGACGACGTTCTCATCGGTGCTTATACCGCCGATGTTGGGGGGACGGGTTCCGGGGCGACGTATGTCGTCTTCGGGGGCAACTTCGGCCAGGCTCCGGTCATTCCCCAGAGCTTGGTCGGTTCGGGAATCGCCGACATTCTTCGTGGCGGGCTGGGGGCCGACACCCTGACCGGAGGCGGTGGCGCGGATCTCCTGATTGGGGGCGGCGGGAACGATCTCCTGATCGTCTCCGACGCGACGTTCCGCCGGGTCGATGGTGGTTCAGGGGACGACATACTGTTTCTGGCCGGGACCGGCTTAGCCTTGGATCTTGCCGCCATCGGGATGAGCAATCGCATTCAGGAAATCGAAACCATTGATCTTGGAGTCGGAAGCGGCAACAACACCTTGAAAATCGATCTTGCTGCCCGCGTGAGCCAGATTTCCGGCTCGGGCGAATTTCTCAAGGTGATGGGCGATGGCGCCGACCGGCTCTACCTCGGGGATACCTGGACGGTCACTGCCAACCATACCACCGACGCTGGCGAGAGCTACGACCTCTACCAGCATGGGGGCAATCGGCTCCTGGTCGACAGCGATATCTTTGTCACTCGTTCCATCATCTCGCTTTCTTCCCTGGATGGGACGAACGGCTTCCGCCTGGATGGCGTGGCGGGATACGATGTGAGCGGCGTCTCGGTCAACGGCGCCGGGGACGTCAACAACGACGGCTATGCCGATGTCCTGATCGGCGCCCAGATGGCCGATGCGCCTCTGTACAATTCCGGGGCAAGTTACCTCTTCTTCGGTGCGGCCTCCGGGTTTGCCCCCCAAATCAGTCTTTCCACCCTGAACGGCACGACCGGCTTTCGTCTGAGCGGTGTTGGCGCCGATGATTACTGCGGAAATTCGGTCAGCGGCGCTGGAGACATCAATGGCGATGGTTTCGCCGATTTCATCGTGGGCGCCCGCATGGCCGATTCAGGAAGCAGCGATGCCGGGGCCAGCTATGTGATTTTTGGCAAGGCGTCCGGGTTCTCCTCCCAGCTCGATCCTTCCACCCTGAACGGCACGACCGGGTTCCGCCTGGACGGCGTGGCAGCTGGCGACAGGAGCGGCTGGTCGGTGGATGGGGCCGGCGATGTCAACGGCGATGGTCTTTCCGATATCATCGTGGGGGCGGTCTGGGCTTCACCGGACGCCGTCACCTCCGGGGCGAGCTACGTCGTTTTCGGCAAGACCTCGGGGTTTGCATCCCAGATCAATCTTTCCACTCTCGATGGCACGAGTGGCTTTCGTCTGGATGGCGCGGCTGTATGGGATGGAAGTGGACTGTCGGTCAGTGGCGCCGGCGATGTCAACGGCGACGGCTTCGACGATGTCATCATCGATTCGCCGAGGTCCCAATCGGGTACCCTGGAACTTGGGACGAGCTATGTCGTTTTTGGCAAGGGAAGCGGCTTCACCGCTCAGATTGATCTGGCGACCCTGGATGGCACCACGGGTTTCCGCATGGACGATCTCGTCATGAACGGCTTTGGCAACCCCCTGGTCAGCGGTGCGGGGGACGTGAATGGCGATGGTTTCGACGATCTTATCGTGGGAGGCCCCGCCGCCGACCACGAAGGCACCGATTCAGGGTCGTGCTACATTGTGTTCGGCAAGGCCTCCGGATTTACCACCCAATTCGACCTCTCCACCCTGAATGGTACCAACGGCTTCCGCCTGGACGGGTTGGCAGCCGGTGATGAGACCGGTCGCTCCGTCAGCAGCGCTGGCGATGTCAATGGCGACGGTCTTGCCGATCTCATTGTGGGCGCTTTTCATGCCGACACCAATGGCGGCGATTCCGGAGCCAGCTACGTGATTTACGGCAGGACCTCCGGGTTTGCGGCGCAGCTCGACCTCGCCACCCTGGATGGTGCCACCGGATTCCGCCTGGACGGCGCTGCGGCGGGAGACAATAGCGGCCATTCGGTCAGCGGCGCCGGCGATGTCAACAGCGACGGCTTTGACGACCTCCTTGTCGGGGCCCCCTGGGCCGATGCCGGCGGGGAGTTTTCCGGATCGACTTTCGTCGTTTTCGGCGGCAATTTCGCCGGGGCCCCGGTCACCTCACAGACCCTGAGCGGTTCGGGAATCGCCGACGTCCTCCTCGGCGGGTTGGGGGCCGACACCCTGATCGGAGGCGGTGGTGCGGATCTCCTGATCGGGGGTGCCGGGAACGATCTTCTGACCATCTCCGACGCGACGTTCCGCCAGGTCGACGGCGGCAGCGGCCTCGATACCCTGAAACTGGCCACCGACTTCAACCTGAACCTGATGGTCGCGGGCATGAGTCCACGGATCGAGAATATCGAGATCATCGATCTTGGGGTAGGCAGCGACAACCATATCCTGACGGCGCGGCAGTGGCATTTCAGTCAGCTCTTCGGCGAGGGTGCCCACCTCCGCATCCTCGGTGATAGCAACGATGTTCTCCATATCGGCGTGGGATGGGGCTACACTGCCGGCTACGAAACCAGCGGTGGTGAGACCTTTGACCTCTACTCCAAGGATGGGGTCTCACTCCTGATCGACAACTCCATCGGCATGTTTCTCGATCCCGTGGTCCTCGACCTCGCGGGGGATGGCCTCGATCTTGTCGATTGCGGCCAGGGCCGGTATTTCGACATGGGCCTCACTGGCCTGCCGCACGCAACCGGCTGGGTCGGGGCCGGTGATGCTTTTCTTGCCCTGGATCGCAACCACGATGGTCGGATCAATGACGCCGGCGAGCTCTTCTCCGAACGGATGTTCCCCGACGCCCACTCCGGCATGGAAGCCCTCTCCCGGCTCGATACGAATCAGGACCATCGTCTCGATGCCCTCGACGACACCTTTGCCGAACTCCGTGTTTGGCAGGACGCGAACCAGGATGGCGTCTCGGATCCCGAAGAACTCACCTCCCTGCCGGGGAGAGGCATCGATTCGGTCTCCCTCGAGACCACCGCCAGCGACTACTGGCGGGGGAACAACCAGATCCTGAGCGAAGGTCGTTTCGGTTTTGCCGACGGTGGCCTGGGGCGTCTCATGGAGGTGGCCTTTCTCCACCATCCCGATGAGATTCCCCCTACCTTGGGAGTTTCGGCCACGCCCGCCGACGGCGGAGCTGCCTCTGGAGGCGGCGCTGGCTTTACCCTGGCGGAGGCCCTCGGCGATTTCCTTCCTGCGACACCGACCTCGGCGCTTTTTGGTGATGAAGGGAGCGCCGAGGGAGGGTGTTTTTCCTTCGACTCCGTCGGGGATGGGGGGGATTTCTCGGTCCTGGGGAATGCCGTCGCCGATCATCTGGCCTTTCTTGGTGAGAGTGGCGGCGATCCTCTTGACCAACGGGAGCAGGGAGCCGATACCCTGCCCGAGGTGGTTTCCCTCCCCGGGCTGGAGGAGGTCGGCCAGCAGCCATTGTCGCTCCTTCCCCATGCTTGAGGTGGCTTCAGGCAAGGGCGAGGGATCCTGTTTCCTGGACAATCGATAGTCGTCAGTGAGGTTCGTTTGATGTTCTCTTCTCGTCTGCGGTTGATCCTGCTTCTCCCCCTGTTGTTGGCCAACACCGAGGCGAGGGGGGTGGGGACGGATCGTCCTGTCGGTCACCTGAGCTACCGGATCGGTTCGCTTGCGGCGGTCTCGACCGGGGAGTCTCCCGGGAGTGTTTCTCCCCCGAAGGGGGGAACGTTGCTGGCGGAAAATAATGGAAGTTCCCGCGCCGGGTCGGAAAAGGGGGGTTCCCGGGCTTCTGCTCCCAAGGCGGCTTCTGCTCCCAAGGCGGCTTCTGCTCCCAAGGCGGCTTCGGCCCCCAAGGCGGTCAGGGGCGTGGCTGGTTCTCCCGAGCCGCTCCCGGACAAGGCCAAGGTCAAGGCTGGGGCGAAGTCGAAGGCAAAGGCTGGCGCCACTGCTCTCCCGAAGGCTGGAGAGCTCCCCCCGGGTTCCGGTTCCGCCGGGAAGTCGGGGATGGCGCTCTCCCCCGCTCCCCGGGTCGCCGGGGAGAGTCTGACCGACGCGGTTCGGAAGGTGCTCGCGGAACACGAAAGGATCAGGGCCGCCGAAAGTGACCGCAACGCTGCCCGGGAGCGGGTGCGGGAGGTCTTTGGCAACGCCTGGTTTCCCGGTCTGGAGGTGACGGCCAACTACGGGCAGGAACGGCAGGGAAACAAGCCCGGTGGTGACACCAATCTCACCCCCCGGGAGTTTGATCTTGCCCTGACCCAGCGCCTCTGGGATTTCGGCAAGTCCCAGGCCGACTCGCTCGCCGCCGAGTTGCAGTTCCGGCAGGCGGAGATGACCCTGGCGTTCGTGCGCCAGACGGTCGCCCTGGAGGCGGTCACGGCCTTTCTCAATTTCGATCGGATGCTCACCGTCCTGGAATACGCCCGGCAGTCCGAGGCCAACATCATGCAGCAGACGGAGGTGGAGAACATCAAGGTTGCGGCGGGTCAGGGCTACTCCACGGATGTGTTGCAGGCCAAGACACAGTTGGCCGGGGCCCAGGCGCGACGGATTCAGGCGGAGGGCGCCCTGGCGCAGATGCGGCACCGGGTCCTGGCCGTCTTCAAGCGCGAGCTTCAGGGAGTCGTCCTGCCCGCCGGCTGGGAATTGCCGCAGGCGCTGTTGCCGAAGAGCGAAGAGGAGGCCCTGACGATCGCCCGTCGGGACAATCCCCAGCTCCAGGAATTGGCCCTGCTGGTCGAGGTGACCGAGGCCAGGGTAAAGGTGGCCGTGGCCGCAAGGCCGCCTGCATCCGTGGCCCTGAGGGTCACAGTGAAACTCCCCAACTCCCCGGCCAGGGTCGGCTGGCCACTGAAGGTGCGACTGGCGGCATCGAAGCGCAACCAGGAGACCCCTGCCGGCAGAGTGGCGCCAAGGGTGAGCGTATCGCCCACATCGGGGTCGGCGAAGGTCGCCGCCGGTACCTGGTAGAGAAAGGCCCGGCCCAGAGAGGCACTCTGCGCCGCGATGGGAGTCGCCGACACAGGGGCGTCGTTGACATTGCCGACGGTAATGGCAAAAGCCCCGGCAACGCTGGCATTCTGACTGTCGGTCGCCACCACCTTGAGCTGGAGGGTACCCACCTCGGCGTTGTGGGGCGTCCCGGTGAAGGTGCGGGTATCGCGATCGAAACTCAGCCAGGAGGGAAGCGCCCCGCCGCTCAGAGTCGTCGCCGCCAGGGTCAGGGTATCGCCCACGTCGGCGTCGGCGAAGGTGGTCGCCGGCAATTGCCAGCGGAATAACTGATCCTGGGTCGCCGCCTGGTTCGGAATCGCCACCGCCAGGGTCGGGGCGGTGTTGGCGGTCTTCACCGTGAGGTCGAAGCTGTCGCTTACGGAGGCAACGCCATCGCTCGCAGTCACCCGGAGGGTATAGACCCCGGCCTGGGCATGGGTCGGGGTGCCGCTGAAGGTGCGCGTGGCGGCATCGAAACCAAGCCAGGAGGGAAGCGCCGCGCCACCCGATTGGGCAGCGAGATAGCTCAGCCGATCCCCGGCGTCGACATCCTGGAACGCGGCGGCACCGAGCTGGAAACTGAACCCCCGACCGCTCTCGACCGTCTGGTCGGGCAACGGCGTCACCAGAACCGGGGCATCGTTGACGTTCCCCACCGCAATGGTGAAACTCTGCGTCGCCTGGAGCCCGCCCGGGTCGGTCGCGGTCACCTTGACCACGGTGGTCGAACCCGCATCGGCATTGCCCGGGGTCCCGTGGAAATACCCCCCCCGGGCATCGAAACGAAGCCACCCGGGAAGAGAAACGCCCCCCAGAGGGAGAGCGCTCAAGGTCAGAAGATCACCGCCGTCGGGGTCGGTGAAACCCTCCTTGACCGAGTAGAGCCATGCCTGATCCTCCAGAGGCGCCTGCGCGGTCAAGGTCGTGGCCACCGTCGGCGCCCGGTTCGGGTCGGCGACATTCAGGGTGAGGATCTGCCCCGCCGACAACCCGCCGAGATCGGTCGCGACCACCTTGAGGTTCACCGCCCCCAGCTCAGCCCGGGTCGGAGTACCGGCGAAGGTGCGCGTCGCCGCATCAAAGCTCAGCCAGGCCGGCAACGGCGAGGTCGCCGAATCGGCCAGGGTGGCCGAAAACCGCAGGCTGTCGCCGGGATCCCGATCCTGGATCACCCCGGTCGGCAGGGTGAAACGGAAGGCCGTGCCGCTGTAGGCCGTCTGCGAAGCAAGCTGGGCCCCGGCCTCGGGGGCGTCGTTGACATTCACCACCGAGACGCCAAAACGCGCCGCCGCCTGGCCCCCGGCGCCGTCACTGGCGACTACCTTGACCCCGAAACTGCCAACATCGGCATTCCCGGGATTGCCAGAGAAGGTGCGGCTCGCCGGATCGAAGGAGAGCCAGGCCGGAAGGGCGCCGTTTTCACCGCTGGCAGTGTAGGTCAACGTCGTCCCCGGATCGGCATCGACAAAGGTCTCGACCGGCAGGGTGAAGAGAAAGGGCTGATCTTCCAGGGTACTCCGATCGACCAGGGGAGAGCCGAGAACAGGAGCGTGGTTGACCCCGACCACGGTCACCTGGAAGCTGTCGCTCGCGGTGGCACGGGCGGTATCGGTCGCACTCACCGTGATCAGCACCGACCCACGATCCCCGGCAAGGGGAGTGCCGCCGAAAGTGGCGCTGGCGGCATCGAAGCTCATCCAGGCGGGGAGCGTGGAAGTCGAAAGAGTGAGGTCATCCCCGACATCCCGGTCAAGGAAAGTGTTGGCCGGCAGACGAAAACCGAAGGCCACCCCCTCCCGCACCTCCTGGTCGGCGATGGCATTCCCGAGAATGGGCGCATCGTTGACGTTGTCGACGCGGAGGGTGAAACCCACCGAGGCGCTCTTGCCGAAGGGATCGGTCGCCACCACCTTCAGGGGCAGGCTCCCCACGTCGGCGTCGCCGGGAGTGCCGCTGATGAGGCGGGTGTCGGGGTCGAAAAGAAGCCATCCCGGCAGGGCGCCGCCACCGGCAGGGAGGAGCGAAAGCCGTAAAATATCATCGTTGGCGTCGGTGAAGAGGGTGGAGGCGACGCGGTAGAGAAAGGGCTGATCCTCGGAGGTGCGAATCTCCGCCGGCAGAAGCCCCGCCACCGCCTGCGGCGCGAGGTTGGCATCCTTGACCTGGAGGGAAAAGAGCGCCGAGGCCGAAGCCAGAGAGGGGTCGGAAGCGGTCACCTTGAGGGTAAGGTTCCCGAGATCCGCCGCCGCCGGCAGGCCGGTGAAGGTCCGGCTCAGGGGCTCGAAGTGGAGCCAGCCGGGCAAGGCCGAGCCGTCCGCCCGGCTGGCCTGGTAGACCAGAGTATCGCCGGGATCGGCATCCGCGAAGGCGGTGGCGGGGAGATCCAGGCGGAAGGCGCGACCGACGAAGGCAGTCTCCCCAATTAGAGGAGTCCCGACAACCGGGGCATCGTTGACATTGGCAACAGTAAGGGTGAACGACCCGGCGGCCGTCGCATTCAGGGCATCGGTCGCCACCACCTTGACGGCGATGCTCCCCACATCGGCATTCAGGGGAGTGCCGCTGAAGGTGCGGGTATCGGCATCGAACTGCAACCAGGCGGGCAGGTTGCCGCCGGCAAGGGTCTTGGCCGACAGGCGCAGGCTGTCCCCGGCGGCAAGATCGACGTCGCTGAAGGTGCCCGCAGGCAGCCGATAGGCGAAGGCAAGGCCCTGGGTCGCGCTCTGCGCGAGCGGCGCCACGGCCAGGGTCGGGGCGGAATTGGCAATATCGACCTTGAGATCGAAGGTGTCACTCGCCACCAGCCCGGTGCCATCGGTCGCACTCACCTTGAGGGTATGCACCCCCGCAATCGCTCGATCGACCTGACCGGAAAAAGAGCGGGTGGCGGCGTCGAAGACGATCCAGGCAGGCAGGGCAGTGCCATCAGCACGGGTGGCGCTGAAGGTGAGAAGATCCCCAGGATCCGTCTCCTGGAAGGCCGAGGCCTCGATCTGGAAGCGAAAAGTCCCCTGATCGGTGGAGAGGGTACGATCCGCCAGGGGGGTCACGAGGAGGGGGGCATCGGCGGTGTTGTCGACACCGATGCGAAAGCTCAGGGCCGCCTGTTTGCCGCCAGGATCGGTGGCGCTGACCTTGACGGTCGTGCCGGTCGCGGCCGACCGGTTGTCGGGGGTCCCCGAGAAGGTGCCGCTCTGGGCATCGAAGGTGAGCCACGCAGGGAGATTGGTGGCGGTCAGGGTCAGGGGATCGCCATCGGCATCGGTGAAGCTCCCGGTCGGGAGCCGGTAGAGAAAGAGCCTGTCCTCGGTGGCGGTCTGGTCGGCGACGGCGGCGGCCTCCGGCGCGTGATTGGGATCGACGAGCGTCAAGGTGACTGCCTGGCTCGCCTTCGCCCCCGCCGCATCGGTCGCGGTCAGGGTGACGGCGAGGGTCCCGGGGAGGCCCGCCGGCGTCCCCCGGAAGGTGTGGGTATCGGCGTCGAAGGCGAGCCACGCCGGCAGCGCCGCGCCGTTGGCCAGGGTCGCCCCATAGGTCAACCGGTCGCCGGCATCGACCTCCTGGAAGAGGGTGGTCGGCGTCGTCCACTCGAAGCGCCGACCAAGATCGAGCTGCTGCGCCGCCGCCGTGCCGATGGAGAGGGGGGCGTCATTGACGTTGGCCACCGCCAGGGTAAAACTCCCCGTCGCCGTCGCCCCTGCCTGATCCCGGGCGGTGATCTTGATGCCAAGGCTCCCCACCTCGGCATTGCCCGGAGTCCCGGAGAGGGTTCGGGTCGAGGCATCGAAGGCGAGCCATCCCGGGAGCGCCCCCCCGACACCGCTGGCTTCAAGGGAAAGCGTCGTCCCCGGATCCGGATCGGAAAAGACCCCGGCATCGAGGGTCAGGGCAAAACGCCGATCCTCCACCAGGGCAACCTCGGTCGGCAAGAGATCACTCCGGAGGAGAGGCGCGTGGTTGACCTCGGCGACGGCCAGGGAGAAAACGTCGCTGCTGGAGAGACCGCCGGCGTCGGTGGCCGTAACCCGCACGGTGACTCCCCCCCGATCGGCGATACCGGGGGTCCCGGTGAAGGTGGCCGTGGCGGCGTCGAAGGCGAGCCACGCCGGCAGGGCGGCTCCGTTCGCCCGGGTCGCCGTCAGGGTCAGCATCTCCCCCGGATCGGCGTCAACGAAACTCCCCGCCGGCAGCCGATAGCGGAAAGCGGCATCCTCGACAGCCACCTGGTCACTCAGGGAGACGGGGTGAAGCGGGGCATCGTTGACATTGACGACCGTCAGGGTAAAAGGCAGGGCGGTACTCTTGCCGGAGCTGTCGGTCGCGGTCACCTTGAGGGAGACAACCCCGACCTCGGCGTTGGTCGGTCGCCCCGAAAGGAGGGCGGTGTCGGCATCGAAGGTGAGCCAGGAAGGGAGCCCCTCCCCCACCTCCAGGGGGGCAACCGCCAGGGCCACCTCCCCCCCCTCGGGATCTTCAAAGAGCCCACCCAGGGAGTGAAGCAGGAGGGTCTCCTCGGTCGCCACGGGATCGACGAAGGAGGCAACGAGGCGGGGCGCCAGATCGGGATCGACCACCCGCAGGGTGATGACCCCGGAGGCCGCCGCCCCGGCCCGATCGGTGGCAGTAACGGCGAGACTCAGCCCCCCGAGATCACCCACTCCCGGGGTCCCGGTGAAGGTACCGGAATCGGCATCGAAGGCGAGCCACCCCGGCAGCGCCCCTCCCACGACCGGCACGGCGGCGAATCGGAGCGCCTCACCCGGATCGGGGTCGACGAACATCCCCGCCGGCAGGCGAAACTGAAAGGCCTCGTCGGGGATGGCGGTCAATTCGCCAGGAACCGTCCCCAGGACAGGGGAATCGTTGACGTTGGCGACGGTGAGGGTCACCACCCGCGCCACCGGCTCCGCATCCCCCTCGCGAGCGGTCAGGCGGATGGCGGTGACCCCGACCTCGGCGTTGCCGGCGGTACCGGAAAAGGTCGCGGTCTCGGCATCGAAGGTGAGCCAGCCGGGGAGCGCCCCGCCGGCGAGATTGGTGGCCGTGAGCTGCGGGCGACTCATCCCCTCGAAGAGGTCACCCACATCCAGGGTGTGGACAAAAGGCCGGTCCTCGAGGGCGGTGGGGTTGGCGGGAGAGGTCGAGAGGCGCCCCTCCCCGGTGGTGGTCGCGATCCGCTCCAGGGTGTTCCGGAAATGGTCCCAGGCCGCCTCGACACCGACCAGGCTCACCTGGCCCGTCGCCAGTTCGAGATAGTTCCCGAGAGCGGCATCGGCGGCAAAGGCGCCGATATCGCGATTGAAATCCAGGGAGACCCCCTCGGCGGCGAGACGGGCCGCCTCGGTGATGGCGATCCCGTTGTCGGGATTGCCGTCGGCGTCCAGGGTCTGGAGGAAACGCAGGATATTGGTGGTGGTGGCCCAATCACCATGACCGGCAAGCTCCAGGGGAGTGAGAGTCTCCCCCGCCACCGTCTCACCGAGGAGGATGTCGCCGATCGAAAAGGCAACCCTCTCCCCCGGCAAAAAGTGAAACTCCCCCCCCTCCCCGGTCTCCCCGGAGTGGGTGGCGGTGGCGTAGTGGACCCCGGCCACCTCACTGTCGAGGAGGGCCCCGGTCCGGCTCGCCACCACCCGCAGGGTAAAGAGATCCGCCACCACCCCCCCGGCGGCGTCGGTGGCAGTGACCTTCACATAGGTCGTCCCCAGATCGGCCGCAGTCGGCAAACCGCTGAAGCGACCAGAAGCGGCATCGAAACTGAGCCAGGAGGGAAGCGCCGCGCCAGGGGTCAGATTCGTCGCCGTCAGGGTAAGATGGTCACCCACATCCCGGTCGTTGAAGGTGTTCCCGGGCAGGGTGAAGAGAAAGGCGCGGTCGGCAAGGGCCTCCTGGTCGCGGATGGCCAGTCCCAGGGTCGGCAGATCATTGGTGTTGGCGACCGTCAGGGTGAAAAGATCGGCGACGCTGTCACCGGCGGCATCGGTCGCGGTAACCTGCAACTCCACGGTGGCGACATCGGCGTTTTGGGGTGTGCCGCTGAAGGTGCGGGTGTCGGCATCGAAGGTCAACCAGGCGGGGAGCGCCGGGTCGTCCCCGACACGGCTGGCGGTAAGCGTCAGGACCTCGTCCGGCGAGAGATCGGCAAAGGTGGCCTCGGGGACCCTGAAGAGAAAAGGACTCCTCTCCGTCGCCACCTGATCGGCCAGCGCCACCGCCACCGTCGGCGCCGCATTGGGCTCATAGACAGTGAGAGTGAAGGTGTCCGCCGCCACCATTCCGGCAGGATCGGTGGCCGTCACCTTGAGGTTGAGAACCCCCCGATCACCCGACCCCGGGGTCCCCGAGAGGGTGAGAGTCGCCGCATCGAAACGCAACCACGCAGGCAGCGGTGTCGCCCCATCGAGATCACGCACGGTCCAGATCAGCGGGTCCCCATCGGCATCTCCAAAACTCGCCGCAGGCAGGGTCACATTGAAGAGGCGATCCTGATAGGCCCGGCGATCGGCAAGGGAGTGGAGAAGCTCCGGGGCATCGTTGACATTGGCGACCTCGATGGAAAAGGCGCTCGCGGCCACAGCCCCGTCGGGATCGGTGGCACTGACCCGGAGGGTGACCCGCCCGGTGTCGCCGTTGCCTGGTGTCCCGGAGAACATCCCGGTCTGAGGGTCGAAGGTCAACCAGGAGGGGAGATCCCCCCCATCCAGGGTCCGGACGGCGAGGGTGAGTTGCCCGGCAGCGGCATCGGCGTCGGTGAAAGTGGTCGCAGGGAGATGAAAGGCAAACGGGGTCTCTTCGTGCGCCTCCTGATCGGCGATGGCGGCGGCCACCGGAGCCTCGTTGGGGGGGGTGACCACCAGACGAAAACCATAGGCTGCTTGAGCCGCAGCGCCGTCACGGGCGGTGATGCGCAGATCGAAGGTGCCCGTGGCGGTCGGCGTCCCGCTCAGAATCCCGGTGGCCGGATCGAAACCGAGCCAGACCGGCAGGGAGGCGCCGCCGCTTTGATGCGCGGCAAAGGTCAGAAGATCACCGATATCATCATCGACGAAGTGCCCCCTCCCGGCGACCAGGGAGAACGCCGTCCCTGTGACAAGACGCTGATCCGCCAGGGGAGAGACGACCGTCGGGGCATCGTTGCTGTTGTCCACCCGGACCACCACCTCGGTCGAGGCGCTCGCCCCGCGAAGGTCACGAGCCGTAACGCGAACGGCGAGAGTGCCGACATCACCATTGCCGGGCCTGCCGCTCAAGGAGAGGGTCGCCGGGTCGAAGTGGAGCCACGTCGGCAGGGCCGAGCCATCGGTCCGGGTGGCGGTATAGGTCAGACGATCATCGGGATCGACATCCTGAAAGAGCGCAGTCGGCAGGAGACCGAGAAAGGCCGCATCCTCGGTCGCGCTCCAGTTCACCAGACTCTGCGACGCCGTCGGCGCGTGGTTGGGATGGGTGACCGTGAGATTGAAAAGGGCCGAGCCCTGGGCCCCGGCAGCATCGAAGGCGGTGACCTTGATCGCCAGGCTCCCCCCGTCCGCAACCTGGGGATCCCGGAGGCTATGGAAACGACCGGTGGCGGTATCGAACCCGAGCCAGTCGGGCAGGGGAGCCCCCGCGCCGCCGGCCAGGACGGCGGTATAACGCAACGGTTCGCCATCGGGATCGAAGAAGGTGGCCGCCGGCAACGTCCAGGCGAAGGGGGTGGCGTAATCGGCGTACTGCGCCTCGATGGGGGTCTGCAACCAGGGTGCATCGTTGACGTTCGCCACCGTCAGGGTAAAACCACTCTCGACCTCCGCGCCGCGACTGTCCCGGGCGAGCAGGCGAATCCCCAGGGAGCCGACCTCGGCATCCCCGGGCCGACCGAAGAAGGTCCCGGTCGCGGCATCGAAAAGAAGCCAGTCGGGAAGGGCCACGCCCCCGGCCAGGGAGGCGGCAAGTTCCAGCCGGTCGTCGGCATCGCTGTCGGCGAATGTCGCCGCCGGCAGGGTGAAGAGGAAGACCTGATCCTCGGCAATCTCCTGGTCGGTTGGTGCCTGGACCACGGTGGGGGCATGGTTCCGGGGCAGGACCTCGAGGACGAAGAGATCCGAGGCCCCGGCCCCGGCAATATCACGGGCCTGGATCTTGATCGCCAGCGGCCCGGCCTCGCCCCCCCCGGAAATGCTGAAGAAGGTCGCCGTGACCGGGTCGAACTGCAACCAGGCCGGCAGCGGGGCGCCATTGGCGAGGGTTGCCGCAAGGGTGAGAACATCGCCGGCATCGGCATCGGCAAAGAGGGTCGCAGGCAGGGTGAAAGCGAAATCATCCCCCTGCTCCACGACCCGATCGAGGGCCTCCCCAACCAGGCGCGGGGCATCGTTGACGTTGGCCACCCCCAGGGAAAAATGGCCACTCGCCTGCCCGCCACGCCCATCGCTCGCCACCACCTTGACGGCGAGGGCGCCCACCTCGGCATTGCCCGGGAGTCCGGAAAAGGTGCGGGTGGCGCCGTCGAAGGTCAACCACGAGGGAAGCGCCCCGCCGGTATCGAGACGAACCGCCGCGTAGCCCAGGGTGTCGCCCTCGTCCCCATCCACGAAGACACCGGCGGGGAGAGTGAAGAAAAAAGCCGCGTCCTCGCTCACCAGCCGGTCGGGGAGGAGCGCCGGGACCAACACCGGCGCGTGGTTCTCATGGGTGACGGAAAGAACGAAGACTTCCGCAACCCGCGCCCCGGCCTGGTCTGCCGCAGTCACCGTGATACCATAGCTGCCCAGCGCCTCTGCCTGCGGCAGGGCAGTGAAGGTGGCGGTCGCGGCATCGAAGGCGAGCCACGCCGGCAAGGGCTCCCCACCCACCAGGGCGGCGGCAAGGGTCAGGGTATCGCCGACATCGGGATCGCGGAAAGTCGCGACAGGTACCTGCCACGAAAGGGGTTCCTCCAACACCGCGAAAAGATCCGGGATCGCCCGGGCCACCTCGGGGGCATCGTTGGCGTTCGCCACCGTCAGGGAAAAACTCTCCGACACCCAGGCGCCGCGGCTGTCGGTGGCCGTCAGTTTGACCGCCACCGTCCCGACCTCGGCGTTCCCGGGGGTACCGAAGAAAAACCGGGTCTCGGGGTCGAAACCGAGCCACGCCGGCAGGGGCGCATTCCCCGCCAGGAGGGCCGCATAGTTCAGGCGATCACCAGGATCGGGGTCCCGGAAAGTCGCCGCATCTACCTGGTAGAGAAACGCCTCCCCCTGCGAAATCGTCAGATCCGGGAGCGGAACCGCCACTTCCGGCGCCGCATTGGGAGGAGTCACCAGAAGAAGGAAGGTGTCCGCCGCCTCGGCGCCGGCGAGATCCGTGGCCGTTACCTTGAGGTTCAGCAACGTACCGACATCGGCAGCACCGGGCGTGCCGGTAAGCAGTCCACTCCCGGCATCGAATCGAAGCCAGCCCGGCAGCGGCGTCCCATCCGCCAGGGTGAGCCCCAGGGAGAGAAGATCCCCCGGATCGACCTCGACGAAGGCCGCCGCCAGAGAGAAACTGAAGGGGCGATCCTGGGTGGCAAAGGCATTGTCGACCGCTTCGACAAGGCGGGGCTGGTCATTGACATTCGTGACCGTAAGCGAAAAAAGCGTCGCCGCCTCGGCCCCCAGGGGATCCCGGGCCGTCAAACGCACCGCCAGCGTCCCCAGATCGGGATCATCCGGGGTCCCGGAAAAGCTCAGGGAAGCGGCATCGAAATGGAGCCACGCCGGCAAAGGCGAACCATCGGGCCGGTCGGCCCCAAGGGTGAGGCTCTGCCCAGGATCGCCGTCGACGAAGGTGTCGGACGGGAGTTGCCAGGCAAAAACCGACCCCTCCGCCAGACTCCGATCGGCCAGGCTTCTCGAAAGGGTCGGCGCCCGATTCGTCGGCGAGAGCGTCAGGGTGAAATCGACCGCGGCGCCCAGCCCCCCCGGATCCGTCGCGGTGACACGAATCGGGAGCGTCGTCGCGGGGGCGTTGGGCGGCGTCCCGGTGAGACTCAGGGTATCGGCATCGAAGGCCAGCCAGGCCGGCAGAGGGTCGCCTGCAGCGGTCGTGATCGCCCAGGAGAGTTCGGCGGCAGCGTCGTCCGGGTCATCGAAGAGGCCCGCCGGCAGGGAGAGAGAAAAGGGAACAGTGCCGGTCGCGACCTGGGGGACGATGGACGCGACCGCAAGGGGGGCGTCGTTGACGTCCGCCACCGTCAAGGAAAAAGAATTGGTCGTCGCCGCCCCCCACGAGTCGGTGGCGGTGACGACGATCGGAAGAAGCCCGGTGTCACCATTGCCCGGGGTACCGGAGAAGGTCGCCGTCGCCGCCGTAAAGGTAAGCCAGGCCGGCAACTCCCCCCCGCCAGGCAGGGTCGCGACCAGACTCCACGAATCACCAGGATCGGTGAAGGCCCCCGGCGGGAGGGTGAAGGCAAAGGGCTGATCCTCGGTCGCCGTCGGCGCCGAGATGGCGCCGGCGACGGGAGCGGTGTTGGGCAGTCGCCCGACGATGGTGAAATCGGTCGTGGCGAAGGCCCCGGCGGCATCGGTCACCCGAAGACGCACCGCCAGCGTCTGGTCAAGGAAGGAGGCCGGGGCGACCCCCGAAAAGGTCCGGCTCTCCGCGTCGAAAAGGAGCCACGACGGAAGCGCCTCGCCGCTCGTGAGGGTCGCCGTCAGGGTAAGGGCGTCACCGGTCGCCATCGCCACATCGGCATCGACAACCCCCCCCTCCGGCAACCGCAACTCGAAGGGGCGCCCCACCTGGGCGCCCGGACTCACCAGGGGAGCGACGAACCCCGGGGCATCGTTGACGTTGTCGACAGCGAGTTCCAAAAGGGCCGTCGAGGTCTGGCCGACCAGATTGGTGGCCGTGAGGCGAAGCAGGTGACTCCCGACCTCGTAGGCCCCCGGGGTCCCGGAAAAGAGCAGAGATTCCGGCGAGAAGGCGAGCCAAACCGGCAGGGCGTCGCCATTGGCCAGGGTGGCAGCGAAAGTCAGGGGATCGCCGTTGGGATCAACGAAGAGGGCCTGGGGCAGATCGTGCCGAAATTCCTCCCCCTGACGTGCCGACAACAGCAGGACGTCACTCGCCGGCGGCGTCAGACCTGCCTCCAAGGTGCGCTCGAAATGGTCGCGGACGACCTCTTCCGACAATAGTTCGGCAATCCCCTCCTCGGCCAGGAGAGCCGTGATCCCGGCGTCCCGGGCAAAAAGCTCCGGGGAGAGACCCAGATCGACCGTGAGGTCATCGGCCCGACCCGCCGTCCCGGCGGCGATGACGATGCCGTTGTCGGGATTGCCGTCGCTGTCGAGGGTCTGGAGGAGACGGAGGATATTGGTCACCCGGTCCTGATCGGCGACCCCCGCCTCGTCCCGGGAGATCTCGTTCGGGGTCAGCATCAGCGCCTGACCGCCGCCGGTGGAGGTATCGGTCTCACCGAGGAGAAGATTGCCCAGGGAGAAGCTGACCTTCTCCCCGGGCCGGTAGAAGAACCCTCCCCGGCTGTCGGTGGTGCCGGTCAACCCGCCCGAGCGATAGGTGATCCCCGCCACGGCGCTGTCGACGAAATAGCCCTGTTCCACCAGGGCGAAGGGGGCATCGGCGGGCCGCAGGAGGACCAGGAAGCTGTCCGCCACCCGGGCGCCAGCGCGGTCGGTGGCGGTAACCTGGATGTCGTAGCTGCCGGCGCTGGCCGGATCGGCGCCGTTGGCGGTGAAGGTCCCGGTCGCGGCCTCGAACTGCAACCAGGACGGGAGCGCCTGAAGAGTTCCCGAACCACTGCGGAGATTGGCCTGGAGAACCAGACCCTCCTGCGCATCGTAGGAAAGATCGGGGTCTCCGAAGGTGCCGTTCGGGACCTGGAACGAGAAGGTCCGACCGTCGGTCAGCTGCGGCAGGTAGACCCCTCCCACCGGCTTGAGCAGGACGGTCCGATCGACGAGCGTGGTGGCCTCGGCCACCTGCCGGGCGACTACCGGGGCGTCGTTGGTGTTGGCGACGTTCAGGGAAAAAACCTGGTGCGCCGAGGCCGACAGGGAATCGGTGGCAGTCACTCTGATCGCCAACCGACCGACATCGGAATTCCCCGGTTGACCGCTGAAAAGGGCGCGCTGCGGGTCGAAGGTCAACCACGACGGCAGGGCCGAGCCATCCACCTGCCGGGCGGCCAGGGAGATCGGGTCGCCATCCGGGTCCGACCACCCCGAGAGCTGCCACGAAAAGGCGCCGTCCTCCAGGAGGGTTTGGCTTGCGAACGAAGGCAGGATCGGGGCATGGTTGATGCGGGTGACCTGAAGCTCCTTCTCCCCGAGGGTGAAGAGCAGTCCCTCGTGAACGAACGAGACCCCGCCTGCGGAAAAACCCAGGGAGGCGATATCGATATCGGTGACCGGAGCCAGGGCGCTCTCGGCAACCCGGAAAGATCCTCCATCCCGCACGAGGTTCTGCAAGGCGTCCCAGGGGATATCCAGCGGCGCCTGGGTGCCATCGGCGGTCTCGGACCGGGCGTCGGACCCGGTCTCGCGATCGGCGCCTTCGGCCCCCGGTTCGAGGGTGGCCGGATCGGGTTCGAGTCGCTCCGCCTCCTTGGCCTTGGTGATGGCCTGATCGGAGACCTGCTCCTGCAATCGATCCATCAACTCGGCAGGGGCCTTGAAGACCGGCCTCGGGGGACCCCCGTGGAGAATGACGGCGGTGGCGGTCCCGGGCTGGAGCAAGGTCACGACCCCCTGCCCGAGGAGATCGCCGATTTCGAGAATGCCGGACGTGTGGACCACGGTTGTGCTGCCATCGGCGACCACTTCACCGAGGAGTTCGCTGCCGCGAATGCCGATCTGCGCGGTCGGGGTCTTGATCAGGGAGTGGGGTCCATCGTGGAGACGGGCCAGCCCACCGCTCGCAAAGCGGAAGGTCCCGGTGAGGACCGTGGCGGCGAACTCGCCCTTGGCCGCCTCCGGCTTGTAGACATACTCGGTGATCAGCGTGCGCGACGACTCGCCGACCTGGAGAACGGTGCCATCCTCCATGACCAGCTTGGCAAGACTCTTCGCCTCGGTGGTGACCAGATCCCCTTTCCGAATCGGGTCCCCCTCCCCAAGCAAACGCACCGCGCCATCGGCGCCGCGGGCCTGGACCTTCCCCACCAGGCTCTGCACCGAGCCGATGACCGGACCGGGTTCGGCAGCGCCGGAGGCGGCCGGACCGGCGGCCAGGGTCACCGCCATCGGATCGGCCAGGGCCAGGGCCTGCACGGTCTCGAAGGCCAGGGCCGAACCGTTGGCGAGGACCAGGAGAGGAGGCTCAGCCAGGGCGAAATAGCCCTGGATACGGATCACCTCCCCGTCGGGATTGGTGATGATGAGATCAAAACCGTCGCGGACGTACTCCCCTCGGAGAAGGAATGAAGCATCCGGAAGAAGGAGGGTCCCGGTACCGGTCGTGACCGGGACAAGAGTCTCCACCGCCCCGGTCAAGGCCAACCCGGGAACGAAATCACTCCGCGACGAAGAACGTATCATCCGGTTTCATCCTGTCAGGAGCGGGTTCGCCCGGTGATCGTGCCCACCCGGTCGCCCCCGCCCGATCCCCCCCCCGTTCAGGAACCCCGCCGAGACTTCTCGCTATTTGCGTGCCATCGGACTGGGGGTAGTCAGTTCTTCGTCGGAGCGGGCCCCCTGGCCGCTGCCGCCGGTGTGGCGGTCGCCGGTGTGGCGGTCGCCGGTGTGGCGGTCGCTGCCGTGGCAGTCGCCGAGGCGGCAGCCGCCGGGTTCTGCCGCAGGACCCCCTCCTCGGTGAGCCGCGTGACCACCTGCTGGCTCATGGCGAAGGCACGCAGAAAACCATCCAAGGGCATAATCAGCCGCTGTCGGGTCTCCAGTTTGGGATTTTTCGGATCCGGACTGGTCGGATCCAGGCTCGCCAGCTCGATACGAACGATGTTGCCGGTGACAACGATGTTGCCGAGCGTATCGCAATAGACTTCAGGAACAGACATGCCAACACCCCTCCGAAGGAAGCCACTCCGGACGAGAAGATCGACCGGTCGCCCCCTCACACTTGTGTCACCGCCCGGCGGTGAACGTTGCTCGGAACCACCCCATGCCGCAGCAGTGCCACCTAGCGCGGGAACACGGCAAGCACCGCCCGGTCGAGTCTAACCCAAGTGGCCACATTTTTCATCCAAATTGTCATAATCGCGCCGGATCAGCTTCCCGGGCGCCCAACCGGGCATCCTCTTGACCCGGTTCAGAGGGATCCTTTACTCTTGCGAGAGGCGCTTTCGCCGGAACGGAACGGCGGCACTCCGGCGAAGTGGATTTTCAGGGTGAAATTCGGGATGCCCGGCGCAATCGGCGGGCGCGGACGTCTCGCCCAGGTTCAGCGCTGGACGGTATGGAGCCTGAGAGATGATCGAACTCGAACCAGTGACTGGTTTCCTGGCGAAGTGGTTTTCGCGGGTCAGCTCCGGCCTCCCCGGGCAGACCGCCCTCGCCATGATCGGCTACCCCGACTACCGGGCCTACGTCGCCCACCGCGAGGAACACCACCCGGGAGAACCCCTCCTGAGCGAGCGCGAGTTCCTCCAGGACCGGCTCCTTGCCCGCTACGGCGGCGGGAAGGGCCGCCCCGTCCGCTGCTGCTGACGGATCCGGACAAAAGGGCCGCGACCCGCTGCCCGCACCGGGCGGGCTACTCCTTGAGATCCTTCATGAGACCCTCCCTGGCGCTCGCCGGCTTCTTCTCCTCCAGAGATTCTCCCAGAACCTCCTTCAGGATCCAGTGGTAACGCTTGCGGGCCGCCGACAGGTTGGCCTCGATCTGCGCCGAGGCCTTGGAGGCGGTGAAGAAATCCTTGCCCAGGAGCTTGAGCGCCTTGATCTTCCCGAGCTTCTTGCTGATCCCCAGGCCGAGGATACTGCGCGCCTCAGGGGCGGCGTTCATTTTCGGATAGGCGCGCTCCAACTGGGCATCATCCCCCTGCTCTATGATGCCCCAGGCGAGGATCTTGCTCGCAGAGGAGTCCGAGCGCATGTTCCCCGCCGCCTTGGCCAGGAGCTTGACCCGACCACGACTCTCCAGGGAGCGATGCACCAACTTGGTGACCAGGATCTCGCCCGCTTCGGTGCGATCCGAGACATACTTCTCCAGGAGAGTGATCAAGGCCGGGATGTCCGCCTGCCGGCTCAACTCCACCGCCAGGATCGACTCGGCCTTGCTGTTGCCCTTGACGCTGCCCAGGGCTCGGACCAGAGGCTCGATGGCGACCTCCTTGCGGTTGACCACCCCCGTCGCCAGGATCACCACCCCCGGGGAGGTGGCCTCCATGAGGTTCAGGGATTCGAGCATCTGCTCCATGGTCCCCTTGCCCATCACCTCCATCGCCCAGATGATCTCCGCCGCCTCCTGGTTCCTGGGGGCGGTGGCGATCGAACGGATGATGTGGTTGACCGTCCCCTGCTCGGCAATGGCCATCGCCAGGGACTTCATCGCCTCGGGACTGATCACCGCAAAGCGCAGGGCATCGATCAGGGGGTTCACCCCCTTGCGGGTGACGATCCCGTGGACCAGGGCATCCACCAGTTCCCGATCCTGCGAGACCTTCCCCAACGCCTCCACCATGTGAAAGGCCTTGACCTCGTTGTGCTGGAGGAGCGCAGCGACGAGCGAGCGGGTACCGGCGGGATCCTCCTTGACCTCCCCCAGGGTCTCCAGCAGCCGCTTGATGCTTCCCTCCTGGATGACGGCAGCAATGTCGACGGCGGCAGCCGCCTCCTTGGCGGGTTCCTCGACCTTGCGCGGCGACTTCTTCGCCTGGGCGGCCTCGGAACTCTCGGCAGCGGTGAACCGGGTATCCAGATTGGCCAGGGCCTGGGCAGAACCCTCCCCCAGGGTGGACTTGAGAGTGGCGCGAATCTTTTCCAGTTGTTCCGCCGAGTAGATGTCACGATCCGCCATTGACTGCCTCCCCAAATCCCTTGGTCCAATCCCCTCCGGTTCACTTCCCGGACACCGCCCCGGACAGGGCATCCCCCCCTCCGGCTGGAAGGGTCATGGCCCCGACCATCGTCGGGATCGATACTGCCGGCTCAGGATCGATACTACCGGCGACGCCTGAACTATGGTAGCGTTTATCGGTCGAAGCCCGGCAACATGAAGTGGTTTTTCCCGGAGCCGCGGAGAAGGGGCTGCCTTCTTCCGGTCCCTCACTCCCTCCTGACGGGGATTATCCAATGAACAGTGATGTGGCGGCAACGATCATTCTCACTGGTGACCTCGACCCGGAAAGGCATCGGCGCTACCTGAACAGCCGCCTGTTGGCCGTCGATACCGAGACCCGCGGGCTCAAGACCCGCCGGGATCGGCTCTGCCTGGTGCAGATGTGCAACGAAGAGGGGGTGGTGACTCTGGTCCAGGTGGCCGGTCGGACCGAGGCTCCCAGGCTCAAGGAGGTGCTGGAGGCGGCAACGGTGGAGAAGATCTTTCACTTTGCCCGCTTCGATCTGGCCGCCCTGAAACATTGGCTGGGGATTCAGGTGGCCCCGGCCTTCTGCACCCGCATCGCTTCCCGCCTGGTCCGCACCTACACGGATCGTCACGGCCTGAAGGAGCTGGTCCGGGAGTACCTCGGTATCGAACTCGACAAGGAACAGCAGTCCTCCGATTGGGCCGCCGCCGAGCTGACCCGCCAGCAGGTGGCCTATGCCGCCGCCGACGTGATCCACCTCATCGCCCTCAAGCAGCGCCTGGTGACCCTCCTCGCTCGCGAGGGCCGACTTGCCCTGGCCGAGGCGGCGATGACCGTCCTGCCGGTGCGCGTAGATCTGGATCTCGCCGGTTGGGAAGATGAAGACCTCTTTGCTCACAACTGACGCACGGGTATCGCCATGGAATTGAGCGGGGCCACAGCGCTGGTGACCGGTTCCGGGCGCCGTATCGGCGCGGCCCTGGCCCTCTCCCTGGCCGCCCAGGGGGTGCGGGTGGTGTTGCACGCCCATCGGGCCAAGGGGGCGTGCCGGGAGATCGCCGACACCATCCGCTCCCGGGGAGGCGAAGCCTGGCCCCTGGAGGCGGACCTGACGGTGGCCGCCGAGGCCATCGCCCTCTTCGAGAACGCCCGTCGGGTCGCGCACGCGCCGATCTCCATCCTGGTCAACAGCGCCGCCATGTTCGAGGTCGGGAGTCTGCGCGACACCTCCCTGACGGCCTGGCAGCGTCACCTCGATCTCAACCTGACGGCCCCCTTTCTCCTGACCGGCGCCTTCGCCCGACAAGCCGAAATGCTCCCCTCGGCGGCAAGAGACGCCGCCGGCCTGCCGTTGGGCAAGGTGGTCAACATCATCGACCGGCGCGTCACCCGTCCCACCCCCGGGCACCTGGCCTACACCACCGCCAAGAGCGCCCTCTGGACCCTGACCCGGATCAGCGCCAGGGAGTTGGCCCCGACCATCCACGTCAATGCCCTGGGACCCGGCCCGATCCTCCCCGCCACCGACGCCGACGGGGAATCCTTCCGCCGCGTCGCCGCCGCCACCCCGGCGGGAAGGGCAGGCTCCCCCGGGGAGCTGGCCGAGGCCCTCATCTTTCTCCTCCGGCATGACTATATCGTCGGGGAACTCCTCTGCGTCGACGGCGGGGAGCACCTGTGACCCGGGACCCGGTGGTCACGGAGGCAATGAAACCGAAGGGCAGCGCCGGGACGACCACACGAAGACCGGGGAGATCCCATGGGCAGTGATCGCATCGTCATTTCCGACCTCTCCCTGCGCTGCGTCATTGGGGTCCAGGAGTGGGAGAGACGGACCCGCCAAGAGGTCCTGATCAACATCGTCCTCTTCGCCGACCTCGCCGGGGCCGGAGCGAGCGATCGGATCGAGGATACCGTCAACTACCGGACCCTGGGCAAACGCCTCGTCGCCATGGTCGAAGCTTCGACCTTTCAGCTCGTGGAGGCCCTGGCGCAGGCGGTCATGGAACTCTGCCTCGACGACCCCCGGGTACAGGGGGCCAGGGTGAGGGTGGAGAAGCCCGGGGCTTTGCGCTTCGCCCGCTCGGTGGGCGTGGAGATCGAACGCTTCCGCGAGGCGCCCTCCCGGATCGGTCCGTGAATCGACCGCTCCTCATCGCCTTCGGTTCCAACGTCGCACCCCTGGAGAGTCTGGTTCGAGGGATCACCCTCCTCCACCGACTCCTGGAGGTGCAGGCCATCTCCACCGTCTACCGGACCCGCCCCCTCCCTCCCCCGGGAGACGCGGTTCCGCCGGATGGGGATTCTCCGGATTTTCTCAACGGCGCCCTCCTTTGCCGGCGGCACCTGCCCCCCCGGGAACTCAAGGAGGCCCTGGCCGGGATCGAATCGGCCCTGGGGCGGCGCCGTGACGGCGGCAGCTACGGGCCGCGAACCCTCGATCTCGATATCGCCCTGATCGGCGACCTGGTCCTCCAGGAGAGGGAGATGACCATCCCCCACCCGGACCTCCTCAGCCGCTCCTTCGTGGCCATCCCCCTGGCCCAGCTCGCCCCCGGATTGCACCACCCCGAGACGAACCGGACCCTGGCGGCCATCGCCGCCGGATTCGGTCCCGCACCAGCGGGAATGGTTGCCGATCCCGAGGCGACGGCACTCCTGCAAGGGCTCCTGGCCGGGTTTCACCTTCCCGGGTCGAAAAACCTCTGAAGAGAGCCAGTTGCAATATTCAGGATGATTTCTGCAACCCGCTCAAGAGACTCTCCCGACAAGCCGACAAGATGTCTCTGGTGACAGGCGCGACCGTCGCCGGCGACGATCCGACGGGCCGGGGCACCTCAAGGCCTGTTTCCGACTCACCCGGGGAGGTACGGGGAATGTTGTTCGTGATCATCCCGGTCTTCAACGGCTGGTCCCAGACGCGGCGCTGCCTGGAGGACCTGCGGGAATCCCGATACACTGCGTTCCGCACGGTGGTGGTCGACCACGGTTCCACCGACGGAACAGCGGCACATCTGGACCGCTCCTATCCCGAGGTGACCCGTATCGCCGCCTCCCCGGAGCTGTGGTGGAGCGGCGCGACCAACGTCGGCATCCGCCACGCGCTGGAACGGCGGGCCGACCCGATCATGCTGCTCAACAACGACTGCCGCGTGCCGGCGGAGATGATCGAACGGCTACTGCACCACATGGCCTCCCTGCCGGTCCGGCTCGCCATCGTCGCCCCCCTGGCACGCGACGGCGTCAGCGGACGCATCCGCCACACCCACACGACCACCGCCCTGACCCTGGGGTTCCCGGTCCTGGAGCTCCCCTGGCCCGCCTGGGACAATCCCCGGTATCTGCCCCTTCGGAAGAGCCGCATCATCATGGGGGGGCGCGGCGTGGTGATCCCGCGTGAAGTCTTCGAGCGGGTGGGGATGATGGACGAGGAGAATTTGCCGCATTACTGGGCCGATCACGACTTCTACCACCGCTGCCGCCGGGCCGGGATCCCCCTCTTCCTCGCCACCGATGTCACCGTCGAGGTCGATGCGAGCCGGACCACCCTGGCGGCAGGCCTCGACCGAATGACCTGGCCGCAGTTCCTGGAGAGTCTGCACAGTCAACGCTCACACCGCAACTGGAAGTCGCTGTCGGCCTTCTTCCGGCGCCACTACCCCGTCCCCGCCCTGTTCTTCGTCGGTGTATTCCTCAATCTGGGACGGTACGGCCTCACCTATCTCCTCGCCCGCATCGCCCACTGGAGCCGCCTGGACCAGGTTCTCCGATAATACTGAACGGGGTTTCCCGATTTGGCCGACCCTCCCGGCACCAAAGGGTTCCCCCCCCTCGTCGATGCCGGCCAACTCCCCCTGGAGGGCCACGGCCCGTTTTTCAACAAGTTGCGAAGTCTCCTCCTCCCGGACCCGCTTGCCGGGGATCCCCTAGCAGCCCCCGGAAAGAACTCCCCACCGGATCCCGAAGCCCGCATGCCCCACCAACTGAAAGAATTCCTGGAAAAAATTTAGGTAAATATATTAATAATAAACAATAAAATTATCAAAGTTTAATATTCTTGACTAATAAATTACTGCAAGCCATAATATGACCAACTCAGGCCTTTCAGTTCAAACTTGATAATGGTGACAATATGAGAATCCTGGTCGAAATGCGCCACCACACATCCCTGGAGGCAGCCACCTCCGCGTTCGTGGGAGCGGCAATGGACGGTGTCCGGGGACTTCTGCCCTCTGTAGCCGGACTGGAGTGGGACAACGGTTTCACCCCGGTGGCACTGGCCGGCAGGAGTGTCAGTGATCGCGCGGAGAGCGTGTTCAATGCCGCCATGGCGGTCAGGACGAGCGACGACCCCGCCGACGGCACCTACCTGCTCCGGGGAACGTTGGCCGATCCCGCCGCAGCTGACAAACTCAGGGGTCATGAAGGGGTCGTGGGCGTCTTCTCGGACCCGGAAATCGCACCCTGCATCACCTGCGGCGGTTCGTCACCGCTGGGAACGGCGGCTGATGTGGAGGCTCTCCTCTGCACCTCGAGAATGCAGACCAGGGGGTGTGCCATGGATGGTCGCGGGGTCCTCATGGCCATCGTCGATACCGGCATCAACCTGAAGTATCTTCAGTCCACCGGCAAAAACCCCACCATCGACAGTGGACACAGTTGGACACCCGACCCCAGTCTCATACCTTTCGAGCTTCCGGTCGGCCATGGCACCATGTGCGCGTTCGATGCGCTCATTGCCGCTCCCAGATGCACCCTGCTCGACATCGCCGTACTCCAGTCCACAAAAACCGGCCCGACTGTCATGTCCGGCGTCCTCTCCGACGCAGTGCTTGCCTACAACCACTTGATCAAACTCCTCCAAAACGCCCCACGAGGACGCCCCTTCTCCCTGGTGGTCTCGAACAGTTGGGGCATGTTCCATCCCTCCTGGGATTTTCCCAAGGGCGACCCGGGCAACTACAGCCACAATCCCAACCACCCCTTCAACCGCATCGTCGGGGATCTGGAACGGGCCGGGGCCGATATCCTCTTCGCCGCCGGCAATTGCGGCCCGGAGTGCCCGGACGGGCGCTGCCAGGGCGTCACTACCAAGACCATCACCGGCGCCAACAGTCACCCGGCGGTCCTCACCGTCGCCGGAGTGGACATCACCAAGACCCGCGTCGGGTACTCCTCCGTCGGTCCCGGGGCACTCACCCGCTACAAGCCTGACATCAGCGGCTACACCCATTTCAGCGGCTCGGGGGTCTGGCCGGCCGACAGCGGCACCTCGGCAGCCACCCCGGTCGTTGCCGGCGTCATCGCCGCCGTGCGAAGCAAGCGGCCCTTCAGCCCGACCAACCCCACCTCCTCCCCGGCCGCCATCCGCGCCCTGGTGACCAGCAACGCCCAGGACCTGGGATCCCAGGGGTATGATTACGCCTACGGCTATGGCGTCATCGACTCCTGCCGCCTGGTTACGCATTTCCGTTGCCGGAAACAGGTATTGAACCCGGTCTGCGAGGAGTGCCGGCGGCGATGCGCCGACCTGGGCTCCGCCCCCATCCCGAATCCCTATTGCCGACGCTGCCAGAAGCTCTGTCCCGACCAGGGCAACACGGCGGCACGGTCAGACGTCGACCACCAGGATCCGGAGCAGGCGGAACCCGGTGCGGCTGGCAGTCCGGGCCATGGCGATTCAGCGATCCCGGGCCTGACCGCCGAGGAGATCGCCTATCTCCGGGGGATGATCGGAGGCCTCAGGATGCGGTAGCCCCTTTCTCAAACAGCCCCCCTCCCCCAGGCGGGCAGGATGCGATCGCGCCCCCTGCCCGCCTGGGGACAGGGGGCGCGATCGGGAGGAAGTCGTCGGGCCGAAAAAGGCTGGCGTATTTTCGGAAATCGAGGTACCCCTGGGGCCGAATGAGTCAGGATCCGTCACAGGAAAGGCTCGGCAGCCCGTCGGAAGACGGGCTGCCCCCCACCGGGAGGGGTGTCGTGTTCTTTTTTCAGTTTCGCGAAACAGAGGTTGCGGAACCTGACCTCGAGGCCGTGTGTCGTCGCTACGGACTGACGGAGGCGGAGGTCGATCCTCGCTTCGGGGTGGTCGCAACCGACAGCCGCGACCGGCTCTATACGATCCTTGTCACCGCCGAGGCCGCCTCGCGCCTCGGAAAGCAACTCACACCAGGGGCGACCGCCGCCGACCCAGCCGTTGGCATTTTCGCCAATCCCGAGGTGGAGCCCCTCGCCGACGCCGAAGCGCCTGATCCAAAGCTCCCGGGAGGAAATCCCTTCACCTGTTGAGACCGGCCCCCGGAGACCCGCGAGAAACGGAATTCACCAGATTCGGGGCTGGAAGGCCGCGTCGTTGGCCAGACACACGGCATCACCGGATTGAACAATGACAAACAACCCCTGTTTCATGGCGTAGCGATCAACGCTTTCCTCAATCACAATACCAGCAACAGCCCCCATCACGCGCCTGTCTGCGTACTCGGGAAAGAAATCCTTGAATTCGGCCAAGCGCGTCAAATGTTCTCGTACATCGTCCTGTTTCAGTTTGCTCTTGACCTCCACCAACGCTACCGAATCAGTATTCACGACCAGGACATCGATTTCCATATGCCGACCACCAGGAAGTTTGGCCCTGACCCGAGGACTGACTTTGTGAATCGGAATACCCCGTTCGGCAAACAAAGTTTCGCAGGCAGGGATGACCAAACCCTCCACGAACTCTCCCCAGCGGCTACCCAATTGGCCGATCTGTATTGAAACTTCCTTGATCACACGATCGGTCTCGGCACGGCTTTCCCGCATTTTCCTTTCGGTTTCGGCACTGTTCTCCTGTATGATTCGCCTGGTTTCCTGGAAATCGTGTTCCATCCTGGCTGCTGATTCTTTGGAGCTGACTCCTGCTTCCTTTGAGATGACCTCTGCTTCCTTGAATCTGGCTTCTGCTTCCCTGGATCTGGCTTCTGCTTCTCTGGATCTGGCTTCTGCTTCCCTGGATCTGGCTTCTGCTTCCTTGAATCTGGCTTCTGATTCCTTGAATCTGGCTTCCGACTCCCGCCTCGACTCCTGGAACATCCGGTTTGTTTCTTGAAACAGTTTCCAGATATCATCGACGGTCAAAGCTTGCGACATGGGTATCCTCCCGGCAACATGTGACAACGCTTCCTGCCGGCAGAATATCAGAAATCCGATTTATTGGGGAGCAGAACACAGAGGGTTCCCGGCAGCGCCCACCCTGGATCGACAGGGTCCCGGCATTGCGCGAAGGGTCGTGACGGGATTACTCTTCCAGGCGAGCATGGCGTCCCACGGATGCCACAAGGATATCCTCCACCCAGAAACGGGAGCCCCCCATGCGGACCAACCCAACCGGCGCCTGGATCCTCGGACTGCTGCTCCTGGCTCCGGCCAACGCCCCGGCGGAGGGGATGACCGAGGCAGAGATGTTGCAGGTTTGTCAGGGCTACGCCAAGGAGGATCGGGTCCCCGCCCAGAGGTTGCAGGATTTTCTCGCGGTCTGCGTGGCCGACTGGAAGAGCAAGAGCTTCTCCAGCTCCGAAGAGGCGAGCGCGTTCGAAGAGTGGGAGCCCGCCCTGGAGCCGGCCAAGGACCTGAACCCGGAACCGGAACCGGCGGCAGCCGCTACCAAGAAAGCCCCGGTGGTGCAACCCCCCGAAAGGCCCGGGAAACCCTGACCGGGGACCGGTGGGCACAGCGCCTGCTTCGCCCCCCCCTCCCGACCGAAACCCGGCGGCGCTCCTTCCCAGCCCCCAGCTCTCCCCCGCAGACGGGACGTTACGACTGCCCCAACCGTCCGAGAGTTCTCTTCAATTCGTTCGCGACGACCGCCAGCCGTCCCAGCTCTGTGCGCATGGTGCGTCCCAGGCCGTTGATCCCCATCGCCCCCTCGCTCACCTCGGTCATCGTCACCACCATTTCCTGGGAGAGCGCGGTGACATTGCCGATGTTGCCCGCCATCGCCGCGCTGGCCTCACTAGCCTCGGTCAGACTCCCCATCGCCCCGGTCACCCCGGAGGAGGCCTCCGCTACCAGGCGGGTCACTTCGGCGATCCCCGTCGCGATTTCCTGAACGCTACGGTTGACCTCGCCAATGCGCTCGGTCATGGATTCGGTTCGTTCGGAGACCCCCCGGGTCTCTCCTGCCATCGCTCCCATCAGCTCGGCCAGTGAGCGGACGAAACCGCTTTGCTGATTGACCGACTGGACGATACCCTCATTGGCGGCATCGATCCTCTCGATGCCGTGACTCACCTCATGGATCGCCCTGGCCACGTCCTCGGTGGTCGCCTGGATCCCCTTGATCTTCTTGGCAATCATCCGGGTAGCATCGCCCGTCTGTCCCGCCAGCCCCTTGACCTCCTCGGCCACCACCGCGAAACCCCGACCTCTCTCCCCCACCCGCGCCGCCTCGATGGCGGCATTGATGGCCAACATGTTGGTTTCTTCGGTGATCTTGGTGATCACCGCGACCACCTCGCCGATCTCCTGGGCCGCCTGGGAGAGACGCGCCATCACCTCGACGGTCTCCTCGGCGTGTTGCCGACTCTGCTGCGACTCGTCGGCCGCGTTCTGACACTGGCGGCGGATTTCTCCCAGAGAAACGGAAAACCGCTCCACCGCCGCCGCTGCATCGGTCACCCCGGCGCTCGTCCGCTGGGTCGCCTCCCGGACCTCCGTCATCCCCTCGCTCGTCTGGTCGGAGGCCTCGGCGACGATGCCCAGGCTGGTACTCGACTCCTCAGCCGCCGCCGAAACCGCCGACATCATCTCGTTCGTCTCCTGCACAGTGGCGGTCACACCCGTCATCTCTCCCCGGACCCGGTTGGCCGCATCGGTGATCAGGGCCAGCTTCTCGCTCACTTGGTCGGAACTGCTCGCCACCTCGACCGCCAAGCGCCCCATTGACCCGGAATCGGCTTCAAAGCGGTTCGCCAGGGCAACCTGGGAGAGGAGCAGCTCCTCCAAGGTCCGAACCTGACCCAGCGCCTCCCCAATCCTGGCCTTTACACCCTCCCGCAACCGTTGAAGGTCCAACGCCAGCGCACCGCACTCCACAAACCGGCTTTGGAGGTCCAACTCGCTGGTAAAGTCCAATTCCGCCACTCTGGCCATCGCCTCGGAGAGCCTCCGCCGATCCCGGTCAAGCTCACGATACAACCAGAGTCCGCCGAAATGGACCAGGATCACCGCCCCCAGGACCAGTCCCAGACAGAGGAGCAACCGACCGCCACTCGCACCGTCGCCCCCGGCGGCGGCCATCACCGCCACAAGGAGCCCGGAAGTCCCTGCCAGAAGCAGTGAAAAGGCCGGAAACAGCCATTGAAGACGCCATTCTTTCCTGACCATGCCCTCTCCCCCCTGCACACACCGCCAAACCCACGACCGACCCCGTCAAAGTGTCGAAAAAGTCCACCCACGGAAAGGCGCCACCCGTCCCATCGACAAACGGCTACGAACGGCGGGCCACCACAGCACCCGACCCCGGGCGGAACACCCCGCCGCTGGAACGATCTCCCCGGAAATCGGGCAACTCCCCCGCCTGAAGGACGGCACAAACCACCAGGCCCTGACTACGCCCGCGCACGGCCACCTCACGCAGGGGAAAGCGCCGTTCGTCAAGCCCGGCCCAGCGGGCGACGATGTCGGAGATCACGACCTCCACGCCCAACTCCTTGGTCAACCCCTCCAGACGACTGGCAATGTTGACCGTATCTCCCAGGGCAGTCAGATGACGAACCGACTCGTAGCCCATCTCGCCGACAATGGCCTCGCCGCCGTGGATGCCGATCCCCATGCGGAGGGGCTCGGCCAGGGCCTCGGCCAGCCCCCGGTTCAGGGCGTCGAGGCCGGAGACCATCAACCGGGCGGCGACGATGGCCTCGCGCGCGCCCGCCTCGGGACCCGAATCGACCCCGAAAAGGGCCATGACTCCATCGCCGATGAACTTGTCCAGGTGTCCTCCCGCCTCGGCGATGGCCTTCCCCATGGTGTTGAAATAGCGATTAAGGACGAAGACCACATCAAAAGGCAGCTTCTCCTCCGAGAACCGGGTGAACCCCCTGAGATCGGCGAACAGAACGACGAGCTCGATCTCCCGACCATCACCCTTTCCGGAACCGGCATAGCCATCGGCGGCCGTCGCCGAGGGCGGCAGGAGCGGAAAGACCTCGAGATCCCGTTCAGGGCGCAACTGGCAGGCCAGCCGCACCTCCTCCGGGGCGGCGATCCGCCCCAGAACCTGGCTCTCGGCCCAGGTCGGCGGCGGGAGATGCTCCCCCCCCTTCCCGACCCGGACCCGGCAGACGCTGCAACGCCCGCGTCCCCCACAAACCGAGGCGTGGGCGATGTGCGCCCCCAGGACAGTCTCCAGCACCGTCGCCCCCGGTGCCAGGCTCAGGACGTGGCGATCCCGGTAATAGAGTTTGGGTCCCGGGACCCGGGCCAACCACCAGAGGCGCAACCAACGCCCCCCGAACAGAAGCGCCAGGAGCAGAAGATGGTACCGAACCAGCGCCTCTCCCGCGCCCCCGATGGCCATTCCCATCTCCGGGGTCAGATGCGCCTCCGCCAGGATGCGCTCACCGACGCCGGCGGTCACCACCATCCCTTGCGCTTCGCTCCCCATCGCCAGAAAACCCGCCAGGGCCCAGGAGGGCACCAGCAACGCCAGGGCAAACCACCACCGCTGCCATCGCTGGAAGGAGGGGCGATGCCCCACCCATTGGTAAAAACCGATCACGCCATGCAACCAGACCACACAGAGCCCAAGTCCCAGCCAGACAGCCTTCTGCGGAGCAAAGACCCAGGCGACAACCGAGACCAGCGGGTAGCTCGTCTCCAGATCCGGTTCGCCAAGGCGGGTGAACCACAACCCGGCCACCAGATGTTCGGCCAGGAAGAAGGGGATCGACAGCCCGAGGAGAATCTGCGCCGACTGCCGCAACGAGAGACGCAAAAGCCGCCGTCGCCGGGCCACGGTCCACAGGGCCGTCAGGGGGTGGAGGACAATGGCCGCCCCCAGGAGCCAGTACAACGGCGTCTCGGTCCACAGGTCGGTGAGAAAATGGCCCCACCGTTCCGCCCGACCAAGAGAGAGAACCCCGACGGCATGGTTTGCCAAATGGACCGACACGAAGGCCAGGAGAAGAACGCCGCTGGCGAGCCGTAACCGGTCGAGCGAATCGCCATCCCGAAGGGAGCGAATCCAGCGCCACATGGTCGAGGAACTCAACTTTCCCCGCGCCACTCAATAAATACCCTTCGAGTTGAGGAAGAGCCCGTACCGGGAATCCTCGCTCAAGATGTGGCGGATGAGCCAACCACCAAAAAAATCAGGAAAATCAACACCAGCATAGGAATCAAGACCGGCAATCCGCCGGCGCTGCTCCTCGACCCGCTCCAGCAACAGGACGTGCGCCGCCCGATGGGCCTCAAGATGGGGATAACCATATTGCCCCAGGAGCGCCTCCTCCTCGCAAAAGTGGTAGCGAGAATAAGAGATCAGAGCCTGAAAGGCGTGATCCAGCGACTCGGCATGCCCAAAACCGGTACGCAGAATCTCGATGATGCTGTTGGCGATCTCCACCAGTTTCTTGTGGTGGATGTCCATGCGCAGAACCCGAATGCTGAACGCATCGCGCCACGTAAAAATCCCGCTCCCGTCCTCGGCATAAAGGATCCGGGCAACCCTCGGCAGATAGTTGTTGTAGAGCTTCCAGCGGACAATCGGAATGTCCTTGATGAGCCAGCCGGGGATCCGGAAAATCGTGGTCGGTTCGGACACCTCGACCCGGAAAAGGCAGGGAAGCTCGAAAATAGCACCCTCCTCGCCATAAAAATCCCTCGGACCCAGGGTATCGATCAGCGCCTCACCGATCATCCGCCGGATTCGACCGGTTCGAATCACATTGAGAAAGCTGAGATCGCGACAGGTCAGCCGATCCCCCGGAAGCAGGGAGTGCTCCTCGGCGTGTTCCAGGATCCGGTGGAGTACCGGATGCGGGACCCCTTCGCCAAAGAGATCGGTGGTCTGGAAAAAGGCCCGCTTGTCCAGGGAAGCCCGCAGCCGAGGCAACAGCTCCTTGCGCCGGAGCAACTCCATGAGGAGCGATACCGGGATCCGCAGCGCCCGCACGTAGCTGGCCGCCCGGAAGGTCTCCCCCGAGGGATGGCCGTCCAGCATCGACAACTCCCCGACCAGGGCACCGGAAGAGAGTTCGTTCTGGATCCCGTCGCGGGCGCGGATGCGCTCCACCACGCCGGAAAGAATCAGCAGAACATGATCGGGAACAGCCCCTTCCTTGAGGATGATGCTCCCCGGGTTCATCTCCACCAACTCGTTGTTGATCAGGATCCTGAGTTGATAAAGATCGAGCTCCGGAAAGAGGGTCGCCAGGTGCGAATAGCCCGATCGACGCATGAAATCGGTCCGCCCGGAGATCAGGATATCAACGATCCCGTAGGAGGCGCTGGAGCCGATCTCCTTCTCCTCGGGGGTCAGCGTCGTCGAGGTATGGGAGAGAAGAATTTTGGTGGAGGCATCGTGACGGAAATCCTCCGCCATACCGTGAATCATGCCGCCGCCAACGTCGATTTTCTTGAGGTCCACCGGTGTCAGATAATCGGCCTTGACCCGCTCGCAGAGTGTGCGCGATACCCCGGGAGCAGTCTCATCCTCGGTCACCATCGACTCCAACACCCTGAAGGAAACAGTGTCGGCGAAATGGGCATAGGAGCTGTACCCCGAAGCCCACAGAGTGCGGAAGAGGAAGATGGTGGTCTCGACCGGGTGGGGCGAGAAGACCGGTTTGACCTCCAGTCCCTCGATGTCGTTCCACTCCCCGGCCACGAGGTCATGCACCTCGAAGAAATCTCCGAAGCGCTCCTCCTCGATCGAGAGCAGGGCCGCAAGCTTCTTCTCGACCGACGCCCGGACCAGAGACGTGGCAAAATATTTGACCTTATGCGGAGCCCGCATCAGCGCCGTCAGCCCGGAAAAGTGGTCGTCATGGGCGTGGGTGTGGAAGATCCCCTCGATCTCGTTTGGCCCCACCCCGAGGGCGGTCAGGTTGCGATGGAGATGAGGACCGGCGTCGATGATGTAGACCTTGCCCTGAAACATCAGGACGCTCGACATGCATGGCCGGTTGACATCCCAACCATCCCCCTCGCCGGAATGGATGACCGCGAAATATTCCCGCCCCAACTGCTGGAAACCCAGGGGATAGGGGGTCTGATAGCGCTCCCCCGGATCCATGTTGAGATCGACCTCAACCTCCTCTCCCTCGTAGTCGAAGCGGAACCGGTTGGTCCCCAGGCGGCAAACGTGAAGACCGTTGCGAATCTCCGTGCGCACCCCATCGGCGACCCGGCAGGAGTCCAGGAGATCCTGGGAGGGGCGGATGCGACCGAAGGCGAATCTGAGCTTGACCCGCATCATCTCCTCGGCCTGATCGCTCGTCGCCCCGGCGCGGATCAACTCCTCCCGCGAGACCAGGCCATAGTTACCCCGATAGATGTACTGCAACTGCGCTTCCACCTGCGAGGCGGTCCCGATAAGTAACGGTTTTTCGCCGGTATTGCCCGGATGGCCGGGAATGATCATCCCCTGCTTGTAGAGCATCTGCAGGACGGGAAATTCCGCCAGATTGGAAAACTCGTCGTTCTGCAACATGAGGTCGGAGAGAAGGATGGCATTGGGACCGGTCTCGAAGACCACCCCCTCCCGCTCCTTGGCGACGATGAGACCTCGGCGGATCAGGTGCTTGACCGCGTCCGCCGGGCAGCCACACAGTATCCTGAGACCGGCTGCGGGGGCTTCCACCCAGTAGATTCCCTTGGAAACCGAAATCTTGATCAGCTTTTCCATGTTGCGATCAGCTTTTCCATGTTGCGATCAACTTTTCCACGTCTTGATCAGCTGTTCCGTGTGTTGACCAGCTGTTCCATGTCAAGACAGGACCCTGTTCCCACTGCGGCACACCCCCCCCTGCGGATCATACTCCCACCCGCTTCCCCCCGTCCACGACCGTCCGATCTCCCCCCCGCTTCCCACCGTCCACGACCGTCCGATCACCGGAATCCAGGAAAGAGGGCGAAGGCCAATCGGTTGATCGAACTTGGCCTGGATGTGGCATCTCCGGGAGGTGGTTGATGAAGGTCCGTCGCGTTCGGCGCCGGCGTCGGCTAGGATAGGAACTATGAACGTGGGAACCCATCTGGCGGAGGATCGGTACACGATCCTGAAAGAGCTGGGGAAAGGCAGCCTGGGCGCCGCCTTTCTGGCCCGGGAGAACACCTCCGGTCTGGCGGTGGTCATCAAGTTCGTACCCGAATCGGTCAGCCGCGACGATCGTCAACTGGCTGACCTGAAGCGCAGCTTCCAGATCGTCCACCACCTCGAACACCCCCATATCGCCGCCGCCCACGTCCTGGAACATGACGCCGGGAGCGATCGTCATTTTCTGGTCCTCGAGTACGTCGAAGGCCCGAGTCTCGCCCGTATCCTGGCCGACCAGGAGGAGTCCCTGCTGGAACTCCCCCGGGCGTTGGAAATCTGCCGCCAGGTTGCGCTTGCCCTGGATCATGCACACGCAACTGTCCTGCACCTGAATCTCAAACCGGAGAATGTACTCCTTGCCCGCGACGGTCGTGTCAAACTGACCGATTTCCGCTTGTTCCCGGAAAACCCCGCCGGTCGCGGGCAAACCGGGAAAGGAGACCCTCCCAATCCCGGACAGACCTATCTCGCCCCTGAGCGCTTCTTCCGCTTCCCGCCCCCGGGCCCTTCGGCGGATCGATATGCCCTGGCGGTTCTGTTCTACCGGATCGTCTCCGGCAGGGTTCCCTTTGCCGCCGACACCTTCCGCGATCTGATGAATGCCGTCTGCCACACAACCCCGGCCAACGTCGCGGCCCTCTCGGAGCGGCAGAACGGGATCCTCCGGGAGGCGATGGCCAAAGACCCGGGGCGGCGATTTGCCACCTGCCAGGCCTTCATCGAGGCCATGGAAGGACCCATCGGGCGGATGCTGCCACGGGTTCGAGGCCGTAACAGACCGTTCGTCCCCTCCCCAAGAGGCGGGTCCCAACCCGGAAGTTGGCTTCAGCGGTGGCCTCTTCCCGGGCGTCAGGTTCTGCTGGCGGCCTCGGGCGTCGTTCTTCTGGTTGCAGCCGTGGCCCTCTGGTCCCACTGGGATCCGAAGCGATCGGAGTGGGGAAAATGGCTCCCTTCATGGCCCGTCTCCTCGACCTCCCCGACCAAACCATCCGCCGGAAAGGATGAAATCGAGGGCGAGACCCTCATGCTCAAGGTCAGCAGCCGTCCCGAGGGGGCATCAGTCTTTCTCGACAGCAGGCGGGTGGGGATCTCGCCCCTTTCCTTGGGGGGAATACCGACCGGTCGCTATCGCCTGCGGCTGGAAAAGGTCGACTACGACCCGGTCGAGGTCGAGGTGGAGTTGACGGTGGATACCGAGGTTGATCTGGCCCTCGGGGTACGGAGAGGCGCCGAGGCAACCACGGCAGAGACGGACGGGGAGAGCAGCGACGAGAGGGGAGACGGCGAGACCGCTCTCCCCCCCGCAAAAACCGGGGGAACCGCACCCACCCGAGGCAAGGATGGTGCCGGGGAGCCTGAGGAAAAAATCGCGACAACGGACGGCCCGGGGGAAGAGATGGCAGCTCCCGCCGGAGAGGGGACCCGAGCGACAGCCGATCCCACCGACACCCCCGAAATTCGCCGGCTCCTGGCAGCGGCCGAAGAAGACCTCAAGGCGATGCGCCTCAGCTTCCCCAAGGGACAAAACGCCCTGGGCAAGTATCAGGCGATTTTGCGCCAGAAGCCTGGCCACGCCCAGGCGACCGAAGGGATATCCCGAGTCGTGGGTCACTACCTCGACCTGGCCGCCCGAGCGAGTGAGGACCCGGCGCTGGCGACGAGTTATCTCGACCGGGCGGCGGCCATCCTCCCCTCGGACCCCCGCATCGCCGATCTTCGGGATCACCTCGCCGGGCGGGATCGTCCCGGAAAACCGGTCGACCGCTTCCCCGAACAGATCGCCGAACTCCTGCAAAAGGCAAGGAAGCTGATGGCCCGGCAACGGGCCACCCGTCCGCCGGATGACAATGCCGCCGATACCTATCGGGAGGTCCTGCGGCTCGACCCGGAAAACAGCGAGGCCAAGGAGGGACTGCAACAGATCACCAAGGATCTTCTGGAACTTGCCCGCGCCGATATGGCCGCCGGACGCCTGACCCGTCCAGAGAACAACAGCGCCGCCGGACGGTTCCGGAGAATTCTGGAGTGGGATCCGGACAATGCCTGGGCCAAGGCGGGGCTCGAAGAGATCGTCGGTCGCTACCTGACCCTCTCCAAGGAGGCAGAAGCGAGCGACAAGAAGAAGGCGGCTGATCTCCTCGCCCTGGCTCGGGAACTCCTCCCGAACGATCCCCGCTTGGCCCCTCCCGAAGCCCCACAAGCTGCGGAAAAAGCACCGTCGGAAAAATCGGTCGGGGATGCAGAGACGCCACCGCCTGAAACCGATGGGAAGACCCTACCCGGGACGGAAGACCGGGAGGTTGCCAGCACGCCATCGGCGACCGCTGCGACCGCGGAAGAGGTGGCATTGACACCTCAGGAACGCAAACGGTTGGCGGTTTTGATCCAATCCGGGCGACGGAAATTGGCTGATCTGCGGCTGACCTTGCCGGAAGGGGATTCGGCGGCATCCAATTTTCAGGAAGTGTTGAGGATCGATCCAAGCAGTATCGAAGGCAAGGAGGGGCTGGACCAGGTTGCCCGCAAACTGTTGGAGTTGGCGGCGGCCGACCTGGAAGCGGGTCGGCTCTCGGCGCCACCGAAGCGCAACGCCCTGGAACGGCTGAAAGGTCTTTTAGGGTTTGACCCGGGCAACCGGGATGCCTTGGTGTTGATGGAAGAGATCGTCGCCCGCTATGTTGCCATGGCCCGGGCCAATCCGGCACAGGCTGCGAAGATCCTGGCGAAAGCAGATACAGTGATCGCCGGGGATGAGCGGATCCAGGAGGCAAAAAGAGCGCTGGGGCTGGCGCCCCCCCTGTCCGAAGGAGAATCCTCGCCCGCCGGAGAGGATAGCAAGGATGCGCCTGCGGCCAATTCCCCGCCCGGGAGTACCCCCGCAACGACGGAGCTCCCCCCGGAGACCAAACCCGGCGAAGAAAAAGGGGCCGACAGCTGGGTCGAGACAAAGACGGGGATGGCCTTCGTTCGCCTTCCGGGGGGATGTTTCCTGATGGGCAGCTCGACGGGCGACAGTGACGAGGAGCCGGTCCATGAGGTGTGCCTGGACCCGTTCTGGATGGGGCGCCACGAGGTCACCCAGGGAGAATGGGAGGCCGTTCAGGGGGCGGGAGAGAACGGCTCTCACTTCCGCTCGGACAAGCGGCTGCCGGTGGATTCGGTCTCCTGGGAAGATGCCCGGGGTTTCATGGAGAAACTCAACACCGCAACCGGCGAGAAGTTCCGCCTCCCCACCGAGGCCGAATGGGAATATGCCTGCCGCGCGGGAACAGGCACCCCTTATCATTTCGGTGGCGTAATCGACACCGGCAAAGCCAACTTCAACGGCGATTTCGCCCTCCCAGGACAGAAGAGGGGGGAGAATCGGCAGAAGACGACGGTGGTGGAGAGTTTTCCCGCCAATGCGTTCGGCCTCTTCGACATGCACGGCAATCTCTTCGAATGGGTCGAGGATTGGTATCAGCGGGACTATTACCGGAATTCTCCAAAGAAGAATCCTCTCTCCGGGGATAATGCTTCGAGTCTGAGGGTGCTGCGCGGGGGGGCTTGGTATTCACACCCGATCAACGCCCGATGTTCCTATCGCTATCGGGGACGCCCGGTGCAGCGGAATTTCGGGAACGGCCTGCGTTTGGTGCGATCCGCAGCCAAACCATGACCGTCCGCTCGGGGTCAATCTGGAGGAACCGGCGGTCCCGGGTGTCCGTCCGAAGGGCTCTCCTTGCTGCACCTGATGGAGGGGCGGTTCGGCCCCCTGCCAACGGCGATCCAGGCCAGGGTTGCCAAGGCCGATCTTCCGACCCTGGAAGCGTGGACCGGGAGACTCCTCGAGGCCAAATCGGTGGATGAGATTTTCCGTTAACGTCGCGTTCAGGGGCTGGCAGCAGGGTTTGGCAATGACGACCGGGTCCCGGCTTCGCAAAAGAGTTCGGCGGCACCGGCTGCCCGGAGCCGAAGGGAGGATCGGTGCAGGAGGCGGTCTGGGTATTTCTCGTGGTGGTGACCCTGACGGGAGTGGCCATCGGACGCCTCCCCGGGCTCGCGATGAACCGCGCCACGATCAGCGTTACCGGCGCCACCCTGCTGGTCATCACCGGGGCCATCTCCTGGGAGTCTGCCAGCGCCGCCATCGACGGCGATACCATCGTCCTCCTTTGGGCAATGATGGTGGTCAATGGCCACCTCAGGCGGTCCGGGTTCTTCGCCCGGGTTGCCTGGCAGGTCATCGGAGCAAGGCTGCCCGCACCATTGCTCCTGGGCGTGCTGATGGCGGTCTCCGGGGCTCTCTCGGCCCTGTTTCTCAACGATACCGTCGTGCTGGCATTCACGCCGCTCGTGATCGAGGTCGTCCTCGCGGCGCACCTCCCGCCCCTGCCCTTCCTCATCGGTCTGGCCATCGCCGCCAATATCGGTTCGGTGGCGACGATCATCGGCAATCCACAGAACATGATCATCGGCCTCTCCTCGGGAATCGCTTTTACCCGGTTTCTGGAGGCGATGGCACCGGTGGCGATCGGGGCCATGGTCATCGCCTGGATCGTGGTCGTCTGGCTTTTCCGGGAAATGCTGGGGTGGCGACGCTCACTACGGCGGGAAGGGAGAACCTCTCCGGAAGCCGAAGGATCCCGCAGCCGGCCACTCTCGCCACCGGATCTTGATCGCTCGATGCTTGGGAAAAGCCTGGTTGCCGCCTCGCTCCTGGTCATCGCCCTGTTGTCACGGGAGGGCGTTCCCCTGGCAGCGCTCGGAGCGGCCTCGCTCCTCCTGATCTCGCGACGACTCTCTCCCGAGTCGCTGTTCGAGGAGATCGATTGGGGCCTCCTCGTCTTCTTTTCCGGTCTGTTCGTGGTGACAGGAGCGGTGAACCAGATCGGAGTAGCCCCCCAAATGCTCTCGGCCCTGTACACGGGGGAAGCACCCAACCTCGCATCCCTGACACTGGTCGGAGCAGCCCTGAGTAACCTCGTTTCCAACGTCCCGGCGGTGTTACTGCTATCCCCCTGGGTCTCCTCCCTGCCCTCACCGGAGACGGCCTGGCTGACCCTGGCCATGGCCACCACCTTGGCCGGCAACCTGACCCTGCTGGGTTCGGTCGCCAACCTCATCGTTGCCGAAACAGCGCGCCGTCGGGGAATAATCCTTGGATTCTCGCCCTATCTGCGGGTCGGTCTGCCGGTGACCCTGTTGACCCTGCTCTGGGGAGGGTTGCTGATGTTTCCCGGGGAGTTCTGAAAACAGAGCGCCAAAGAGCTTTCTTTCTTGGGGGGAGGAGTTTACCATGCCTCCCGCCTGGGGCGATCCTCCGGTCAGGCCGGGGGGTGGCTTCCGATGGTCTGGGTGGTCGTCCCATGAGGTGAGCAATGGAAGAGTGGTCCCCGAGCAAGAAATGGAATCCTTTCAACAGCTACAAGCTGCTGGCGCAGGTCTACCGCTGGCGGGAAATCCGGCGCGGCTCCCCCGTCCCCCAGCCGAGCCTGATCACGGTGGACCCCGTCAATATATGTAACTACAAGTGCCACTGGTGCAACGCCAATTTCATTCTCGAGAGAAACAAGAGGCTCCTGGACCGTGACCTGTTGATGGATCTCGCCGATTTCCTGAAGCGTTGGCAGGGCTCGCCGCAGTGGCCTGCGGGAGTGGAGTCCATCTGTATCGCCGGTGGCGGGGAACCGCTTCTCAATCCACACGTCGGTCAGTTCATCGACCGCTGCGTCGATCACGGCATCGAGGTCGGGGTGGTGACCAACGGTCACCAGATCCACAAGTTCCTCGAACCCCTTTCCCGATGCACCTGGGTAGGCATCTCGGTCGACGCGGGAACTCCGGATTCCTACGCCAGCTTGAAAGGTATCGAGCCTTCGGATTTCTCCAGGGTCTGCGACAATATCCGGAATCTGGTGGACTTCAGCCGACGCCGGGGGAGTACTCTCGCGAGTGATCGTGCCGGATATGGGGTGAGCTACAAGTACCTCCTGGTCCCGGACAATGTCGCAGATGTCGAGCCAGCCATCGAGATGGCGGCCTCTCTGGGCTGCAAGAATTTCCATCTGCGCCCGGCCGGAGTCTCCTGGGACCGCATCCGGGTTGCCGGGCCTGTCCACGACACAGAGGCCGAGACCAGGGACAGCTTTACCGAGGAGCAGAAACAACTCCTGGAAAGCGCCTTCCGGAAGGCCAGAAGGCTGGAAAATGACCAGTTCGGAGTTTACGGTGTCACCCACAAGTTCGACCACAATTTCAACAAAGCCAACGTCTTCTCTTCGTGCCATGCGGTATTCATGACCTGCGTGGTCATGCCACCGCGTGTTGAGGGAGAACGTTTCCGCCTGGGATTGTGTTGTGATCGCCGGGGAGATCAGGGATTGGAATTTTCCGGTCCCCTCACCGAAGTGACCCAGATCGGGGAACGCTGGTCTTCCCCGGAACACTGGCGAATTCGCGACCAGATCGACCTGAGACACTGCCCACGCTGCACCTATCAACCTCACAATCAGATTTACGAGCACGTCATCCAGGAAGACAGCATGACCTACAAGTTCATTTAGGCTCATCCGCAACAATGCTTGGCGACAAAAGTTCGAGACCGGAGACGGTCATGACGGAGTCGGGTGGCCTGTCCCAGACCGGGGCACTCAAGGTCTCCCTGATCACTATTGCCCTGAACAGTGCGGCAACCCTTGCAGATGCCATCCACTCGGTCCGTCGCCAAGCCTATCCTAACATCGAGTATATCGTCGTCGACGGGGGCTCGACAGATGGAACCCTGGAACTGATTCACGCCAATGCCGATATTATCGCCAAGTTCATCTCCGAAAGAGATGACGGCATCTCCGACGCGTGGAACAAGGGCATTCGCCTGGCAACGGGTGATATCGTCGGCTTTCTGAATTCCGATGATTTTTACAACGATGAAGCGGTGATCGGTGATGTCGCAGCGGCATTCGCCGATCCTGTGGTCGAATGCGTCTACGGGGACCTAGTCATCGTCGGGCGCAAGAACCCTGAGAGGATAAGCCGCTATTACCGCTCTGCGGGCTTTCGGATAGAGCACTTCGCCCTGGGAGATCAGCCGGCCCACCCCACCTGCTTCGTGCGCCGCCAGGCCTATCTCCGCCACGGCCTTTTCAAACCCTACAAGGTCTGCATGGATTTCGAGATCCTGGTGCGGTTTCTCCACACGCAACAGATGCTCTGCCGCTACATCCCCCGGGTGATGGTTCACCAGCGTGGCAGCGGCAACAGTACCCGGATGTCGGCCAAGTACACACTCAATGCGGAAATGCTGGAGATATGCCGCAGCCACGGCATCCGATCAAGCTGGTGGCACATGCTCGCCCGCTATCCTCGAAAGCTGCTGCAGCTCTTGGTCCGCCCCGATCCGAAGGAGATCGCCCCGGCGCGACGGATGCGGGCACCGCAATCTCCTTGATATCGGTCGGGACTTGGCTGCTTGTCGATAATAGGACAGAAACTTCCCGGTGTCGCGGAGCATCGGTCCAAGACACATGGGCAGTGTTCCCCTCCGCGAAAGCCCCTCAAGTCCAGTCGCCCATCCACCGATAGAGGAGGGAAGGTGTCGGATGAAGGTCCTGAGGGCATCACAAGCGGGATTGGAATCGCTCAAGATCAGGGCCAATCCGGTCGATAAGGTCTGAGGGCGGTCGGGTGAGAAGTTGGTCGGGCAGAGGTCCCCAGGATCGGGTTCTGCACCGGCAACGGATGGAAAAGAAGGCTCAAGACCAACCCAGGCAATGTCGATAAGATCCTCGAAGGCAGTACGGTAGATCGGAGCGGTGATCGGTCGGGATGTCGACCGGAAAAAGGGGTCATGGTCTTCCGGTCGGCGGTCGATAGAAATACAGGGTGTGGCGGTGGCACTGCCACAGTGATCATTCCGAATGGATTCGGAAAAGGCTTTGAAATACAGAAAGGAGGTTGATGGTAAAAGTTGGTCAGGGCTGGGTTGGCCCTGAAAAAAAACGATCAACCCACCTCCAGCCATGGATGGAAAACAGAGCGAGACTCAATGGATCTTCGCCAGGAGGGTTACCGCAATGAAACGTTCCACAAGTTGTTGCCTCTCTTGTCCGTCTTCCGGACGCTGCGGGTCTTGTGCCTGCACTCACTGCTTCGTCTCATTCCCAGATAGTGGTCTGGTCAGTGTTGTTGTGGATAAGGTGGTTTCGGTGTGATCGGTCCTGATCGTCGTGCGATGGGTTCGGGCTTGGTCGTCTCACGATGGGCCAGGGCTTGACCGGTCAGGCAGCACGATAGACGGATGGTCGGTTGGTGGCACCGGGTTGATGCGCTCTTTCGCGAGCAGCTTCGCACAGGGGGCTACGCTTTTTCGGGTTGGGGCCAATGCCGTCAGTTGGCGGGTTGTCTTGCCCGAGTGTTACCTGCTTGGCTTCCTCCGGGGTTGCCCAAAAGAAGTGTTGAGTTTGTCCCGGGGATCGTCTGATCGCGGCTGAAGAGCGCGGGAGTCCGTCGCCGTGCTTGCACGAAAGCTTCGGTAAGACCTTCCGTGAACTCGGGGAGCAGGGTCGGTTCGAACAGGGATCCAGGCGCGACCGAGACAGAGAGTCGGAGATTTGGCGGCGGCAATAGGACCGTCATGGTTGGAGATTGGATTGTTCCGAGGGGTTGATGAACTTCCGATTGGCTGACCTCGGAGAAGGGCGGATTTTTGTCGGGAGAGATACTTTATAGTCTATATGGTTTTTGAAACCCGTTGCTAAAGAAATATTTCCGCGACGGCATCAGGGCCGGGTATTCCGGTGCAGGGGAGGGTCCGGGTCCGTTGCAACACCACCGGAGACTTCTCGCCCGGGAGGGATGAACCATCAGGGAAGGGTGGAGCGACTGCCGTTGCTCCCCCGATCGAGCGCGGCAACGAGCCGCCACAGGGAGAGTGTCTCATGGCATTTCCTATCAGGGCCAGGCCGGGTGGACGAGACCGGGAGGAGGAGAATCCGGCGGTCATGGTGTCGCGGATAGCCTTTCCGGAGGGGATCGTCGGCGGAGGTGGGCACCGCGTCCAACTGGATCGCTTCGTCGGATCGATAAAGGGCAGTGCCTGGGTTCCGCTGTATGGCAAGGACAACGGCCTGCAACTTCGGATGCCGGCAGCGAATCTGCTCGGTCGTGCAGTAGCGCGACAACTCCGGAACAACCCCGGCAAGTGGGGTTTGGAGGAGAGTCGGACGCGGCAACCTGGGGCTCCTGGTGAGTCTCCCAGGAGTGCTGGCAAGGAGCGAAAAACAGGGTGGAAGTGGTTCCGGTTTCCCGGAGAAAGCTAGGCAACCACCACCTGAGAGATGCAATACCCGATACCGGGACAGAATGAAAAGGAGGGGGGGAATACGGCTGGGAATGCCGTAAATAGAAGGACGGAGAAGACATCCGAGCAGGAGCATGTCACTCATCGTCCCCAGTTGCGGGTTTCGACGAAACCCGCATGGGCAGGGCCAGCCCAATAACGACAAAACGAACGGCTCAAATTCATCCAGGGATGGAAACGGTGACGGGGTCTCATTGGGGTCCCGTTCATGGAGGAACTGGTCATGGCACTTTCGGTCAGTACAAATGTGGCGGCAATCAACGCCCAGAGACACCTGCTTTCGTCGACAAATGCCCTCGGAACAACGTTTCAGAGGTTGTCTTCGGGACTCAGGATCAACAGCGCCAAGGATGATGCGGCCGGGTTGTCGATCTCGACACGAATGACAGCGCAGATTCGCGGAACCAACCAGGCGGTGCGCAATGCCAACGATGCCATTTCGTTGGTGCAGGTGGCGGAAGGAGCGTTGGAAGAAACGGGGACGGCACTGCAAAGAATTCGCGAACTGGCGGTCCAGGCCTCGAACGATACCCTGACCTCCGGGGACAGGAACGATTTGCAGAAGGAAGTGGCACAGTTGATGAGCGAGATCCAGAGGATCTCGGACAACACCCAGTTCAACGAGAAGATTCTCCTTGGGGGAAGCACGGCCCTGGGGTCAGGAACCTCGTTCAACGGCAACTTCCATATCGGCGAGGATGCCAACCAGACGCTCAATGTGGTCATCAGCATGGCGAATCTGGGAACGCTGGGGTTGGCGAGTTACGGGTCCCTGGCGACCTTGAACGATGTGGTTACAAGCGGCGCCAAGTTCAATATTTCCGCCCAGGTGAATGCGGAATCGGCGATCGCGGTCATCGACGCGGCGTTGAACTCGGTGTCGGAGATTCGCGCTGGACTCGGCGCAGTGCTGAATCGGCTGGACTCGGTGATCAACAACCTGACCAATGTTTCGGAAAACACGACAGCGGCCCGCTCACGTATCCTGGATGCTGACATCGCTGCGGAAACGGCCAACCTGACCAAGCAGTCGATCCTGCAACAGGCTGGGACGGCGATCCTGGCACAAGCGAACCAACAGCCACAGATCGCCCTTCGGCTGCTGGGTTGATGCGCTGATGAGAATGGGAACGCTTCGGTCGGGGATGGTCGGTTCGGTGTCGCCGGGAAGCGGGGAACAAGAAGGAAGTATCGGGGTTGGCCAGCATGATCGGACCGACCTTCTTCAGAAAAGCCGGCCATGGAAGGTCGGCTCTCACCAACGGGATGATCTCTCCCCGAGGTGAGGAAGGGAATCGGCGAAAAGGTTATTGCCGGTCCCGGTCGAACGGGTCGCAAGTGCGGCTCATTCGTCGATAACAGGCTCCGGAGCGCGGTTTGTCACGGAGACCAAGGGCAGGGTTGGCCCCACTAAAACGATCAACCCAAAGACAACCAGGGAAGGTAACATCAAGCCAGGCCCTTCAGGCCCGGCACATGGAGGAGAACTCTCATGGCACTTGCGATCACGACCAATGTTGCGTCCTTGAATGCTCAACGCCAACTCCTGAAGTCCACCAATGCGATGGGGACGACCTTTCAAAGGCTCTCCTCGGGGTTGCGCATCAACAGCGCCAAGGATGATGCGGCTGGACTTTCGATTTCGACCCGTATGACTGCACAGGTTCGGGGGCTCAACCAGGCAGCGCGTAACGCCAACGATGCCGTCTCCATGGTCCAGGTCGCCGACGGCGCCCTTGAGGAGACCACCAACGCCCTCCAGAGGATTCGTGAACTGGCGGTGCAGGCGGCGAACGATACCCTGGTGTCCGGTGATCGCAAGGACATCCAGAAAGAAGTCAACCAGCTGATGTCCGAAATCGACCGGATCGCCGCCAACACGCAGTTCAACGATCAGTACCTGCTGAGTGGCGGGTTTTCCGCCAAGAAGTTCCATGTTGGGGAGGACAAGGATCAGACGCTGCAGGTGAGCATCCTCCGGGCGGATACGGCGTCCCTGTTCAACGTCACGACCATTCTGGTGAGCAATCAGCAGAGTGCGGAGGCGACCATCACCCGGATCGACAACGCCCTGAACTCGGTCTCCGACATTCGGGCCACCCTGGGTTCGTACCAGAATCGCCTGGAGTCGATCATCAACAACCTGGCAAACGTCTCCGAGAACACCACTGCTGCCCGTTCCCGGATCATCGATGCCGACATCGCCGCCGAGACGGCCGCACTGACCAGGAACGCCATCCTGCAACAGGCGGGGACCGCCATCTTGGCCCAGGCCAATCAACAGCCCCAGATCGCCCTGAAGCTTCTCGGTTAGGGTGGTGTCACGGAAGGAGTCATCCGCCGCTATCGGCGGATGACTCCCCACCAGTCGGGGTGATCCGCCGAGGGCAGGAGTCCATCCTCCAGAGTGACTCTCTGCCCTCAAGCGGTCGGTGTTGGGCCAGTTGCCTGCTGAATCGCCGTGAAAAGACGCCGTTCAAGGCCGGCTCCAGCGGCAGGCAGGAAGAATAATTGGGACCTGGGCCGGTCCCGGCCAACGAAAGGCCCACCTCCATCCAGGGAAGGGAATAATCAACGATCAATAGGATGATCGGGTGAGGAGTAACAACAATGGCACTTGCGATAGCTTCAAATCTTCAGTCCCTCAACGCGCAGAGAAACCTGGAAAAGGCTACCAGCGCCATGGGGACGACCTTCAAGCGGTTGTCTTCGGGACTGAGAATCAACAGCGCCAAGGATGATGCAGCCGGCCTCTCCATCTCGAACAGGATGACGGCGCAGATCCGGGGACAGAACCAAGCGGTCAGAAACGCCAACGATGCCATCTCTCTGGTGCAGGTGGCGGATGGGGCCTTGGACGAAACGGTCACCGCCCTTCAGAGAATGCGGGAGTTGGCCGTTCAGGCGGCCAACGACACCCTGATCTCGGGTGATCGAGAGGACCTGCAGAAAGAGGTCAATCAGATGGTTCAGGAGATCCAGAGGATCTCCACAAACACAAAGTTCAACGGTCAGTCGCTGGTTCAGGGCAGTTTCGAGGCCGGCAAGATCATGCATGTGGGAGAGGACGCCAACCAGACGTTGACTGTGGCTATTTCGGCAGTCTCGGTGGTGGCGTTGGGGGTCAACTCGACGCAGGTGAAGTTCTTCAGCGCCGCCGGTGGCTATACCGATGCCAGCATGCAGGTATTGGCCGAGTCGCTGATCGGGGTGGTCGATCGGGCGCTCAATTCGGTGACGGACATTCGCGCCGGCCTGGGGGCGCTGCAGAATCGTTTCGATTCGATCATCGCCAACCTTACCAACATTGCCGAGAACACCACGGCGGCCCGCTCTCGAATTCTGGACGCCGACATCGCCGCCGAGACGGCGGCGTTGACACGCAATGCCATCATTCAACAGGCCGGAGCCGCGATCCTGGCGCAGGCAAATCAGTCGCCGCAGGTGGCGATGAAGCTGTTATAGAGACGAATCCCGCCGTGATCGCCGGTCACGAGGCGGGGTTCGTCCGGAGGAGGTGTCGTCATGGGTGAATACAGCGGTGCCGTCATGGTCCGGTCACCAAGAGAGACCACGGAAATTGGCGATCGGGTGGGGAATCGGGAGAGGGGTGCCGAGGTTTCGGGGAGCAGCTTCGAGCAGATCCTCGAACGCGCCGAACAGTCGGTAGTCAGACGCTGCGGCGGAAGCGGGGCCAAACTGATGGAGTCCATCGCCGGAGAGGTGACCCAATCCCTGAACGGATTGCGCTCCCTCGGCCTCACCGTCGAGAAGCGGTTGGACCGGGTGGTGGTGAGGGTGATGGATCGGGAGACCAACGACGTGATCCGGCGGATCCCCGGAGAACAGAAGGTGGACCTGGTTCAGCAGATGCGGGATTTGCAGGGATTGATGGTCAAGGCAAGGGCTTGAGGAATTCCGGGCTGAAGAGACCCCGGCGGGAGAAGCAACTCCCGCCGGGGTTTTTTGTCAGGGCTGACCGATCGAACACCTCAATAAGCCACCCGGCCACCCAGGAAAAAAGGAAGGCCGTCCTCGCAAACACCAAGGACGGCCTCAATCACCAACTGAGCGATGCCCCCCGTGCGGGCCAGCCAACCCCGCCCCGGAGACACCAAGGAGAGACTAGATAACCCCCCGCGACGACAGGACAGGCTTGGGATCAACATGGAGACGATCCAGACCAAGCCGTCCCTGATCCAGGGCCATCGCCGACCCCAAAAGCTGCGCGAAGTTCAACTCCGGCAACCCGATGGTCCGCCCCACGCTCTTCTCGGCAATGCCCTGGTAAGCCCCCATCGCCATGTCGCAGAGGGTGCAAGGGGTGATCATCACCTCCGCCCCGGCCTCCTTGGCATTGATACAATTGGTAGCCACCATGGCGCGCATCTCCTTCTTGTCGGAGAGCATCACATGGAAGCCGCAGCAACGGTCCTGGCCCCGATAGGAGACGGGCTCACCACCCATCAGGGTGATCAGCCGATGCAGATGATCCGCCTTCTCGCCAGCATCCCCCGAGGGAAAGATCTCCGAAGGACGCAGATTGTGGCAACCGTAGAAGGGCGCCACCTTCATGCCCCCCAGAGGCTTCTTGATCTTGCTCTTCAGGAGTTTCTGGTCAACCTTGTCGGTGATGACCCACAGCAGGTGATTGACCTGGACGGTCCCACCGTAAGGACGAACCCCAGCCTCCTTGAGGACCCCGTTGATCTGCTGCAAAAGCTCCGGCTCCTCCTTGAAACGGAAGTTGGCGTAGGAGAGCGTCTGCAGGCAGGTATTGCAGATCGTGACAATATTGCGACCCTGTTCCTCGGCTTCGGAGAGGGTCCTGGCTGATACCGCGAGAGCAAAGGCGGGCTTGGTCTCCCGCAAGCTCACCGCCCCACAGCAGGTCGCACGCGGCATGGCGTTGAGAGTGATACCCAACTCCTGGCAGACGGCACGGGCGGCGGTGTCTGCTTCCTTCTGGACCTGTTTGGCCGCACATCCGGGAAAATAGGCAAAATCCAGGGACATATCGTAATCCTCCTAACGGTCGTGCCTATTCGGGCACGATCTCAGCGGCCTTGGTCTCCACATCCAGCGGATTCTTCTCGAGGATGTCATAGATCTTGCGCAGCTCTCCAAGTTTTTCGGCCTTGTGGGGGAACGGCGACGGGATCTTGCCCTTCTTCATGAGGTGCAGGGCCGAACCCAACTCGGCCAGGGTACCTCCCAATCCCACCGAGCGCATCATCAGGGTGAACTCGTTGAGGTCCCCGTTCTGCTGGATATCCTCGTGGAAGGCCAGGGCATGACGGGCGCCGACCCCGGAACGGAGCCCCTTCTCCAGGCCGCGGGTGCGCAACTTGACGATCGCCTCCATAGGCTTCACATCCTTGGGGCAGACCTCGACGCACATGGTACAGCGGCTGCAACTCCACATGTTGTCGGGCTGCGAGAGGAACTCCAGACGCTCGGTCTTCATCCCCTCCCGAGGATCGGAGACGAAGCGGAAGCTCTTGGCGAGGGCCGCCGGACCAAGAAATGCGGGACTCACCTCGGCCATGGTGCAGTCGGAGTAGCAACAACCGCACATGATGCACTGGGTCACCTGATTGACCTGGTCGTAGGCAGTCTTGGTGACCTTCTTCGCCGACTCGGGACCATCCTTGAGGAAGGGGTCCACCCGACGCACCCGCTCGAAGAAGGGACGGATATCGATCGCCAGATCCTTCAGGACCGGCTGATTGGTCTGGGGGCCAACCTCGATCACCTTGTCCCTGGCCACGGAGCCCACCTGCGTCTTGCAGGCCAGGCGGGTGCGCCCACTGATGCGCATGGCGCAGGAGCCGCAAATGGCCGAACGGCAGGACTGGCGAAAAGTCAGGGTCCCGTCCTGCCTGGCTTTGATCTCCTCCAGGGCACTCAGGACCGTCGAGGTGGTCGGCAGGGTGACCTTGAATTCCTGCCAGCGGGTATCGAAGCGACCATTTCCGGTCGGGGTGTTGCGTTGGATACGAAAGGTGTAAGTCTCTTCGGACATCAATATTCTCCCGTGGGGTTACCGATGATCGATCTCCACGCCATGGAGACTTCAGTAAACCCGCTCCTTGGGCTCATACTCGGGGATACCCAGGGTGCGGACCGGCTCATAGGAGAGGACGACCTCTTCCTTCTTGGGATCCCAGTGAGCCAGGGTGTGTTTGCGCCAATTGGCGTCGTCCCGCTTGGGAAAGTCGTTGCGGAAGTGGGCGCCCCTGGACTCGGTCCGGGCCAACGCGCCTTTGACAATGCTCTCCGCGAGGTCGATCAGGTGTCCAAGTTCGATGGCACGCACCAGCTCGATGTTGAACTGCCTGGAGGTATCCTGAAGACTGATCTTCTTGAACTTGGCACGAACGACCGGGATGACTTCGGCCGCCTTCTGCATGATCTCGGCGGTGCGGAAGACACTGACGTAGGAGTTGAGGGCATTGGAGAGTTCCTCCTGGACGGCGGCGGGCTTGACCCCCGTATCCGGCCTGCGGAGCAACTCGCCGATCATATCCTCGACTTCCTTGACGGCCCCCTGGGGAAACTCCGGAAGCTTCTGATCCTGGACATACTTGGAGGCAGCCGCGCCGGTCACCTTGCCGAAGACGATGGTGTCCAGGAGGGAGTTCCCTCCCAGGCGATTGGCGCCATGCACCGAGACGCAGGCCGCTTCGCCGGCGGCGAAGAGACCTTTGAGTGGGGAGAAGCCCAGCTTGTCGGTACGGATCCCCCCCATCGAATAGTGGTTCGTCGGACGGACAGGAATGGGATTATCGATGGGATCCACGCCCTCGAGATCGATGGCCAACTCGCGGATCTGGGGGAGACGCTCAATGATCTTCTGCCGGCCAAGGTGGCGCAGATCGAGGAAGATGGCGCCGTTGACACCGCGACCTTCGAGGATTTCCGTCTGTTCGGCGCGTGACACCACATCCCGGGAGGCCAGCTCCTTCTTGGTCGGCGCGTACTTGTCCATGAAGCGCTTGCCGTCCTTGTTGATGAGGTAGCCGCCCTCGCCCCGCGCCCCTTCCGTGACCAGGATCCCGGAGGTCCTGAGGCCGGTGGGGTGGAACTGGACGAACTCCATGTCCCCGAGGGGGGCGCCGGCGCGGAGGGCGATGGCCATGCCGTCACCGGTGTTGGTGGTGGCGTTGGTCGTCGAAGCATAGACGCGACCATAGCCGCCGGTCGCGATCAGGACGCCCTTGCCGCGGATGCCGAAGACCTCGCCGCTCTTGATGTCGAGGGCGACCACGCCCGCCACATGGCCGGCGCCGTCGACCACGAGCTTCTGGACGGAACACTCCTCGTAGACCGGGACCTTCGACTTGACGAGCTGCTCCCAGAGGGTGTGCAGGAGGACCTGCCCCGTCCGGTCGGCCGAATAGCAGGTCCGGTCGAAGTTGGCGCCGCCGAAGGCCCGTTGGGCGATCCCGCCGTCCTCGACGCGCGAGAAGGGGGTACCCATGCGGTCCATCTCCAGCACCACGATCGGCGCCTCCCGGGCCATGATCTGGATGGCGTCCTCGTCGCCGATATAGTCCGACCCCTTCACGGTGTCGAAGGCGTGCGACTCCCAGGAGTCCCGGGGATCCACAGCGGCGTTGATGCCCCCCTGCGCGGCGCAGGAGTGGCTGCGCAACGGGTGGATTTTGGTAACGATAGCCACGTCGATGTTCGCCCTGACCCCTTCCAGCGCGGCCCGCATTCCGGACAAGCCGGCGCCGACGATGATGAGGTCATGGCTCTTCATGCTTGCTCCCAAGGTGTCTCCTCCCAGGCTGGACGTGTCAACAGGAAGCGACCGGGCGAATCCCAACCATGCCCGTCCGGCGCCGAATCGGTGGGTCACTATAGTCGTTTCCCCCTCCCTTGTCAAAAATCGCCTGGGGCATCCATAGAATTATTCCGCAGGAAGAGCGTTGGCGCTTCTTTGCCCGGGAGGCAGCGCTATGCTAAAAAGAAGGGTTCACGACCCCTGGATCGACCCGGATCGAACCCCCTGCGACCGCTCGGACGCGTGGGGAAGAAAATGAGGAACCTCATGAGTCAGAACGACAATCCGGAGGACAAGTATAATCCTCAGGTCATCGAGGCCAAGTGGCAAGGGGAATGGGAGCGCCGGGGGACCTTCATCGCCCGGGAGGACCCGGCGCGGGAAAAGTTCTACCTTCTGGTGATGTTCCCCTATCCATCGGGGCGTATCCACATGGGCCATGTGCGCAATTACGCCATTGGCGATGTCATCGCCCGACAACAGCGCATGTTGGGCCGGAACGTCCTCCACCCTATGGGTTGGGATGCCTTCGGCATGCCGGCGGAGAACGCCGCCATGGCCAAGGGGACGCATCCGGCCACCTGGACCTACGACAACATCGCCACCATGCGCCGGGAGATCCGCTCGATGGGAATCTCCTACGACTGGTCCCGGGAATTGGCCACCTGTGATCCCGACTACGCCCACTGGGAGCAGGTTCTGTTCCTGAAACTGTACGAAAAAGGGCTGGTCTACCGGCGCCTGGCGCTGGTCAACTGGGACCCCGTCGACCAGACGGTGCTGGCCAACGAACAGGTGATCGACGGCAAGGGTTGGCGCAGCGGCGCCCCGGTCGAACGGCGCGAGCTTTCCCAATGGTTCCTCCGGATCACCGCCTACGCCGACGAGCTTCTGGCCGGGATCGACAACCTCCCCGGCTGGCCCGAGACGGTGCGGACCATGCAGGCCAACTGGATCGGCAGGAGCCGGGGGCTGGAGTTCGCCTTCCATCTGGAGGAGAGCGACGCCACCCTGCCGGTCTTCACCACCCGCCCCGACACAATCATGGGGGTGACCTTCTGTACCATGGCGGCGGAACACCCGCTGGCCGTGGAAGTGGCCCGACGAAACCCCCAGGCCGCCGCCTTCTGCCGTGAATGCCAGCAGACCGGGACCAGCGAGGAGGCCCTGGAGCGGATGGAGAAAAAGGGGTTCGACTCCGGTTTCCGGGTGCGCCACCCCCTGACCGGGGAGTCGCTGCCGCTCTTCATCGCCAATTTCGTCCTGATGGGGTACGGCACCGGCGCGGTCATGGCGGTCCCCGCCCACGATCAGCGGGATTTCGAATTCGCCAGGAAGCACGACCTGCCGATCCGGGTCGTCATTCAGCCGCCGGGCGAGACGCTCGAGGCCTCCCGGCTTCACGAGGCCTACACCGGCCCCGGCACCCTCGTCCACTCCGCCACGTTCGACGGCCTCGACAACGAGAGCGCCAAGGAGCAGGTGATCGCCCACTTCGTCGAGCGGGGTATCGGTCGGGCGACGACCCACTATCGGCTGCGCGACTGGGGCATCTCCCGGCAGCGCTATTGGGGCAATCCCATTCCCATGGTCCACTGCCCCCGCTGCGGCACCCTGCCGGTGCCGCGCACGGAGCTGCCCATCGCCCTGCCGACGGATGTCGTCCTGACCGGGGTGGGCAATCCCCTGGACCGGCATCCGACCTGGAAGAAGACCTCCTGCCCGGGATGCGGAGGCGACGCCACCCGGGAGACCGACACCATGGACACCTTCGTCGAGTCCTCCTGGTACTTCCTCCGCTACTGCTGTCCGGATCACGACAAGGCGCCGCTCGACCGTTCGCGGGTCGACTACTGGATGCCGGTCGACCACTATGTCGGCGGCATCGAGCATGCGGTCCTGCATCTTCTCTATGCCCGCTTCTTCCACAAGGCCCTGCGGGATGCCGGCGAGGTCTCGGGGGCCGAGCCCTTCACCCGCCTCCTGACCCAGGGGATGGTCCGCAAGGATACCCATCGATGCCCCAACCACGGTTGGCGCTACCCCAGGGAGGTGGTCGCGGCGGGAGACGGGCTCGCCTGCGGGGAGTGCGGCGCCGCCATCGAGATCGGGCGCAACGAGAAGATGTCGAAGAGCCGGCACAACGTCGTCGACCCCAATGACCTCATCGCCGGCTACGGCGCCGATACCGCCCGCCTCTTCATGCTATTTGCCGCCCCACCGGAGCGCGACCTGGAGTGGAACGAGAGCGGCGTCGACGGCGCCTGGCGCTTCCTCAACCGGCTCTGGCGCCTGGTACGGCAGGTGATCGAGCGCACCGAGGGGGTGGCGGCGGCTTCGACCATGCCCGCGGAGACCGATCCGGCCCGCCTGCGGGGGAAGGTCCACCGGACCATCGCCAAGGTGACGCAGGACATGGGCCGGCAGCAGTACAACACCGCCATCGCCGCCGTGATGGAGCTGGTCAACGAGGCCACGGCCCGGCTCGGCGAGGAGAGATGGGAGCCCACAATGGCGGCGGTGATGCGTGAGGCGGCCGAGGTTGCGGTCAAGCTCCTCGCCCCCTTCGTGCCGCACCTCACCGAAGAACTCTGGCAGGGACTCGGCAGCGGCCTCGTCTGCGATCAGCCTTGGCCGGTGGCCTCCCCGGAGGCCCTGATCCAGGAAGAGATGGTCATCGTCGTCCAGGTCAACGGCAAGGTCCGCAGCCGCCTCTCCCTGCCGACCGATACCCCCGAGGCCGAATGGGTCCGACTCGCCCAGGCCGATCCCAAGATACAACCCTTTCTGGCCGGTCGCCCGCCGCGCAAGGTGGTGGTGGTCCCCGGGCGGCTGATCAACATCGTCGTGGCGGGGTAGAGAGATGCACGGAGGCTGTTTCGTGGAGGTGTCCGTTGCGGCAGAAGGGAAGAGTTGTCGCCTGGCGGAGGCTGGACCTGGCGCGTTGGTGGCGGGGCCGGATCCCGGAGACCTCCCGAACGGCGTTTGCCCACCTCCAGATAGGGGAGGCAGGGGGTTGAGCGGCCCGTTTCGCGCCGCCCGGCTCTTCTGGCTGGGCATTCTCCTCGTCACCTTCACCCTGTCCGGGTGTGGTTACCGTTTCCCCGGCACGAGCGGCGGGGTGGAACTTGCCCCCGAGCTGCACGGGGCGACGATCGCGATCACCGGCGAAGGGGCTGCCGAAGATCCCCTCCTGGCCAAGCGACTCGGGCAATTGCTGGCCTCGCGACTGGGGATGCCCCTGGCGGGGAGGGAGGCGACCCCTTCGGCGGCACGCCTGCAGATCGAGCTCGCCAAACCGGAGCGGTCGCTCCTCTCGGAGAGCGGTTCGGGGCGGACGGGCCAGTACCGGGTCGTCCTGGTCGCCCAGCCCGTACTGGTGAAGGATGGCAAGGAGGCCAGAGGACACTATCCGCAGGTACGGGGGAGCGCCTCCCACTACCAGCTGGGAGCGGGCGCGACCAACCGGGCCACCAGCCTCAAGGCCGAGGAGGAGGCCCTGAACCAGCTGGCCGATTCCCTGATCTCCATCCTCGGCGGGGGGCTATAGCAAACCCAACAGCACCCCGACGGCACCTGGTGACCTGAACCTAGAGGCGGGCAACCGCTACGCGGGGGAGACCGCTCGTAACATCAAGGCGTTCCGGGTTCCCCTAGGGGGCGGGAGTGCCTGCGGCAGGAAGAGAGCCCGCCTTGGAAAAACAGGCCCGGCGCTACCAGACGCGGGGCTGGAACGCCGCATCGTTGGCAAACTGCAGATTCTCCCCGGATTGGACCATCACGAAGAGACCCTCGTTCATAGCAAAGCGTTCCACGTTCTCTTCGATCACGATCCCGGCCACAGCTCCCATGATGCGCTTGTCGGCATATTCCTGGAAAAAATCCTTGAACTCCGCCAACCGTTCCAGGTGTTCCCGCACGGCGCCTTCCGTCAATCGACTCTTGACCTCCACCAGCACGACGACCTCGGTATTCACCACCAGAAGATCGATCTCCATGTGGCGATTGCCCGGACGCTTGGCCTTCACCCGGCGGCTGACCTTGTGGACCGGGATACCCCGTTTGGCAAACAGCGTCCCACAGGCCGGGGCAACCAGGCCCTCCACAAATTCCCCCCAGCGGCCACCCAATCGGCCTATCTGCGCGGAAACCTCCTTGACCTTGCGGTCCGTTTCCTTCATCTGCGCACTCGTCTCCTTGACCTGGCGGTCAGTCTCCTTCATCTGCGCACTCGTCTCCTGGATCTGGCGGTCAGTCTCCTGAAACTTGCGGTCCAGTTCCGCGCTGCGCTCACGGTTCTCGCGGACCATTTCCTGAAACATCTTCCACACATCATCGAACGTTACGGTCTCGGACATGGCTCACCCTCCCGCTGCAGATCATCACCCTTCGCCGGGAAGTATACCGCCCTCCGACACCCCCGGGAACATCCACGGCACCCGAGGAGGGCAGCCCGGCACAGGAATGGGGGCGTGAATGAGGGGCTGAACGACCGGAGCCCGCCGCTCCCGGCTGAACAGGAGCCGGGAGATTTCAGGGGCGGGGCAACTCAGAATCCCTTCTTCATGAGTTCAACGAAGGACCAGATAACTTGTCTATAACCTCTGCCAAGACCGTATTGTCCACTTGTGTCACGACTGATCGCCCCAATATCTTCCAGCATTGCCAGGAGGCTGTGGTCTTCAAGATAACGATACAGCGGATGATTTCCGAGAGAATACACAGGACGGGATCTGTCTTTCAAATTGTTAATAAAAACACCAAACTGTAGATCATATATCCCGATCAGGTCCCGGAACCCAGGGTAAACACGCACAAGCGCAACGACTCTTGCAATGTACAGCGGATCCGTTATTCCGCCCAGGCTATGACCACCAGACCAGAAATCGAGTATGGTCTCAATGACATGTCGATAGAGCCTTAAATTTCCGAGAACAGCATATTCGAGTCCCCTTGAAAGTTCTCCGATCCCTACTGCACTCCCACCGGGTAAAACGAGTGCATCACCATTCAAAGTTAAATTTCCCCACCGGACAGACGCGCCCCTACCTCCAAGAACGGATTTCCAGAGGCTCTCTGCATCCTCGACGCCAACCAGAGGAGGGATGTTCACACGGAGATCGAATATCCGTTCGAGGTAGGCATCACTGCGAAAACTGGGAAGATTGCCATACTGACTGTGAAGGAATTCCTCCATGACAGGGATATTGATGGCCCACACGCAGGAAAGAGGCCAGGGTTCACCATCCATGTCCAGCATGTCCTGACGAGGAAGGAACAGATGATAGAAGCCATCGAGGAGAACAACGGCCTCTTCAGGGCGGGTCCGGTCCATGTCGTCCATGAGAAGAAGCAGAGACTTACCTCCGGTTCTCCGCTTCATCTCTGCCAGGAGTTTAGAAAAACACGCACGGGCAGCCAGAACACCGCTGATTTCTGGTGAACCCGGACTTTTTCCCAACCAAATAACTGAAAATTTCTCAAGAAAATCTCCATCAATAAAAACCTTCGCAAACCCAAGTCCTGATGAATCCGGGAGTCCAGAGACGGCTTCAACTCCGAGTTCGCGAAGCTTCGCAACCGGCTTTGACAACCAGATCTTCTTGCCGAAAAGGATTGCAGTATCCTTGAGTTTCTCGTTTCGTTCAACGTTCTCGACAGTAATCGCATCAATCTCATTGATCTTGGCAGCCAGATATCGCATGAAAGCGGGCGCCGGAGGCTCTGCGGCCAGGCTTTCCCATGGAGAAAAACTCAAAACGGTATATTTTTCTTTCAACTCGTCTCGCAGGCCACGCAGGATAGTCGTTTTCCCACTGCCCCATGGCCCGGAAAGCAGAATATTGCTCGCGGATCCCGACTCCAGGTAACCACTCAATCTTCCTTTGATGTCACAAACAATTTTTTCACGGAACGTCTCACTCATGTCTTGTTCTCCCTTCCATGCCCATCAGGCTCACCAGCGTGGGACGGCTCAAGCCTCTTCTGACGAATTTTCTCAAGACTCACATGCCGGACAATGATTTCTCGTAAACCGATCGATAGTTACCAGATATTTTATCCAGAGACTCTTTAAAGTCATTGAGCGTCAAGACGGGAGTCACTCCTTCAAAAATTCCGCCTTTGGATGATTCTACTTTGAACCAGGCCGCAACACTTGCACAGAATTCGTGATCCTCAGCTCCCAAATTGGCTTCATCTTCTTTAAATAAAAACTCCAATCTTTCGACAACCTCACCTGGCAACTGCTGCTTTATAAGATCATCAAGGTTGCTGTTACTTGCCGGAACAGGCAAGCCCCGTCTTTTAAGGCACAACTTGAAACGATTTTGCCATTCGCTCTCAGTATATTTGAATTTGGAAGAGACAAGATAAAATAAGGCCGAACTCGCCCCTTTTGAAACATTGCCCTTGCTCTCCCATTTGCACAAGATAGCAGCTACCTGAGTCATGACGGCCGAAGAGTAGATGGCATTGGTTGCGAGGAACCTGGGATCCTGCAACACACCTATGTCAAGCGCGAGACCAGTACTTTCCTCTTTCGACCCATCCTCGCTTTCTCCCGCGAAGTGATTGCCCAACATGGAGGCAAGACAAGACGTGGATACAGAAGGATCGACCCGAACCAACCGTTCCCAAAGCCAGACGCCAGCTACCCCCTTCAAAAGCAACGTGGCTCCTCCGGAGGAAAAAATATGATCCAGATAACTTGAAATCAACTGGAAAAGCTCTCGAACGTAAGAATTCGAGCCGGTTACAAGAGCTTTGATAATAACATCTTTCCCCAGAGTATCGCTGAGCTTTTCCAGAAAGAACTCGATATCATCGATCCTTCCTGCTTTGTCACGAGAAAAATCCTCGTCTCTCTGATATGCCAGGTACAGTCTTATCAACTCCTGCCTGACAATATTTCCCGGCATAGACTGACGGTAACCGATCAGAATTTCTATTTTTTCATGAATATTTTCCTGTGAATCATATCTTCCGTTATCTACCAGACTCGCCACTGCCTGGCCAACGCCTGCAGCCTTAATCAAAAACTCAGCATGATAGATTGCAATTTCAATGTGCCCGGGAGTAAGCTCCAGCGCTTTTTCAAAGAGCATATCAGTATAGTGAGAAACATCAACAAGGCCTTCGATCATGACAGCCAAGTTGGAAAGACTGACCCCCACCCTTCCAACAAGGCGGTCCTTTTGGTGTTCCCAAAAATTTTCCATATAATAAATGACAAGTCCGACAGAAGCGTGTGCATCCACGCCGCGCAAGGCAAGAGCCCTGTCTTGAAAATCAGAGATCCATTCGTTGAGATCCTTGCCCTCCAGACTCCCCCCCACTCCCAACTTCGCGTTTGCCCAATCAAGAAACCTACGATCCATTTCCTCACGGTTCACTCCACCACCCAGACCATCACCGCGAGGACGCCTTCTCTTTTTAACGGCACCATCCTTCGATCTGACAGACCTTAATATTTTTTGCTCAGCTGGGGTCTCGTCGCTCGCACCAGAAGCATGTCCAGGCGAATTTTCTTGCTGTACCCCGTCGCGCCCCCCATGCCCATATTCGTCATGCAACAACAACATCAGGAGCTGCCTCTCCTCTCTTGACGCAGGCCAATGCCTGCACAACAGGCCCGAATCTTCCTTTGCGCAACCTTCATCTTCGGAAACATCTCTCCCATTCCCGGATTGCAATCCGTTGTCGTACCATGTCCGCTGATTCAACCTGCGTAAAAAGATCTCGTGAGCTTCCCGTTGAGGCCATTCACCCCTGATCAAAAGAGACGCGAACCGGCAAATATCGAAAAATACTCCCGGACTTTCTTTTTTCAATTCCGCAAAATATGGCGCCAATTG
>JADGCL010000080.1 GCA_015229005.1 Magnetococcales bacterium
CCGCTTGGTGTGATCGGGCGCGAAAAGCAAAGTCAAGGACAAGACCTTGGGGCTTCGCCCCAAGCCCCACAGGGGGGCGGCAGAGCCTCCCCCCTGACCCCCCAGCCCCTTTCGGGTAGCACAACCGTGCTGCCGACAGTCGACGGTGACATCGCCATATCTGCCTAGGGCGGAGTCCCACCGGCCTCGACGGGCTGCTACATGTTGAACTGGTCGAAATCCTGCTCCTTCTGCTCCCACTTGTCGACCCGGAAGATCCAGGCCGGTTGGCTCGGCTCCAGTTTGACGTGGAAGTGCCGATCCTGAAGAAGATACTTCCCGCCGGCGATCAACTCCTGCAACTCGAAATGGTCACCCTGACGGATTCCGATCTCCTCCAGGGGAATATAGATGGCCCCCTCGTGGGCATTGAAGGGATCGACGTTGACCACGACCAGGATGACGTTGCGCTTGTCAGGCGTCACCTTGCCGTAGAAGAGGATGTTGGGATTGTCGGAGCGGAAAAAGCGGAGGTTGCGATAGCCGTGCAGCGCCGCGTTGACCCGACGGATGTTGTTGACCGTCTCGATGTAGGCCTTGATGTTGCCCGGACGATTCCAGTCCCATACCTTGAATTGATACTTCTCCGAGTTCAGGTACTCTTCCTTGCCGGGGATGGCCTCCCGCTCGCACAATTCGTAGCCGCTGTAGATGCCATAGACCGAGGAGAGCGTCGCGGCCAGGACGTAACGCATCATGAAGGCCGGTCGTCCGCCCTCCTGCAGGATCCGCGGCAGGATGTCGGGGGTGTTGGCGAAGAGATTGCCCCGCATGTACTCACTGTGTTCCGACTGGGTCAACTCGGTCATGTAGGCGGTGATTTCGTCCTTGAAATTGCGCCAGGTGAAGTAGGTGTAGGACTGGGTGAAACCCACCTTGGCCAGGGTCCGCATCATCGGCGGCTTGGTGAAGGCCTCGGCGAGGAAGATGACGTCGGGGTGGTCCTTCTGCAGCGAGTTGATCAGCCAGTGCCAGAAAGGGACCGGCTTGGTGTGGGGATTGTCGACCCGGAAGATCCTGACGCCGCGCTCGATCCAGAAGAGGAGTACCCGCCGCATCTCTTCCCAGATGGCCCGACGGTGCGGTTCGGGGGCGTCGAAGTTCAGGGGATAGATGTCCTCGTATTTCTTGGGGGGATTCTCCGCGTACTTGATGCTCCCGTCCGGCCTTTTGAAGAACCACTCGGGGTGTTCCTTGACGTAGGGGTGATCGGGCGAGCAGTTGATGGCAAAATCGAGGGCCACCTCCATCCCCATGTCGCGGCAGGTCTTCTCGAACTCGATGAAATCCTCCATCGTTCCCAGGGCCGGATCGACCGCCATGTGGCCACCGGCGGCGTTGCCGATGGCGTAGGGGCACCCGGGCTCCTCCGGCAGCGGCTGGAGGCTGTTGTTCTTGCCCTTGCGACCGGTCACCCCGATCGGGTGGATCGGGGGCAGATAGACCACATCGAACCCCATTTTCTTGATCTCGGGCAGGCGCAGGATACACTCACGGAAGGTCGCGCTGCGGTTGGGATCGCTCCCCTGGGAGCGGGGGAAGAACTCGTACCAGGCGGCGAACCGCGCCCGAACCCTGTCGGCGACCACCTCCAGATAGGGTTCCCGGGTGGTGAGGTCGTCCCGGGGGCCGGAGCGCTCCATCAGCTTGGTCAGTTCCTGGTCGCTGTAGAGGGCCAGTCTCTCCTGGTCCGATGCTGCCTGGTCGATGCGCGACAGGACGAACTCCAGATAGGCTTTCTCCCCCTTGGGGGTGTTGCCGGCGAGGATCCGCTCGAGCATCATCCGCCCCTCGACGAGGTCGCTCCGGACCTCCTCGCCGGCGGCGACCTTCTTCTTCGTCCCCTCCAGCCAGGTCTGGAAGATGTCGGTGTAGGCCTCGATGGTGTACTCGTAGAGGGTGTTGCGCTCAAGCTTGAACTGCCCTGCCCACAGGCTCAACCCCTCGTTGACCGACTGCATGGGGGCGTAGATCCAGTGGATCGCGTTGTGCTTCTCGCGAAACTTGAGAAACACCCGGGTCTTGTTGTGGCCGTCGCGGAAGACGGTCGCTCTCACCTTGAGGGTGTCCCCCACCTCGCGTTTGATGGGATAGCGCCCTCCGTCGACGGAGGGTTCGACGGAGTCGATGATGAACGGCTGATTGGCTTCCAGCATGTGATGCCCTGCCTTCTCCGGCGGAACCCTGCCGCCGGTCATTGCATGTTCGCGATGTCGGGGGGCCCCGGGGGATTTCCCCGAATCCTCTTCCCGAATCCTCTTCCCGAATCCTCTTCCCGAATCCTCTTCTCGGGCTGTCTCTCCGGCGAAGGGGTCAGCGACCGCCCTTTCTGGATTGAACCAGTTTTTGGTAGAGCCCGTGTACCTCGCGGGCGATGCTCGGCCAGCTGAATTTTTCCTCCACGCGGCGCCGGCTCGCTTCGCCCATTCGTTGTCTGAGGCCGGCATCCCGGAGGAGGGTATTGATCGGGTCGGCCAGGCTCTTGGCGAACTCGTCGGGGCGGACCGGTTCGAAGGGGGATTGGCGGTACTGGTCGAATTTGACCAGGAAGCCGGTTTCGCCGTCGATGATGATCTCGACGATGCCGCCGACGGCGCTACCCACCACCGGTGTTTTGCAGGCCATGGCCTCCAGGTTGATGATCCCGAAGGGTTCGTAGATGGAGGGACAGCAGAAGACCGACGCGTGTGAGTAGAGGGGGATGATCTCTTGCCGCGGCACCATTTTCTGGATCCAGATGACGTTGTCGCGCACGGCCTGCACCGCCTGCACTCCGGCGAGCATTTCCGCCTTGATTTCCTCTGTGTCGGGTTCGCCGGCGCAGAGGACGATCTGGGCCTCGGCGTCGATGTGCTTGATGGCGTTGACGAGGTGGATGATGCCTTTTTGGCGGGTGATGCGCCCGACGAAGAGGACGAAGGGACGTTGCGGATCGATCCCGTACTTGACCAGGATCTCGGGATTTTCCCGATGCTGGTATTCGTTGATATCGATACCGTTGTAGATGACGGTGATCTTGTCGGGGTCGACGTTGAAGAGGTCGAGGACGTCGCGTTTCATGCCTCCGGAGACGGCGATGATGGCATCGGCGCTCTCCATGGCGGTTTTTTCCACCCACAGGGAGAGATCGTAGCCGTTGCCGAGCTGTTCGCGCTTCCAGGGGCGATGGGGTTCCAGGGAGTGGGTCGTCACCACCAGGGGGATGCCGTAGGCCTTTTGGGCGAGGAGACCGCCGAAATGGGAGTACCAGGTGTGGCAGTGGACCACGTCGGCATCGACCGGCTGGGCATTGAAGGTGATGCAGTTGTGGAAGGAGGTGAAGGGGGATTTGAGTTTCTTGTCGCAGGCCTCGAAGAGAGACTTGTCGAAATCGATACCTTTGACCGAGAGGCGTCCCTCGCGGGAATTCTGGTCGCCGAAGCAGCGGACCTCCAGATCCATGAGCTTGGCCAGTTCGCGGGAGAGGTACTCGACGTGGACACCGGCGCCGCCGTAGACATAGGGCGGATATTCCCGAGTGAGGAAGAGGGCCTTCATTTCCGGATCGCTCCTTTTGCGCAGTTGGTCGACGACGCGAGTCGCCCCGCTACCGGACGGGGCCTGGCAGCCCGTATTGTTGACGGGCTGAGTCGGCCAGGGATGGCCGACCGGATGCAACGGGATGGTACAACCCATTGAATCCGGGAGGAAAGGCAAGAGCGGATCCTGCCTTTCCGGGTTGAAAAAGCTCGCGGACGGACTTTGTTCAACGGTTTGCCGGATTCGGCTCCGCCGATACTACCCCAGAGGGGGTGGTCGACACCATGGCGCCTTCCTGTTTTTCCATCCATTTGTCGACGGGTTCGCCGGTGCTGTAGGAGGTTCCCATGAAGAGTCCGACCAGGGTTCCGTCGTCACGGCGGACCTCCACCCGGTAGAGGCCGGTGCGGCGACCGCGGCTCTCTTCCCGGGCCTCGGCGGTCAGGCGGTCTCCTTCCCGGCTGATGGCCGGGTAGGAGATGGTGGTGGAGAGGCCGAACGTGGCCATTCCGTGGGAGTTGCAGGCGACCCCGAAGGCGAAATCGGCCAGGGTGAAGGTGATGCCGCCGTGGGTGGTCTTCAGGGGGTTGAGCATGTCGGCGCGGACCGTCAGCGCCGCCAGGCAATAGCCGGGGGCGGCTTCCACCACTTCGAGGCCCAGGAGGCGCGCGAAACTGCCCTGGTCGATCATCCACCGGGCGATTTTCAGGGCCCTCCGGCGTTCGGATTCTTCTTCCGTCGGCTGTGACATCCTCGTGAATCGTCTTTCTCTTGTGAGCGGTTCTCTCCCCTTCGGGAGAGACTCTATCCCAAGCCGCCCGTCGCTTCCAACCCCCTGGGCCAGGATGGGAGGGAAAAAGCGGGGAGGGACTGAGGAAGTCCTTGCCAAGTGGGTGGTCGATTGTTCAGAATCAGGGGCCAGGGAGGGGAACGTCATTCCGTCGGAAGCCCGGGAGATGGTCCGACTTGGTCCTGTCTACGCTCTTTTCCCGATTGCGCTTCGCCCCGACTGAGGTCTCCGGTGTCCGGAACTGTGGTGCAGCTCCGCCTCTCGTGCCCCAGCGCGCTGACGCACTGATGTAGCAATGATGCAGATGTAGCACTGATGCAATGGTCCGCCGATCCCCCGGTTTCCGGCCCGGTTTTTGACCCGGTTTCCGACCCGGAACGGCGGCGTTTCGGCTTTGTCGAGTTTGTCTGTGTTTGTGGAATGAACGCGAAGGATTGGTAGCAACGGCCTCTCTGCCCGATCGTTCGTCAGGCGTGCCCGCACCGGCAGGCCCGAACCCAGGGAAGACCGGCCACGAACAACCCCGCCAGGAGGTGGCATACATGTTCCAGATCCGCTTTCACGGACGCGGTGGACAGGGTGTGGTGACGGCAGCGGAGATGCTCTCCATTGCTGCATTCAACGAAGGCAAGCACGCGCAGGCCTTTCCCAGCTTCGGCTCGGAACGGATGGGCGCCCCGGTGATCTCCTACTGCCGGATCGACGACAAGGAGATCCGGTTGCGCGAGCCTATCGCCGCCCCTGACGCCATCATCATCCAGGACCCCACCCTGCTCCGCGCCGGCAATATCTTCGAAGGGCTGAAGCCGGAAGGTTTTCTGGTCCTCAACTCGTCGCGCTCGTTCGCGGAGCTCGGCATCGCCTCTCTCACCGAGAAGATGAATCCCAGGCACCTGGCGCTGGTGGCCGCCACCGAGCTGGCGATGAAGTACGTCGGTCGGCCGATGCCCAATGCGGTCCTCCTGGGCGGCTTCGTTGCCGTGACCGGGGTGATCAAGCTGGAATCGGTGGAGGGCGCCATCCGCGAGAAGTTTCCCGGTTCCGTTGGCGATGCCAACATCGCTGCTGCCCGTGCGGCCTACGAAATCATCGTCGGCAGGTCCTAACGGGCGGTCCCGACAGCCGGCTGTTTCCGGTCAGGGAGGACCGGTCGTCTTTTTCGGGAGCGGGATCGCCTGCCGAGACGTGTGGTTGGCGGACTCCAGGGAGCGCCGAAGCCGGGTTGCACCAAGTCCGGGTTGCATCGAAGCCGGGTTGCTGAGGACCAGGGACTGGTCCTTGCGACACTCAGATCAGGAGGAGAGAAGATGCTGAAACAGATCGAAGGCTCCCGCGCCGTCGCGGAAGCGATAGGGCTTTGCCGTCCGGAGGTGATCTGTGCCTATCCCATCACCCCCCAGACCCATATCGTCGAGGGGTTGAGCGAGTTGGTGCGCGAAGGGGTGATCGAAAATTGTGAGTACATCAACGTCGAGTCCGAGTTTGCGGCTCTCTCCGTGGCCATCGGCGCCTCCGCTGCCGGGGCCAGGAGCTACACGGCGACCTCGAGTCAGGGTCTGCTCTTCATGGCCGAGGCGGTTTACAACGCCGCCGGCCTGGGTCTGCCGATCGTCATGACCCTGGGCAACCGGGCCATCGGCGCCCCCATCAACATCTGGAACGACCACTCCGACTCGATGGCGATGCGGGATTCGGGCTGGATCCAACTCCATGCCGAGAACAACCAGGAGGCCCTGGATCTTCACATTCTCGCCTTTCGTCTGGCCGAGGAGGTGAGCTGCCCGGTGATGGTCAACGTCGACGGCTTCATCCTGACCCATGCCTACGAGCGGGTGGATCTGCCGCGGCAGGAGCAGGTGGACGCCTTTCTCCCGCCCTACGAGCCGGTTCAGGTCCTCGATCTGGCCGATCCGGTCTCCATCGGCGCGATGGTCGGGCCGGACGCCTTCGCCGAGGTGCGCTATCTGGCGCACTACAAGCAGCTGATGGCCCTGGAGCGGATCCCGGTCCTCAGTGCCGACTTCCGGGAGAAGTTCGGGCGTGAGTCGGGCGGGTTGTTCCATTCTTACCGCTGCGATGATGCGGAGGTGGTCGTGATCGCCCTTGGTTCGGTCAACGGCACCATCAAGGACGTGATCGACGAGATGCGCTCCGGTGGCTACAAGATCGGATCGATCAGCATCACCTCGTTTCGGCCCTTTCCGCTGGTGGCTCTGCGCGAGGTTCTTTCCCGGGCCAGGAAGTTGGTGGTGGTGGAGAAGAACCTGGCGGTTGGCCTGGGGGGCATCCTCTCCTCGAACATCCGCATGGCGCTGCGCGGGTTGGTGCAGCCGGTCCACACCGTCATCGCCGGCCTGGGGGGACGTCCGATCACGATGAAGTCCCTGGCCGAGGTCTTTCACAAGGCCTTCAAGAACGAGCTCGAAGACACCCACTACCTGGATCTCGATTGGAACGCCATCAATCGGGAGTTGGACCGTTCCCGGGCCGCCCGCCGTTCCGGTCCCATTGCCGAGAACATCCTCCGGGATCTTGGCGGCATTGAAAAGAGGGCTTGAGGGAGGAGAGAACATGGAAGAGATGCCTCGCGAACAGCAGGTCAAGTTCTATCAGAAGGGGACTTATACCGTCGGTAACCGCTTGGTCAATGCCAAGAGCCGTGCGGTGCAGTCCAGCATCACCCGGAACAACTCCCTGACGAGCGGACACCGGGCCTGCCAGGGTTGCGGTGAGGCCCTTGGGGCGCGTTATGCCATCGACGCGGCCATGCGGGCGTGCAACAACCGCGTCATGGCGGTCAACGCCACCGGCTGTCTGGAAGTCTTCACCACGCCCTACCCGGAGACATCCTGGCAGATCCCCTGGCTCCATTCCCTCTTCGGCAATGCCGCGGCGGTTGCCACTGGGGTCGCGGCCGCGACCCGGGTCAAGGGCAAGCCCGAGATCAGGATCATCGCCCAGGGCGGTGACGGTGGGACCACCGATATCGGTTTCGGTTGCCTCTCCGGGATGTTCGAGCGCAATGACGATGTGCTTTACATCTGCTATGACAACGAGGGCTACATGAATACCGGGGTGCAGCGCTCCAGCGCCACCCCGCCCACGGCGCGGACGGCGACGACGCCGGCCGTCGGCAAGGAGCCCGGCAACGTTTTCGGAACGGGCAAGAATCTGCCGCGGATCGCCATGGCCCACGGCATTCCCTATGTGGCCACTGCCAGCGTTGCCGCCCTTCACGATCTCGAAGCCAAGGTGACCAAGGCCATGAGCTTCCGCGGGGCGCGGTATATCCACATCCAGGTGCCTTGTCCCCTGGGGTGGGGGTCGTCGCCGGCCAGCACGATCAATGTCGCCCGTCTTTCGGTCAAGTGCGGGCTCTTTCCCCTCTTCGAGGCCGAGCGTGGGGAGGTGACCTCTTCCGTCCCCATCCGCAACCCGATTCCGGTGATCGATTTTCTCCGGACGCAGAGGCGCTTCGCTCATCTGATGAAGGGGGGCGAGGAGAACGAGAGGAAGATTGCCAAACTCCAGGCCATTGCCGACGAGAACATTCGCCGCTACAACCTGGTGAGGAAGGAGGTCTAGAGCATGGAACACCCTTTTGCCATTACCCTGGATGTTGGCTCCAGTCTGGCCAACCGCACGGGTTCCTGGCGGACCTCCCGCCCGGTTTATGTCAAGCACCTGCCCCCCTGCAACGACACCTGTCCGGCGGGGGAGAACATTCAGGCATGGCTCTTCCGCGCCGAGGAGGGGAATTATCATCTGGCGTGGCAGGAGATCATGAAGAACAACCCCCTCCCCGCCATCATGGGGAGGGCGTGCTATCACACCTGCGAGTCGGTTTGCAACCGGGCCAGGGTGGATGAGACGGTCGGCATTCATGCGGTCGAGCGTTTTCTGGGGGACATGGCCATTGCCAATGGCTGGACGGTCACGATCGACAAGCCGGTCTCCGGGAAGAAGGTGTTGGTCGTCGGTTCCGGTCCGGCCGGGCTTTCCGCCGCCTACCACCTGACGCGCCTGGGTCACAAGGCGATCATCCACGAAGCGGCGGCGCAAACGGGTGGTCTGATGCGTTATGGCATCCCGACCTACCGGCTGCCGCGGCGCGTTCTGGATGCCGAAATCGCTCGTATCGAGGCGATGGGGGTCGAGGTCCGGCTCAATCGCCGCGTGGAAGATCTGGGAGCGGCGATGGCGGAGGAGGGGGCGGATGCGGTGTTCCTCGCCTCCGGCGCCCAGAATACGCGGCTGGTCGATTTCCCGACCGATGGTTCGGTTCAGGTGCGTGATGCCATCAGCCTCTTGCGTGAGATCGAGGACAAGCGGGCGCAACTGGACATCGGCAAACGGGTTGCGGTCTACGGCGGCGGCAACGTCGCCATCGATGCCGCCCGTTCGGCGATCCGTCTCGGGGCCAAGGAGGTGATCATCGTCTATCGCCGCACCCGGGCGACGATGCCGGCCCATGATTTCGAGGTGGTCGAGGCCCTGGAGGAGGGGATCGAGCTTCGCGTTCTGCGGACCATCGAGCGGATCGAGAACGGTGGGCTGGTGTTGGAGGAGCGGGTCCTGACCGACACCAACCGTTCCAATCCCACCGGTCGGTTCGAGTACCTGGAGAAGGTCGATACCGTGGTCATGGCCCTGGGGCAGCTGGTGGATAACAACAGCTTCCTGAAGGGAGTCCCCGGGTTGGAGTTTGTCGGCGACGGGGTCAAGGTCGACAATCTTCTCAGGAGCGGTCGCGAGGGGGTTTGGGCTGGTGGTGATCTGATCCCGGCGGAGCGGAACCTCACCCTGGCGGTGGGGCATGGCAAGCTGGCGGCGCGGCAGATCGATGCCTACCTTCGCGGTGAGACCTATGTTCACCCGCCGCGGGGGAAGATCGCCAAGTTCGAGAAGCTCAATTCCTGGTACTATGCTGATGCCCCCAAGACCATCCAGCCGGCGTTGAGTCTGATCCGGCGGCAGTCCGGTTTCGAGGAGGTGTTGGGCAATCTGGATGAGAGCAATGCCCTCTACGAGGCGCGGCGGTGCATGAGCTGTGGCAACTGCTTCGAGTGTGACAATTGCTATGGCGCCTGTCCGGACAATGCCATCATCAAGGTGGGGCCGGGGCAGGGGTTCGAGTTCAAGTACGACTACTGCAAGGGTTGCGGTCTTTGTGTGACCGAGTGCCCTTGCGGGGCGATCGACATGGTTCCCGAGACGATCTGAACCGGGACGTTTTTTGGTGAAACCTGGCCCCGCCTCTGGCGGGGCTTTTTTTTACGAAATTTTGATCCATTCCGCATCACGTTATAGCCCATTTTGATTTTTTATCTTCTAGCATCGGTCCCATGAAATCACTCCGGCATGGAGATCACACCATGGAACCCTTGTTTCTCGTTCTGGCCGTTGGCTTCTTTGCAGGATCGGCACTTCTCGTCCCCTTGATCGAACGGTTGCGGAGGCGCTGATGTCGATTCTCTATCTTATCGGAGCGGCCTTGGCTGCCTGTGTGTTCGTCTATCTGGTGATGGTTCTGTTTCTGCCGGAGAAATTCTCATGAGCGCCAACGGATATCTTCGGATCGCCCTGTATCTGGTCTCCCTGCTCCTCCTTGCCTGGCCCCTGGGTTTGTACATGGCGCGGATTTATGGCCCGGGCCTGCCGTCATTTCTGCGCTGGGTCGACCCCGTGGAGCGCGGCATCTACCGACTCTGCGGCGTCCGTCCAGGTGAGGAGATGCCCTGGACCCGTTACGCCGGGTCGGTGTTGATCTTCAACCTGCTGGGTATCTTGGTGGTTTATGGGCTCCAGCGGGTGCAGGCCTGGCTGCCGTTCAATCCCCAGGGGATGGCCAACATCAGCCCGGATTCGGCCTTCAACACCGCCGTCAGTTTCGCCAGCAACACCAACTGGCAGGGCTATGGCGGCGAGATCACCCTGTCCTACCTGACCCAGATGCTGGGACTGACGGTGCAGAATTTCGTCTCGGCGGCCACCGGCATGGCGGTGCTGGCTGCCCTGATGCGCGCCTTCACCCGGCGGGAGTCCGTGGGTCTCGGCAATTTCTGGGTGGATATGACCCGCTCGGTCCTCTACATCCTGCTGCCTTTGAGCCTGATCCTGTCCCTGCTGTTGGTCGGTCAGGGGGTGGTGCAGAGCTTCGATCCCTACCGGACCGTGCAGCTTGTCCAGCCGGTGGCCTACGAACAGGCGGCGATCGGTCCCGACGGCCAACTCCTCCTGGGCGCCTCCGGACAACCGGTGCTGGAGAAAAAACTGGCTCGGGAGCAGGTCATCGCCCTGGGACCGGCGGCCTCCCAGGTGGCGATCAAGCAACTGGGAACCAACGGCGGGGGATTCTTCAACGTCAACTCCGCCCATCCCCTGGAGAACCCCACGCCGCTTTCGAACCTGCTGGAGATGCTCTCCATCCTGCTGATCCCGGCGGCCCTCTGCTTCACCTTCGGGCGCTTTGTGAAGGATGACCGACAGGGGGTGGCGATCCTGGCGGCCATGACCATGGTCTTTGTGGCGATGCTGGCCCTGTGCGTGTGGGCGGAAGAGTCCGGCAACCCTTTGTTCCGGCGTTTGGGTCTGGACACGACGGTTTCCGGGCAGGCCCCCGGCGGCAACATGGAAGGCAAGGAGGTGCGCTTCGGCATCGTCGATTCGGCCATCTGGGCCACGGCCACCACCGCTGCCTCCAACGGCTCGGTCAACGCCATGCACGACTCCTTCACCCCCCTGGGCGGTTTGGCCCCCATGTGGCTGATGCAGTTGGGCGAGGTGATCTTCGGCGGGGTGGGGTCTGGGCTGTACGGCATGATCGTCTTTGTCCTGGTGGGGGTCTTCGTCTCCGGGTTGATGATCGGACGCACCCCCGAATACCTGGGCAAGAAGGTCGAGGCCTTTGAAATGAAGATGGCCGCCGTGGCCATTCTTGTCCCATGCCTGTCGGTACTCCTGGGAACCGCTGTGGCGGTGGTGACGGAGGCGGGACGGGCGGGACTCGCCAATCCGGGAATCCACGGTTTTTCGGAGATCCTTTATGCCTTTTCCTCGGCGGGGAACAACAACGGTAGCGCCTTCGCCGGCCTGTCGGCCAACACTCCTTTTTACAACACTCTGCTGGGGATCGTCATGCTGCTGGCCCGCTATTGGGTGATCATCCCGGTGCTGGCCATCGCCGGATCGCTGGCGGCGAAGAAGAGCATTCCCCCCTCGGTCGGAACCCTGCCCACCCACACCCCGCTGTTCGTGGCGGTGCTGATCGGCACGGTACTCGTGGTCGGCGCTTTGACCTTTCTCCCGGCGCTGGCCCTTGGCCCCATCGTGGAACACGTTCACATGATCGGCGGACGCTGACGGGAGACCTGCCATGCAGCAACAAGCCCCCCTGCTCGATCCCGCCCTCCTCCGGGAGGCGGTCATCGACTCCTTCAAACGGCTCTCCCCCCGCTATCAGCTCGGGAATCCGGTGATGTTTGTGGTCTGGCTGGGCAGTCTGCTGACCAGCGGTCTGTTCGTCCAGTCCCTGCTTGGCCAGGGGGAAGCCCCCGCCGGGTTCATCCTGGAGATTGCCCTGTGGTTGTGGTTCACGGTGCTGTTCGCCAACTTCGCCGAGGCGGTGGCGGAAGGCCGGGGCAAGGCCCAGGCCGCCGCTCTCAAGGGATTGCGCCGCACCGTGCTGGCCAAGAAACTGCGCGAACCGCGCCCCGACGCCAGGTGGGAGATCGTCCCTTCCGAATCCCTGCGCCGGGGAGACGTGGTGCTGGTCACCATCGGCGAGGTCATCCCCGGCGACGGTGAGGTGATCGAGGGGGTGGCCTCGGTGGACGAATCCGCCATTACCGGCGAATCGGCCCCGGTGATCCGGGAGTCGGGCGGCGATTTTTCCGCCGTCACCGGCGGCACCCGGGTACTCTCCGACTGGCTGATGGTGCGGATCGCGGTCAATCCCGGCGAGACCTTCCTGGACCGCATGATTGGCATGGTGGAGGGGGCCAGGCGGCAGAAGACCCCCAACGAGATTGCCCTCACCATCCTGCTGGTACTTTTGACCCTGGTTGCGGGTGCCCGGGGGCGGAGAGGCCTTTGCCCGGAGGCTGTTTGCCGAATACAATGTGACGGTGTTGCCGGGGGCCTATCTGGGGCGCGAGGGCGGAGCGGGAAATCCCGGGGCGCCCTACGTCCGCATCGCCCTGGTCGCCACGGTCGAGGAGAATCGCCA
>JADGCL010000081.1 GCA_015229005.1 Magnetococcales bacterium
CCATTACCACCGATGGCGCCAGCTCCCGTGCCGACATTGACCGCACCCGTCACCAACCCCTGGAACGTACTGGCCGCAATGGCGCCACCGGCGCCACCAGCGTTGTCCACCCCATCTATTCCCGCCTTGCCGTCACCGGTAAGCAAATTGAGCGTTGAAGCATTGGTAACACCGGCGAAGGTGGCTGCCGTGAAGGCGCCACCGGCACCACCAGCCCCACCTCCCGTCGCCGCTGCCCCTTGACCACCTTGCAGGGTCAGGGCGGTCAGCAGCATGTCGCCGGTCGTGTTGGCCAGGGTAAACACCGTGCCAGCCGTAATGGTGACTCCGTCACTGCCGCCAATAACCAGACTACCGCCACGGGTGGATGGGCTTCCACCGTTAATATTTGCGAAATCCAGAGAATTCCCTACAGTCGTAGGTGATAAAGTAATAGTTGTTGTGTTCGGTGAGAAAATTTGGGTGGTGCCTGGAGTGATGGTCAGATCCAGCGCCGACGAACTCCCTGTGATGAACATCCCGCCAGCAACCAATAAAATGGGCAGCAGGGCACTTTTGGACGCGAAGCGATCCCTTGTCAAACCGCCGATGGCAGACAGCCCTAGAACGCGAGAGGTATTCATGAAAAATTTCCTTTCTAAAGTCTAGTTTTACTCAAAGAAAATAAAACCAGGGTTGATGATGGCGGTCGACCAGGAACCATTGAAAAACTCATATCAATAACCCTGGTCTTTTCAGCCTCACGCCCAGGTTTGTCTGTACAGGTACCGACTCAGCGTATTGATTTCCTGACACATGGTTGGCATTTTCTGCTTACGCAAGATAAGACAGTGAAATGTCGTAGTCTTATGCCACATAATCAATACATTTATTGGTAAGCGAATGAGACGTTACTGGTGAGTTGCACTCAACATCTTGTGGCTCAAAGGGAACAAGGAACGACAATACGGCCAAGGCCCACACTGCAGCGGTACGCACTCCAGAAGCGTATGGGTCAGTCTTCAGGCTACAAGCTATTCTTGTGGCCGTGCAGAGGGAGGTGTTTTGGCTTATCCACTCTGCACGAGCCACATTACTGTTATGTCGGTATCAGGGCGTGCTTTTCGATTTCAAGGTCAGCAATCCCTGGAGATTGGCCCTGGAAATCATGTGACAGTTGATCCAGCCAAGAAATCCGGAACGAAACAGTTCCAGGATGGTGTCATCATCCAATTGGTTCAATTTGATCTCATCAACCATCATCATTCCTTGCACAGCATACTGACTGCCATCATCAAGGGCGATATTGGCGACCTGATCCACAAAAAGATCAAGCTCAAGCAAACGTGCGCAAAAGACCTGAGTAAGCCTTTTGGAAGCCATCGAGTAGCGCAGCAGGTCAAAAACCTTGTTCAAATAGGGAGAATTCTCGCCAGCCTCATCAAAAAGCCGCTCGCCAGACTCGTCCTGGACAAAACCATCACGATCAATCCATACCTGGGCCTCGCCTCCATTCTTATTGTCATCAGAGAGTATAAAAGGGTATTGGCGCACATACGAGGGAATATACGTGACTAACCACTTCCCATGCTTATCCAGGTAGAGATTCTCCCCCTCCCGATATCCAAGCAGAAACAACGGAACGACCAAGCCAGACGCATCACGAGAAAATACGATCGGGTAGTGCAGGCACCCCACCGCAAATTCGGAACATAGAGCCGGCACTTGATGGGCACCAGCAGTAAATGACAAGCCTTTTCCCCAGGTCGTGATTCCTATAGAGGAAAAATCTTTCTTGTTGAGCTGAACGGGGTTTCCATAGAGAACCGGATATGTCATGTGCTTTCTCCTTAATTGTGCAAAGTTGTCATGCTATTAAAATGAGTTCAGGGCGACCCGCGCATTCTGGCGGCCAACTCACCAAAAGAGACATTGTAATATCATGCTCATTCAGGCAACTAGACAATAACGATCAGCGATCCGATTCCCATCACCAGTCTAAATGCCTGTTGACATGATTGCACAATGGCACCTCACGGCTAGAACAGGAAATACGCCGATACATATACTGAACTGCTCCATGGCATGCCGTTTCTGTATGTGGCGGCCTGCTCAATATACGATAGAGGCAAACAACGTGCCGGAAAAATTAATAAGCAACAAAAGACATAGAAAATGGCATTGAACCACTGTCGAAAATTTGATGTTAATCTGGATATTTTGTTTCAAAAACAACAAACTTTCGTGCTCGAAGAAATCGTGAATATTGTTTTGATGGCACACTTTCATGACGGAAAAATTGGAATTTCCGGGCCTCAGAAACCGATTCAAACCATGTTTTCGGCCTGATGATTTGGAACGCAACACCGTTTGGAACGCAATACCGTTTGGAACGCAATACCGTTTGGAACGCAACACCGTTTGGAACGCAACACCTTTTGAAAGTAAGCGCCCATTTTTCTCCATGGTTCCATTGATTTTTGATCGGGTTAACTCTTTCTGAAACCATTTTCAGGAGGGCAAACCATGGGCAATTCGATTCAGGTCTCGGCGTTGATCGCGCAGCAACGATTCAAGCTTGAGTACGTTCAGGCTTGTCAGGCCGGCGGCGGGACTATTCGGCAGTACGCTGGGGTGCGGGGTTTGACGTTCCAATCCTTCTATTCCTGGCGTCTCCGTTTGAAGCGGATGAGAGCCCTCGACCCGGCTCCATTGTCCCCGGTGCGCTTTGTACACTTGGCCGCAGTCCCCGTTGCAGAACATGCGCGACGCCATCCTGGAGTGCGGCCTGGTCTAGATGGATGAAACGCCGGTTCAAATTCCAAAAAAGCCGGGAAAAAAGGCGAATTCAAAATCCTGGAGGTGGGTTCAACGCGGGGGCACGGCGCAAGGGCCGGCGATCCTCTTCGAATACGATCCTGCCCGGTCGGAGGAAGTCCCCAAACGCGTGCTGGGTGTTCTGGATGTGGTCCTGCCCAAGATGGAGGAGGCCAAGCCCCGCTCCATCCAGGTGCAAGTCCTCTGATGGCGGATGGCCTGTTTGGCCGTGATGGACTTTCCTTGGGGTTGATTGCCCCCGTGAATTGCCGACCGGTCCGATTTGTTATCGGACCGGCGGTTGCCACTCACCCGGGGAGGTATCCAAATGCGGCGGCATCCGCTCGTGTTCGCACAGGGAGGTCAGGGTTTCCCCTTGACGGATCACCTCGTCGCCGCCCTGGGGGGTCACCAGGATGATCGGGGGGCGCAATTCAATGAATTGTAGCCACTGGGTGTTGTTGTAGGCGCCCACAGGCGAGAACACCAGGCGGTCGCCCAACTCGAGCGGCGGCAGACTGACCAGTTGACGCATGGAATCGATGTTCATGCACAGCGGCCCGTAGAGCACTGTCTCTTCCGGTATGCCCCCCTTGGGGTGAACCAATCGGACCGGGTGGTTGTACCACAACGCCGTCAGCATCAGGTTGATACCTGCGTCCAGGATGATCCCGCGCCGGCCATCCACCAGGCGCTTGGTTCCGACGACGGTAGTGACCAACGACTGGGCATCATCGACGACGGCACGACCGCTTTCGAAAATCAGCACCGGCGGCGGGCCGGGGCGGTCGGACAAGCCTTTTTTCAGCGCTTTTCCCACTGCTTCGGCAAATTCATCCAACTCCGGAACCGCTTGTTCCGGGGGGGATTGCACTCCCTGCAAGCCATTGCGTGACGGAAAGCCGCCGCCAATATCCAGGTAGGCGATGCGGGTATTGTCCTCCTGCTCCAACTCGCGCATAAAGTCGGTCATGAGGCGCACCTGCTCCCCAAAGGCGCGGGGATCGAGGATGAAGGTGCCGATGTGGCTGTGCAAACCGTTCAGGTTCATGTGCGGGGAAAGCCGGATGCGCACAGCCGCTTCGGTGGCCTGGCCGTTTTCCAGGTTGAAGCCGAAGCGGCTCCATGGTTCGGTGATGCCGGTATTGAAATTGAGGCGCAACGCCACCGGGGCCACTCGGTTTTGTTCTCTGGCAATGGCCTCGATGAGGTTCAACTCGTCCAGATGGTCCAGGTGGATGAGTGCCCCTTCGGCGATGGCCCGCTCCAATATTGCACGTGGCTTGTAGGGACCGTTGAAGACGATCCGGTTGCCGGGGACGCCCAGGAGCCGTGCTTTTTCATACTCTGACCGGGAGACGACCTCGGCCCAGGAGCCTTCCTGGTGTAGAATACGGCAGATGGCGGCGGTGATATTAGTCTTGTAGGACCAGGCATGGACGACGGCGGGGTGGTGGCGCTCGAGGGCCCGACGGATGGTGCGGACATTGTGGCGCAGGCGGTTTTCCGAGGTGATGAAAAGGGGCGAACCGTGACGGGCCACCAGACCATCGATGGGGACGCCATCGATGTCGGAACAGGGAACCTCGTTGCGCCGATGGGCAAAGGTGTTGATGGCCCCCTGACGCAGGGGCCGGATCATGGGAAGTTCCCAGGCGAGTGGCGCGGATGACGATCTATCCATGGACAGGGGCCTTCATCGGGCGGGCGGCGGGGTTTGATTCCCGGTGGTTACCATGGTGGCCCAGCGTTCGAGATCGACGACGACATCCTGGGCGTGGCGGATGAACTGGGTTCCCCTCTTCACTGCGGGCAGGTCGGGACAGCTCTCCTTTGCCAGCAGGCGCATCAGGAGTACAGGCAGGTTACGTCCGGCAGCGTGGCTCAAATAGATCCAGGAAGGAAATCGAGGATTGATTTCCACCAGATAGAGTTTGCCGTCATCGCCGCGCAAGGCCTCCACCTCCAGGGGACCCTGCCAGGAGAGATGGCTCACCAAGGTCTGCGCCATGGCCAGCAGTTCGGGGTCTTCGATGGTTATTCCCGCCCAGGCTTTGCCCTTGTCTGTAGTGGCCCGTTTGCGCATCATCACCGCACCCAGAAGCGTGCTTTCGATGTCGCACACGGCAGATAAGTTGACTTCGTAACCGGGGACGAAACGCTGGACCAGGACGGAATGCCCATACTGTTTGGCAATGCGCCAAGAGGCGGCCTTGGCCTGCTCGGCGTTGTAAGCCAATTGGGCATCAATGGCGCGTCCCTTGATGACCAGTGGATAGGTCCAACCCGATTGATGGCACTTGTCGAAAAAACTGAGATCGTTGACGGTGCGGGTCTCCGGGGTTTCTATCCCTGCTGTTTCGCACAGGGTTGCGAGGCGTTCCTTGCCCCGGGCCGCCAGAGCGCACCGACTGGGCAACATGGCGGCGATCCCCATCCCTTCCAGGGCGGGCTGTAAACCTTGATAGTTGGCCAACTCCGCATCCAGGCAAGGGATAACCGCATCCAGGGGCACTGCCTGGTGTATCTCCTGCAGTCGTTCCAACAACGGCGCTTCGCCCATGGAGGGGTAGGGGAGCAGGAAGGCCTCGTCGCAGGATTGCTCATGGTAGAGCCCGGCGTCCAGGGCGTCATACCCCAGGGCTATCAGACGACCGTGGAACTCGGGATGTTGTCTCAGGCAGCGAGCTACGGCCATCCCTGGAGCGGGATTGTCAGGTTGTGCGTTCATCCCGGTGATGGCGACATTCCAGGAGCGCCAACCGGTTGTGCGGCCCTCCGGGGTCACGGAAGAACGTCGGCCAGTTGGCGGATGAATCCCTCGACGGCACTCAAGGCGACCTCCCATGCCACGGAATAGATCTCCGATACTTGGCGCGCCGTTTCTTGAACAGAAGCTCCGCGTTGCAACAGCTCAAGGGTCGCCAGCCCAGTGGCATTGACCGTGAAGCTTTGTCCGCTTACCGGGTCGAAGACAAAGCCGTTGCGGCTCACCGCCAAGCCAAACAGGCGCTCCATGTCCGTGCGGGAAGGGGGGAGGGTAGGGCAGGAGTCAGGCATGTTGCACTCGAAGTGGCAGGGACCACCTGGAGGCCAACCCCCCTTGGCGGCCTGTTGAAGAAGCCCATATTCAAACAGGTTGTACCCTGCACTGAATCTCGTCGGCCCCCCTGACCGGCGCGGCCCGCTTATCGACGGGCCTCTCGGTTTCGACGGAACTGGCGACCGGTTCTCCAGGAATCACCGACCGGCTTCTCGAATGGCAAGGCCGAGCGGACACCCGAGCAGCGGGGTGAGCCAAGCTCACCCCGCTACCAGAGTCAAGGGGCACGAACCCCCACTATGTGCAAGCTTCTCATCAGAACCCGGGTGCGGGAGGCAACCCCACACAACCCGCCCGGAGGAGGTGCTACTACACCACCCCTGAGGACATGAACAGGTGGGCACCGGGCCCGCCGTTGAAGGCCCCTCTGTTTGGAAGCCCCTTGCCGCCACCACCCCCACCGGACGAACCGGGTCCGCCCAGACCACCCTTGGGCGAGGCGGAGTCTCCGCCACCAGGACCACCCTTGGGCGAAGAAAGACCGGCAACCTGCCAGGAATGGGCCACCCCGTAGGTTGCCTCTGGGCGAGCCGACGGACCAAAGGCACCCACCAGGTTTTGCACCTGCCCGGGGTAGAGGGATACACCCTCACTGGGACAAATCCTGGCGGTAGTGGCGTTACCGGCGCATTGGGGCGTTGCCGAGGCTTCGGAAACGGGTTGGCTGCCCAAAAGGACAGGGGACAAAACTGCCACGAAGAGTGTCGGGTTCACTGTCTATCCTCCTGGTCAAATCACCGTGGAACACACCGCAGCCGCCACACGACCCCGGCAGCGCAAGCCAACCCAGCAAGCGTGCGGCACATAATGCCCTTTCGGGGCAGAGGATGTCAACAGGTGCGAGATGCCCGCTGCCGAACTCAAGCCTCCAGGATTTCGCGTTGACGAGAAAGTGTTGGGGACCTGTCGCAATTTGCAACAGGTCCTGCAGCGCCGGAAGGCGCCTCTGGAATCAATCGGTTATGCTGAATATTTTCCCGAAGAAGACGAAAAATTGTATTCGTCTTCCGTCGAACGGAATGGCCAAGGATGGCCCTTCGGCAAAAGGGGTCGGTGAGTGACCGGACGCCTTACTCATCGTCCAGTTCACCTGCCAGCTCTGCAATCAGCGATTTCGGGCGTTCCCTCGGCGCCGCTGGCGCCTCATCTTTGTCCAAATAATGTGATATCAACGAGCCCTGGGCAGGTCCACTCTCCTGGGGTGGTGGCGTTTTTGTCCTTGGTGACGAAATCGACGCCTGTCGACGCATCTCCTGCTCCCTGGACAGAAGGGAAGTCGCAATACTGCGCCGCTGACGCTCTTCCAGCCGCAACGACTCTTTTTGCAACTCCTGCTTCTGTTCCCTAAGCGAATCCTCCAACCGCAGGAGATCCATCTCGCGTTGCCTTAACGCCTCTTTTTCGCGAAGCAACTGATTGGTGGCCAGCTCTTCCCGAGTGCGCAATGCCTCCTGCTCCTGTTTCAAGCGCTGGGCAATTTCCCGTTCCTGGCTCTGCAACGACTCCAACCGCCCCTGAAACTCTCGATCCCAGCGTGCCTTCTCCTCCCTGGCTCTCTCCTGCCACTCGGAAAATACCTGCTGGTTTTTCTTGAGTTCCTCTTCGCGATCCGTCAGGGAACCCCATTGACTCTGGAAAAGTGACTCCAGGCGTTCCCGGTCGGCGTTGAACCGCAATTTTGATGTCTCTTCGATTTTTTGGCGTTCGGCCTCAAGACGGGACAGAGACTCGGACTCGCGAACGACCAGCCTCTCTTCGCGACGATCGATCATCTCCAACATCCGCAGCCGCTCTTCCTCGACCCGGTGGCGCATCTCCTCCATGGCCAACTTGCGGTCCCCAACTTCTGCCTCCTGCCGCAGGAGGATGTCGGCTTCCGCAAGCTTGACTTTTTCCTCGCGCCGGGAAAGAAGCGTTGCCTCGGTCTGCAACCGGTTCTCCCAGGATCCAAGGCGAGATTGGTGGGCTGCTTCGGCCTGCTTCAGCTCGGATTCACGCCGCTCCAGGGAATCGCTCATTTCCCGCTGGGAGAGTTCAGCCTCCTGGAGCCGAAGAGCCGTTTCCGCCATTACTGCCTGGTGTTCTCTTTCCCTGATCTCGAGATTCTCGCTCCTGGCCGCCAACTCCTGACGTTGCCCATCCAACTCGGTCTCTCGTGCCGCAAGGTGGGCAACAACTTCCGACTCCCTGGCCGCCAAGTCCTGTTCCCGACCGGAGAGTGAAGCCGTCCGCTCTTCGGCCAACAGCGCCTCCTCTCGACGCCGGGTCGCAAGATCCTCGGTCTGCCGTGCCAGCTCCGCCCGTTGTGACGCCAGGTCGGTTTGCTGCTGCCCGACTTCAGCCAGCGAGGCCGCCTCACGGGTCGCCAATACCTCGGCCTGTTTTTTCAGCTCGGCATCGCGGGCCGCCAACTCACCGGCCTGCATTTTCAGCTCGGCATCGCGGGCCGCCAACTCACCGGCCTGCATTTTCATCTCGGCATCGCGGGCCGCCAACTCACCGGCCTGCTTTTGCAGCTCCGCGTCGCGGGCCGCCAACTCACCGGCCTGCTTTTGCAGCTCGGCATCGCGGGCCGCCAATTCACCGGTCTGCTGCTGCAGCTCGGCATCGCGGGCCGCCAACTCACCGGCCTGCTTTTGCAGCTCCGCATCGCGGGCCGCCAATTCACCGGTCTGCTGCTGCAGCTCCGCATCGCGGACCGCCAACTCACCGGCCTGCTTTTGCAGCTCCGCATCGCGGACCGCCAACTCACCGGCCTGCTTTTGCAACTCCGCATCGCGGGCCACCAATTCGTCTTGATGCTGCCGCGACTCGGCCTCCACAGACCGCTGTAAGGTTGCAACCGCCGCAGTTGCCTCGGTCAGTGCCGCCTCACGTGAAGTCAAGACCGAGGCTTGTTTGGTGAGCTCCAACTGCCGGATGTCAAGCTCCGACTGTTGTGCCACCAGGGCACTTTGGCGCTCAAGTGACGCTTTCTCTGCCACCAGCCTCTGGGCTTCCAGGGCCTTCGCAGCCTCAGTTAGCGATGCCTCGCGTGCGGTCAGCGCCTCGGTTTCGGCCTCAAGCTCTGAACGCCGTGCCACCAGGGCGTCCTGACGCTCAAGCAACTCGGCCTCGAACGCCCGCCTCTCGGTCGCCAACGCCGCTTCCAGATCTGCCAATGTCGTATGCAGCGCCTTACCCTTGGCCTCGACCGCCGCCTCCCGAGCCGTCAGGGCTTCGGCTCTGCTCTCCAGCTCTGAAAGCCGTGCGGCCAACTCCGACTGCCGTTCGGTCGATGCGTTTCGAATCTCGAGCGACTTGGCCTCGATCGCCTGTCGCTCGGTCGCCAACGCCGCCGTGGACTCGACCAGCGCCGCCTCGCGAGTCGTCAGCGCCGTAATCTCACTCTCAAGCTTGGAGCGCTGTGCGACCAACTCCTTTCGGTGTTCCGCCGAATCGATATCGAATGCTTGTCTCTGGGCTAGCAGGAGTGCCGAAGCCTCAGCAAGAGCCGCTTCGCTGACCTCCAGACTGGCCATCCGCGCTTCGACTACGTTCGCTGCATTTCTCTGGCGAACTGCCGCCTCCGCCGATTCGGCGGCCAGAGCTGCTTCGCGGTCAACCAGAGCTGTCTCGCGGTCAACCAGAGCTGCTTCGCGGTCAACCAGAGCCACTTCACGTTCAGCCAAAACCGTCTCGCGATGGCGAGAAGACTCCTCCAGAGCTGAGGCCCGATCCTCCAACACGCGTTCGCGACTGGAAAGCTCACCTTCTCGATGTGCCAGAGAGTTGGCCCACTCCTGCTCGGCCTGTTCTTTCTCACCCCGAAGCGCCTTTGCCTCGGCCAACATCACCTCAAGTTCCTGTTCGCGTCTGGCCAGGTCCTCCTTCTGTTCGGACAAAGCCTTCTCCTGAGCCGCCTGTTCGGCAAGTCGGGTCGATTCAATCGCCGCCCGCTCGGTCCGAAAGGCATTTTCAAGCTCGCGGATACTGGCCTTCCTCTTGTCGAGGGCTTGGCGCTTCCCCTCCAGCTCACGGGCCGCGGCCTCATGCAACTGCCGCGCTGCTGCCGTCAATTTTTCGAGTTCGGCCCGGCCACTCGCAAGCTCGGTCTGGAGACGTTCATGTTCCTCCTGCCGAGCAGCCGTTGCCGCCAAGGATGCCTTCTCGGTCGCCTGTAGCCGTGCTTCCCATTGTTCAAGCTGGGCCTTCTGGCGACTTTCGGCCAGGAGAGCTTCTGCCGCGCGTGCATGCGCTTCACCTTCGGTCTCTGCCAACCGCGACTCTCGTCTGGATACCGCCTCCTCCCGTGCTGTTATTGATGCCACCAGTTCATCGTGCCGACACTTGGCCGCTGCCTCTCCTGCTGCCAGTTCCTGTTCGCGCTCACTAAGCCCCTGCTCCCTTGTGCGCAGTGACTCCTCGGCGACCTGCAGGCGAGCGGCAAGTGCGGCCAGGGTGGCATCACGTTCAACCAAACCAGACTCACGAACCGCCAACTCTGCCTTGCTATTGGCCAATTCTTCCTGCTCAACGAGTATCTTTGTGGTAAACTCGCTCTCACGAGAGGCGAGGGCTTCTTGTTGCTGCTGTAACCTTCCAACCTCCGATCTGCCCTCGGCGAGCATCTGCGCTTCCCGCATCTGTAACGACGCCTCACGCTCAGCCAGCCCCCTCTCCAGACCTATCGACTGGGTCATCAGCGCCGCCTCATGTTCCCTCAGCGACGCCTCCCTCTCGGCAAGCCATTTCTCCAGTCCCTCTCTTGCCGTCGCCAGTTGCCGTTCCTGTTCAAGGAGCCTGCCTTGTCGCTCGGCGAGGCTTGCTTCCTGCTCGGAAAGGAGAGTGCGACTCGACTCCAATTGCTGCTTAAGCGCGGCAGTCTCCGCCACACCTTCCTGCAAGCGCACCGTCATCTCACCCAGACGCAACTCCTCGATCTGCCTGTGTGCCTCGGCCTGCCGATTACGCACCTCGAGGTCGGTCCGCAACACTGCCAGCTCAGCTTCCCAGGCTCCGGCCCCAGGGCTTGACTGACCCAATGTCGACTCTGTCCCGACCATTCTCGGGGGGGGCGAGACTGCCTCAGGTTCAAACTCCGACCCGGGGGGGGGCTCTGCTGCGGGAGCCTCCTGCGCCGCTGGCAAAACCGGTGAAATGGCCTGCATCCCCTGAGGCGACATAAAGGTCAATTCAAAGTTCGCTATCCCGATCAGGTCGCCGTGAACCAATGAAACCTCACCGATAACCTGTTCTCCATTGAGAAGGGTGCCATTGCTGCTGCCGCCATCGACCAGAATGAATTCCCTGTTGCGCCACTCGATTGAAGCGTGCCGCCGGCTGACGGCATTGTCCGGCAATACCAGGTAGTGGCAATTGGGTGCCGGCGCCCCCTCCCTGCGACCGATGATCAAGAGGCGGTTCTCGAGCTCCACCCGCTCCCTTCCCAGGACCCCGACCTTGCCCAGAAGATAGGCTTTCGGCATCTCCGCTGGCGGCACTGCCAATGAGGGGCCGGAAGGAACCGTTTCAATCCTTCCCGGTATAGCCGACTCCGACACCTCGGCCACCCTGATCACGCCAGTGCGGCCCCGATCGACCTCTGGTGGCGCAAGAGGGACAGATGGCATCTCTTCCTGGGATGCCTTACATAACTCGAAGACAAATTCGTCAAATCTTAAAATATTGCCTGGTTGCAGGGGGACTGTTCCGGCAATTTTCTCATCGTTGACAAACGTGCCGTTGCCACTGCCAAGATCGGTGACAGTAAGAAGGGCTCCATCGATCTTCAACAGAGCGTGTTTGCGGCTGATGGAGCTGCGATCGATGACGAGATACTGGACTCCCGGGTCTTCGGCGCCCGCCTTGCGACCGACGGCAACCTGTGGACGTACCAGGTCAATCCGGTGACTGCCGGTGACGGATTTCGCATCCTTCAGGTAAAACCGGCTCCTTCCTGCGCCAAGCCGGTCAGTTGACGGCAGTTGCATGTTGTTTCCCACGATCCTGTTCCTCTACGGCCGGTGAGGTGGAACAGTTCAGAATTCGGCGATTTTACCAACCGCTGAGGTGGGATGCGAGTTTTTCAATGGGCTATTAGGACCGACTTCAATCCGCACGGCACCAATTCGGGCTTCCAACCTGCTCTGGCAAGTGGCTGTGAGCAGAATTTTGTCTCAATCCGAGGGATGACACACTGAGGGGGCGCTTTCCTCTGGCGGAGAAAAGGACACCCACTTCGGAAAATTCTCCGTTCGCATTGCGGTGCAGCATGGAGAAGGGCTTGGCTGATTTTTGGTGGGCGAAGGGGACGCCAGATAGGCCCATCGTATTGATCAATCAGGAAAAGTTCAGATCACGCCGAACTTTCTCCGTTATTGGCAGTAAAGCGTTTGGCAGCTTCAGGCTCCTGCGCGCCAGGCAAGGCGCCCCGCCTACGAGCGCTCCGCAAAGGCCTCCTCCAGGGATCGGGCATCGAGAGCTTGGTCAAACCAATCCTCGACCAACTCCTGATCGGCTGAGAGGATCTTCTCGGACGCCCATCCGGGCAGCGGTCCAAAGCGTCGTTGGAGGAGCTTCAACAGCAAGGCCGCCTTGCCTTTCTGTTTGCCTTCCTGCCGTCCTTCCTGCCGTCCTTCCTGTCGTCCTTCTTCCCGCGCCAATT